>JANNNC010000152.1:0-25877 GCA_031398335.1 Massilia sp.
ATTTGAAATCAGCGTCATAACGGCTTCGCTTCTTGCTCAGCCCAGCATTTCCGTGGAGCTGATAAGCCGCTACCCACCGTTCGACCAACGACCGATTCGCCATGCCATGGCGCTGAGACAGGGCCCGATAGCCACCGCCACCAGACAAGTATTGCTGAACCAACGTGTGTTTGAACTGCTCTGAGTACTTCGACATACTTCTCCCAAAAGTTGTGTCCAACTTTTGGGGGTCAGTTCAGGAGTGCCCACGCGGATTCAACAAACCACTAGCCCCACAGGCAACAGCCCCACCCGGCTCGCACGGGATGCGCGCCTCAATTCCATTTCTGCTTCGTCGCCGGCTGCTCATCCGCATCGCAGGTAGTGATCTTCGGCTTGATCCCGTGCTGCATCGAATCGATCCCATCCGGCGCGTGATTCGATTCGTCAGTAACGCAATAAGTCCCCGCAGCGGTAATCACCCGATACCGCCTGCGCCCATACCCGCCCGGATCCAGAATCTCCTGCGTCTTCGGCGCCTGATACCACTTGTTCGGCGCCATCTCGCCGGCCTGGGCGATGCCTTTTTCGAGTTTCGTCTGCGCCGTTTCAATCGGTGCGCGGATGCCGCGTCCCGGATTTTCCGCCCGTAGCGCGCGGTCGATGGCGCCGACCGAAGCCCGCGCATCACGCAGCATGTCCGCAGGCGATACGGCAGGGGAAGGCGGCGCATCGGCCACCTGCGGCGCAGGGAGGTCAATGGCTTGCGCAATCGGCGCAGCCGGCGCCGATTGCGAACGTGCCGCCGACGAAGGGCCGGCGTTGCGCACGGCAGCCTGCGGCGGCGGCGGCGGCAGGACCTCCGGACGATCCGGCGACGGCCTCGGCAGCAGGCGCAGGAACTGCATTTGCTGCAGTTCGCCCTGGTCGTGCACCATAACAGGCCGCGACAGCTGCCACAAACCAATCAGCAACACGTGCACGGCAAGCGAAACGCCGATGCCGGCCAGGTAGCGCAACTGCTGCAGGGACGGGTGTGCGGTTGCCATAGGGATCCAGTATAGGTCCTACTCTTGTTGTTGTGGAAACAAACGCATAGGCATGGGGCGGTGCGGCAAGGCTAGGGTGCGCCACGCCTCCAGCCCCGGCCAATATACTCGGGGCATGAACAAACTCATCCTCTGCACCGCCGCGGCGCTGGCGGCCGGCGCCATCGCCGCCTGTTCGCCGCTCGCGGTGGTGAACGCCGTCTCGCCCGCCGGCACGGTAAACGCCACCGCCGCCATCCGCTACGGCGCCGACCCGCGCAACACGCTCGACGTCTACCGCCCCGCATCGAATGCGCAAAAAGCGCCCGTGATCGTCTTTTTATTCGGCGGCAACTGGGTCAGCGGCAAGCGCGAGGACTATGCGTTCGTCGGCCGGGCGCTGGCCGCGCGCGGCTTCGTGGTCGTCATCCCGGATTACCGGCTTTATCCGCAAGTGCGCTACCCGGACTTCCTGGTCGACGGGGCCGGCGCCGTCGCCTGGACCGCGCGCGAGATCGCGTCCCACGGTGGCGACCCGAAAAATATCTTCGTGATGGGCCACAGCGCCGGCGCCTACAACGCGGCCATGCTGGCGCTCGATCCGCGCTGGCTGGGCAAGGAAGGTCTCAAGACGGACATGCTGCGCGGCTGGATCGGTCTCGCCGGCCCCTACGATTTCCTGCCGGTGCAGAACCGCACGACGCAGCCCGTCTTCAGCGCGCCGAACACGCCGCCCGACTCGCAGCCGCTCAGCCACGTGAACGCGTCGTCGCCGCCGGCGCTGCTCATTGCGGCGAAAGACGACAACCTGGTCAATCCGATGCGTAACACCGGCGGCATGGCAATTAAACTGCGCGCCGCCCACGTGCCAGTGCGCGAGGTGTACTACGACGGTGTCAGCCATACGACGCTGGTCGCGTCGCTCTCGAGTGCGTTGCAAAAGCTGGCGCCGACGCTGGACGCGGTCGATGCCTTCATTCGCAGCGACGGCGGGCGCAATAAATAAAAGATTTACCAGGAATTCCGGTCGCGCACGTCGAACATCGGGTCCGGCCCGTTCATCATCTGGCGCACGACGCCGGCCTCGTCGAAATGCATGTGCATCAGCGAATTCCAGACGCCCGCTTCCCTGTAGCGGTAAGACCAGACCTCGTAGTTGCGCAGCATGACGCGCGAGCGTTCGGCGGGGCGGCCGATGGTGCGCAGCACGTCGGCCTTGGTCGCCCGGTCGACCTTGATGGTGGCGAACTTTTCGCCGGTGAGCACCTGCTCGTAAGACAGCATGCGCCCGTCCGCACCGATGTGGGCCATCCAGGTGAACTGGCCGAAGGGGGCAGTGGCGTACTCGAGCATCTGACCGCCGTCGAGGGCAGGGTAGACCGCCGTCGGCTGTCCCAGCTTGGCGGTGACGGCGCCCGCCGGCGCGCCGACGCTTGGTGCTTCACGGAAGAATGGCGAAGCGCAAGCGCTCAGGAGCAGCGCCGCGCACAGCCTTGTAATTCTGAACATGGTATGCATGGAAATCCCCGTCAATGAGCCTCAAAACACCATGATGCCCGAACTGGAGGACAGCAAAAGCTGGTGACGCCAACTGTTTTCGCATATACTTGCGGGTCTGTCCGCAAGGGCAGGTTTTTTTAATCAAATCACGGTGCGCTGGGTTACGACTCTTGCACCGCATGTGAAAGGTAACATCATGTCCGTAGAAAACATCAACAAGTCGGCTATCATCGCCGACAACGCACGTGGCCAAAACGACACCGGTTCGCCGGAAGTCCAGGTCGCACTGCTGACCGCACGCATCAACGAACTGAACGGCCACTTCAAGGCCCACCAGAAAGACCACCATTCGCGCCGCGGCCTGATCATGATGGTCAACCGTCGTAAGAGCCTGCTGTCTTACCTGAAGAGCAAGGATCTGGGCCGTTACCGCGACCTGATCGCCAAACTCGGCCTGCGTAAGTAATTTTTGCGCCAGACGGTTTAGTCAAGGAAATGCCTGCGTCAGTTTTAACTGTCGCGGGCATTTTTTGTTTTAAGCATTCGCTGTTTTTGTAGCACGAGAAGCCGTAGCGGCTTCTTAAGGTGGCTTCCGAGTCACATGTGGTGAGGTGAACGACAGCTCCTGAAAATCTGTCGGCAAATAGAAAGAAAGGGATTACCAATGTTTAATAAAGTGTCGAAGACCTTCCAGTACGGCCAACATACCGTCACCCTGGAAACCGGTGAAATCGCTCGTCAGGCGTCCGGCGCCGTGCTGGTGTCGGTGGAAGACACCGTCGTGCTGGCCACCGTCGTCGCCCGCAAGGACGCCAAGCCGGGCCAGGACTTCTTCCCGCTGACCGTCGATTACATCGAAAAAACGTATGCTGCCGGTAAAATCCCGGGCGGTTTCTTCAAGCGCGAAGGCCGTCCTTCCGAAAAAGAAACGCTCACCTCGCGCCTGATCGACCGTCCGATCCGCCCGCTGTTCCCGGAAGGCTACCTGAACGAAGTCCAGGTCATCATCCACGTGCTGTCGGTCAACCCTGAAATCGATCCGGACATCCCTGCGATGATCGGCGCCTCGGCCGCCCTGTGCGTCGCCGGCGTCCCGTTCAACGGTCCGATCGGCGCCGCCCGCGTCGGCTACGCCAACGGCCAGTACATCCTGAACCCGAGCACCACCCAGCTCAAAACCTCGCAGATGGATCTCGTCGTCGCCGGTACCGAAACGGCCGTGCTGATGGTCGAATCCGAAGCGCAGCAGCTGTCCGAAGAAATCATGCTGGGTGCGGTCGTCTACGGCCACGACCAGATGCGCGTCGTCATCGATGCGATCCATGACCTGGTTGCCGAAGGCGGCAAGCCGGAAGTCGAGTGGACTGCTCCGGCCAAGAACGAAACCCTGATCGCGCAAGTGACCGAACTGGCATCGGCAAAAATCCGCGATGCTTACCAGACCCGCGAGAAGTCGGCACGCCAGCAAAAGCTGAAGTCGCTGTCCTCCGAAGTCATGGCGGCCCTGTCGGCCAATGGCATCCAGGCTGACGGCGGCGACGTCGGCAACATCCTGTTCGACATGGAAGCCAAGGTCGTGCGTACCCAGATCCTCGACGGCGAGCCACGCATCGACGGCCGCGACACGCGCACCGTGCGCCCGATCGCGATCCGTACCGGCGTGCTGCCGCGTACCCACGGTTCGGCCCTGTTCACCCGCGGCGAAACCCAGGCGCTGGTCATCGCGACCCTCGGCACCGCCCGTGACAGCCAGAAGATCGACGCCCTGATGGGCGAGTACACCGACGACTTCATGATGCACTACAACATGCCTCCGTTCGCCACCGGCGAAACCGGCCGTGTGGGCACCCCGAAGCGCCGCGAAATCGGCCACGGCCGCCTGGCCAAGCGCGCACTCGTTGCTGCCCTGCCTAACCCGGAAGACTTCAGCTACTCGGTCCGCCTGGTGTCGGAAATCACCGAATCGAACGGTTCCTCGTCGATGGCATCGGTCTGCGGCGGCTGCCTGGCACTGATGGACGCCGGCGTGCCGATGAAGGCGCACGTCGCCGGCATCGCCATGGGCCTGATCAAGGAAGGCGGCAAGTTCGCCGTCCTGACCGACATCCTCGGCGACGAAGATCACCTGGGCGACATGGACTTCAAGGTGGCCGGTACCCCAGCGGGTATCACGGCACTGCAGATGGACATCAAGATCATGGGCATCACTAAGGAGATCATGCAGGTGGCGCTGGCGCAAGCCAAGGAAGCCCGCCAGCACATCCTGGCCGAGATGCAGAAGGCCGTGCCGAACGTCAAAACTGAACTGTCGGATTTCGCTCCACGCCTGATCACGATCAAGATCAACCCAGAGAAGATCCGTGACGTCATCGGCAAGGGCGGCGCCGTCATCCGCGCGCTGACCGAAGAGACCGGTACCCAGATCGACATCACCGACGAAGGCATCGTGACCATCGCCTCGGTCGATGCCGCTGCCGGCCAGGAAGCCAAGCGCCGCATCGAAGAGCTGACCGCCTCGGTCGAAGTGGGCAAGACCTACGACGGCACCGTCCTGAAACTGCTGGACTTCGGCGCCATCGTGCAAGTCATGCCGGGCAAGGACGGCCTGCTGCACATCTCGCAGATCGCCAACGAGCGCGTCAACGCCGTGGCCGACTACCTGAAAGAAGGCCAGCAAGTGCGCGTCAAGGTCCTCGAGACCGACGAGCGCGGCCGTCTGAAGCTGTCGATGAAGGCGGCGGATCCGGCGGAAGCTGCGGCGCAGTAAGCTGTTCAGTCAACCGCCTCGCGCGGCTAGCCGATAAAAAACCGCCAGTGCGTGAGCCTGGCGGTTTTTTTATGGGTGGTCCGAGCGCCTGTTACCAGGCTGCGCGTGGCGCGTCCTGCGACGCGCGCGCCCGGCGCGGGGCGCCTACCCGTTCAGCTGAACTTCGAGACCAGCAAGACCAGCACCGCAACGACGATGCCGAATTTGGTGCCGGAGAGAAAGCTGGCGACTATCGTATTGCGCCGGTACAGGAACTTTTCATGCCGGCCGAATCGTGACTTCATGTGGCTTCTCCTTGGGGGGGAGGGTCCCCGCTGTGCAGGGGTGGGAGCAGTATCGGCATGCAACCGGCGTCGGCCGTTCTGACGCGACACATCAGGCTAACAAGGTCTTCACAGCATATTTTTGCCGAAGATCAAAGTTCTGTAAACAAGAGCGAGCTAACAGGCCGCGCAAGGCGCAGTTTCGGCGGCAACCGCACCGAATTGGCGCGGCGCGGCGCAGGCGCCGGAATGCCCCGGCGCCGCACTCAAGTGTTACATGGAAATGTGTGCAGAAGTGTTATAGTTAATGATTCTCCAATTGTGGAGCAGTTCGTTCTGAATGCGAACGCATCCACGACCGAACGACCAAAACCAGGGCCCCATTGATGACCACGAAAGACAACGCAAGCCGTATCAGCCAGATCATCCAGGAACACGAGGCCGAGATCGGCTCGCAGTGGATTTCCCAGCTCGAGGCCATGATCGTGCGCGGCACCAGCAGCTCGCGCGATCAGCTGCGTACCCATTGCCAGCAGTTCCTGGCGGCCTTCGCACACGCCACCAACAGCGGCGAACTCGAGAACATCGAGCACCGTTCGTGGGACCAGGTGCGCGACTTGCTGACCGAAATTTCCTCGACCCGCGCGAAAAGCGGTTCGACCCCGAGCGAGACCGCCAGCTTCGTGTTCTCGCTCAAGCAGCCCCTGTTCGCCCAGCTGACGAGCGCCTTTGCCGAAGAGCCGGCGACCCTGGCGGCGGCATCCTGGGCGGTGAGCTCGCTGCTCGACAAGTTCGGCCTGTTTACCATCGAAGTGTTCCAGAAAGCACGCGACCAGATCATCGTGCGCCAGCAGCAGGAACTGCTCGAGCTGTCGACCCCGGTCGTGAAACTGTGGGACGGCATCCTGGCGCTGCCGCTGATCGGCACCCTCGATTCGGCGCGTACCCAGGTGGTGATGGAAAACATCCTGCAAAAGATCGTCGACACCGGCGCCGTGATCGCTATTATCGACATCACCGGCGTGCCGATGGTCGACACCCTGGTTGCCCAGCACTTGATGAAGACGATCGCCGCCGCACGCCTGATGGGCGCCGACTGTATCATCAGCGGCATCCGCCCCCAGATCGCCCAGACCATCGTCCACCTGGGCGTGAACTTGGAAGACGTCGTCACCAAGGCCACCCTGGCCGATGCCTTCCTGGTCGCCCTCGAGCGCACCGGCGCTTCGGTCACCGTCTCCCGCAAGAACTGAGCCGGTGATGGAACGCATTCCTATTCTGCGGATGGGCGACCTGCTGCTGGTCACCATCCAGGTCGACATGCACGACCGCCTGGCCATGACCTTGCAGGACGATTTGACCGAGCGTATCGTTCGTGATGCCGCCAAGGGCGTGCTGATCGACATTTCCGCGCTCGACCTGGTCGATTCCTTCATCGGGCGCATGATCAGCAATACCGCGGCGATGGCGCGCGTGCTCGACGCCCAGACGGTGGTCGTCGGCATGCAGCCGGCCGTTGCGATCACCCTGGTCGAGCTCGGCTTGACGCTGACCGGGGTAAAGACCGCGCTGAACGTCGAAAAGGGCATGACCCTGCTCGGAAAGAGCCTGAATAGATGAGCACTGCGACTGATTCCGCAGTTGAATTCAAGACACACTTGCTGGACTATAACGCCAGGCAGCGGATCGAGCGCAGCAGCCTGCCCCTGCGCAGCGACGAGGACGTGGTCGGCCTGCGCAAGCAGGTACGCGAGCGCGCGGTCGCCATTGGTCTGTCGCTGGTCGATCAGACCAAGCTTATTACTGCTGCGAGCGAACTGGCGCGCAACACGATCAAGTACGCCGGCGGCGGCGCTGTGCACTTGGATAAACTGACAGACGGCACGCGCCAGGGGGTCGGCATCGTGTTCGTCGACAGCGGACCCGGCATCCCCGACCTCGCGCTCGCGCTGCGCGACGGTTATACCACTGGTGGCGGCCTGGGCCTTGGCCTGGGCGGCTCGAAGCGCCTCGTCGACGAATTCGACGTCGATACCCGAATTGGAGAAGGGACCGCCATCGCGGTCGTCAAATGGAAACGCTGATCAGCTCACTGAGCACCCAACATGCGTATCCGATCGTGCACGCCAGCGACATCTCGGCGGCGCGCCGCGCCGGCCAGGTGCTGGCGCTCGAGCTCGGTTTTAATGAAACCCGCGCCGGCCAGCTGGCTGTCATCGTCACCGAGGCCGGTACCAACCTGCTCAAGCATGCCGGCGAAGGCATGCTCTACCTGAACGTGGCGCAGTCCGAAGGCGTGCCCGGGGTCGACGTGCTGGCGGTCGACAGCGGCCCCGGCATCGACGACGTCGATGCCTGCCTGCGCGACGGCATGTCCACCGCCGGCACTTCGGGCACCGGCCTCGGCGCGCTGCGCCGGCTGTCCGACGAATTCGATGTCTGGTCGGCGCCCGGCAAGGGGGCTCTGTTCTTCATGCGCCTGTGGCGCGACGAAGCCGGGCCGGGCCTGTGCCGGATCGAGGTCGGCGCGCTGACGGTGCCGCTGGCGGGCGAAGATGCCTGCGGCGACGGCTGGGGCGTGGCCTGCGACCCGGCCGGTGCCACCTTGCTCGCGGTCGACGGCCTGGGCCACGGTCCCGCCGCCGCCATCGCGGCGCAGGCGGCGCTGGGGCAGCTGCAACGCCTGCCGCATTCCGAACCCGGCGCGCTGGTCGAAGCGGCGCACGAGGCATTGCGCGGCACCCGCGGCGCGGCGCTGGCGGCGGCGCGCATCGACTTCGACAACGACGTCGTGCGTTTTGCCGGCATCGGCAACATCGGCGCCTACGTGATCGATGGCGATACCCGGCGCGCGCTGGTGTCGCACAACGGCATCGTCGGCCACAACATGCGCAAGGTACAGGAATTCAGCGTGCCGTGCGCGCCCGATTCGCTCTGCATCCTGCACTCGGACGGCATCCAGACCCAGTGGGACCTGGACAAGTATCCGGGCCTGCTGGCGAGAAGTCCGGCACTGGTGGCGGCGATGCTGATGCGCGACTTCATCCGCCGCCGCGACGATGCGATGGTGCTGGTCGTGCGGCGCATGCCGGGCCGCGCATGAGCCAGCGCATCCTTACCGTCGCCCTCGAAAGCGACAAGGATGTCGTACTGGTGCGCCAGCGTGCGCGCCAGGTATCAAGCCTGCTCGGCTTTGCCAAGCAGGACCAGGTACGCATCGCCACCGCCGTTTCGGAAGTCGCCCGCGCGGCCTGCCACGCCGGCATCAGCGCGCGCGCCGTATTCGTCCTGAGCGACCTGCGCGACCGCCAGCAGCTCGAGGTGGCGGTCACCGCGGTGCGCTGCGCCGCGGCCTGCAGCGAAGGCGCCGCCATGCTTGATGCGGCGCTGGTCACCGCGCACCGCCTGATGGACGCCTGCGATGCCGACAGCAGCGGCGGCGCCCCGGTCATCCGCATGCGCAAGTCGCTGCCGCCGCAACAGCCGGCCAGCCCGACGCGCCTGGCGCAAATCACGACCGAACTGGCCGCCACCCCGATCGGCAACTCGTTCGAGGAAGTGCAGCAGCAGAACCGCGAGCTGGTCGAGACCCTGGCCGAGCTGCGCGAGCGCCAGGAAGACCTGCTCTCGCTGACGCGCGAACTCGAAGACACCAACCGCGGCATCGTCGCGCTGTACGCCGAGATCGAGGACAAGGCCGAGCACCTGCGCCGCGCCGACGAGATGAAGTCGCGCTTCCTGTCCAACACCAGCCATGAATTGCGCACGCCGCTGTCGTCGATCCGCGCGCTGTCGAAACTCCTGCTCGATCGCATGGACGGCGACCTTACGCCCGAACAGGAGCGCCAGGTCTGGCTCATCGAACGCACCGCCACCGAGATGTCGGAACTGGTGAACGACCTGCTCGACCTGGCCAAGATCGAGGCCGGGCGCGTGGAAGCGCAGCCGGCGCCGGTCGTGGTCGAGAACCTGTTCCGCGCTTTGAAAGGCATGCTGCGCCCGCTGGTCGACGCCGAGCGCGTGGAACTGGTGTTCGACAACGGCGGCATCGAAGAAGCCTTCGATTCGGACGAGGGCATGCTGTCCCAGATCCTGCGCAACTTCATCGCCAACGCGCTGAAATTCACCGAGGACGGCTCGGTGCGCGTGAGCGCGGCGCACGACAGCGACACCGACATGCTGACCTTTGCCGTCACCGACACCGGGATCGGCATCGATCCCGACCACCTGCACCTGATTTTCGAAGAATTCACCCAGGTGGAAAACCCGCTCCAGCGGCGCAGCAAGGGCACGGGCCTCGGCCTGCCGCTGTGCCGGCGCCTGGCCGAACTGCTGGGAGGGCGCGTCGACGTCGCCAGCCGGCCCGGCGTGGGTTCGACCTTCATGCTGACGCTGCCGCGTCAACTCCCCCATCCGGCGCCCGCCAGCACCTGAGACACCGAAACATGACTGCCACTCCACCCCTGATCCTCAACGTCGACGACAACGACGGCGCGCGCTACGCGAAGACCCGTATCCTGCAAAGCGCGGGTTTCCGGGTGCTGGAAGCGGCGAATGGCACCGATGCGCTGGCGATGGTCCGCGGGGACGACCCGGCGCTGGTGCTGCTGGACGTAAAGCTCCCCGACATCAACGGCATCGAGGTGTGCCGCCGCATCAAGGCCAACCCCGACACCAACTGCGTGCTGGTGCTGCAAACCTCCGCCGCCCTCACGGGCCGCGCCGACAGGATCCGCGGCCTTGAAGGCGGCGCCGACAACTACCTGGCCGCGCCGATCGAGGCCGATGAGCTCATCGCCAACGTGAATGCGCTGCTGCGCATGCGCCAGACCCAGGACGACCTGCGCGAGAGCGAGGAGCGCTTTCGCCAGCTGACCGACAACGTCGAGGACGTGTTCTGGATGTTCTCGGCGCCCGAGGGCGTGCTGGCCTATGTGAGCCCGGCCTACGCGACGATCTGGGGCCGCAGCGTCGACACGCTGCGCCGCCAGCACGCCAGCTGGTTCGATGCCGTCCATCCGGACGACCGCGCGCGCCTGCAGGGACGCTGGGCCACGCTGGCCACGCAGCCGCACTACGACGAAGAGTTCCGCCTGGTGCTGCCGGACGGCGCCACGCGCTGGGTGCGCGACCGCCTGTTCGCGGTGCGTAACGCGCGCGGCGAGGTGTACCGCGTTGCGCGCGTGACCAGCGACGTCTCGGCGCGCCGCGAAATGGAAGCGCTGCTGCGCGCGGCCGACGCCAACAAGAACCAGTTCCTGGCCACGCTGGCGCACGAGTTGCGCAATCCCCTGAGCCCGATCCGGAATGCCGCCACGCTGCTCGGCGTGGGCGGCGAGCATGCGGGCGAGCGTCATGCGCATGCACGCGAAGTCATCCTGCGCCAGGTCGACCACCTGGCGCACCTGGTCGACGACCTGCTCGACGTGGCGCGCATCTCGGAAGGCAAGATCGTGCTGCGCCGCGAGGAGGTCAACCTCGGCGCCGTCATCGCCCAGGCGATCGAAACCGCCGGCCCCCTGATCGGCGCGCGCGGCCACAAGCTCGCCGTCGAGCAGCCTGACTGCCAGGTCTGGGTCGCGGGCGATCCGGTGCGCCTGGCGCAGTCGATGGGCAACCTGCTGCACAACGCTGCCAAGTTCACGCCCAAGGGCGGCGAAATCAGGCTCAGCGTGTCGTTGCATGGCGACGACGTGCACATCGCGGTGCATGACAACGGCATCGGCATCGCCGAGGACAACCTGCCGCGCATCTTCGGCATGTTCGCCCAGGCGGCGGTACCGCCCGACCGCGCACCCGAAGGCCTCGGGATCGGCCTGTCGCTGGTGTCGCGCCTGCTCGAAATGCACGGCGGCCAGCTGCGCGCCGAAAGCCCGGGCATCGGCATGGGCAGCACCTTTACGGTCGAGCTGCCGGTGCTGCGCACGGCCGGCGCCGAATGCGCGGTCGGCGCCGCCGCCGAAGAAGCCGGCCCGGCCGCCGGCCTGCGCGTGCTGCTGGTGGACGACAACGTCGACGCGATGGAAATGATGGGCTTCCTGCTGGCCGAGATGGGCCACGAGATCCGGACCACGTCGGACCCCAGCCAGATCGAGGCGCTGGCCCTGCGCCACAAGCCGCATGTGATCGTGCTCGACATCGGCCTGCCGGGCGCCGACGGCTACCAGCTGGCGCGCATGATCAAGGCCAATCCGGAACTGACGCACATCCGCCTGGTCGCGCACACCGGCTACGGCTCGCCCGAAGACCGCCGCCGGGCCCAGGAGGCGGGTTTCGACGCCCACCTGGTCAAGCCAGCCGAGCTGGAAGACCTGGAAAATGCGCTGCGGGGGTAGGGTGGGCAGCGGGTGCCCGTTGAAACCGCCATTGAGGCCATTGGCCTCACTGACCCCTACGAACGCGGCAGTGAACTTCGCAGCGCCCGCGACCTCTTAAAGGAAGCGGCAGCGTCATCCCGACGCCCGCCGGCTACCTCGAGGAGACATCATGATGCAACTATCGACGCCCGGCACCCCGCTCGTGCTGGCGTCCGCCCAGCTGAGACGCAATACAACAGCCGAGGTCGTCCAGGCGAAGACGCCCTGGCGCGAGGCTTCGCTCGAATTCTGGCGCCGCCGCAATGCGGTGCTCGATGCCTTCTTCTACGACCTGAAAGTCATCCAGCCCGCTGAAGCCGCCTGCCTTGCGCCCTGGCTCGCGCGCGAAGGCGCCTTGCTGATCGTGCCGCCGTCCGGCGCCGGCATGCTGCGCATGTGCCCGAGCATCGACTCCTTCGCGCAAGAGGGCGGCAGGGCGACCCGGATCCTGGCCGTGGCCGGCGTCGGCAGCTCGGCGCTCGGCACCGCCGCCTTTGCCCGCAACGTGGCCGACGCCTTCGGCGAACCGGTGGCGGCGCTGGTGTCGGGCTACGGCCTGGCCGACCTGCTCACGGAAGCGATGGGCGGCTGGTTCTGGTTCGGCACCCTGAACCGCATGCGCCATGCGTTCGAGCAGATCGACGACCTCACGCGCGGCACCGTCTTCGACGTCAGCCTCGCCGCCCCACCGAACGTCGCCCGCGCCAGCCTCGACACGCGCACGCTGTGTGCCTTGCTGACCGACGAGCGTCTTCGCTTCGGGCTCCTGACCGGGCATTCGAAAGGCAACCTGGTGATCTCGGAAGCGCTGTACGCGCTGCGCGACGCCAAGGCCGACGCCCACCTGCACGACGTCGGCATCATTACCGTCTCGGCAGCAATCGCCATGCCGCCGCGCTACCGCAAGATCATCGACGTGATGGGAGAAGTGGACTGGTTCGGGGCGATGAATTCGAACATGGCCATCAATGTGGAGTACCGCCAGAAGAATGCGTGGCATCACACGAATACGGAGCTGGCGTGGCATTTGCCGGTGCAGGAGGTGATGAGTGCGCTCAGGCGGGAGCAGGGATCAGCGTTGTTGCATTAAGCGTCGCGAAATCGGAAATGCCGTAGCGCGTGGAGTCAGGACTCCACCTTACGAAACCGCGCACACGTAGGGTGGACTCCCGAGTCCACGCGTTTTTCGTGCCCACGTAAACCCGAGCGCCAAAAAAAATGCCCGCACGCGGCGGGCATCGAACCATATAAACGGTTTTACTTCTCGCTGACCGTAAACTCCCCGAACGGTTTCAGCTGCTCGCCCACCGCGCTTGGGTCGCCTACCACCACGATCGACTGCGCCTCCGGTGCGAAATACTTCTTCGACACGTCGCGCACCTGCTGCGGCGTCACCTTCTGGATCAGCGGCACGTACTGGCCGAGGAACTCGGGCGGCAGGCCGATCAGCCAGTTCTGCGCCAGCGTGCTGGCAACCGCGCCCTGCGTCTCGTTGTTGATCAGGTAACTGCCGGCGACATACCGCTTGTTCATCGTCATCTCGTCCGCCGGAACCAGTTCGGTGCCGATGCGCTTGTACTCGTTGAAGTACTCCGTGAGCGCGGCAGCGGTGACTTCGTTGCGCACGTCGGCCGAGGCGCCGTAGGTATAGCCCTTGGCCTCGCGCAGGTTCAGGTTCACGCGGCTCGAGAAGCCGCCGCCGAGGATGGTGCTGGCCAAACGCAGTGGCACTTGTTCGTCGGCGCTGGCCTGGATGCCGGGCCGCCGACGCGAATCGTCGACTGCACGCTGTTGGCACGCTGCAGCAGCACGCGCGCCGGTTTGGCAGCGCGCGGCGCCGGTGCGGTTTCCGCCAGGGCCTGGCCTTCGGCCTTCCAGTCGCCGAAGGCCGCCTGCGCCAGCTTCATGGCTTCAGCTTCGCCAATGCGGCCGGTGATCACCAGCAGCGTGCGGTCCGGACGGAAGCGCTTGGCGTGTTCAAGGCGCAGCATCTCCTGGGTGACCGAATTGATCGCCTCGGCGGTCGGCTGGGTGTGGCCGTACGGGTGCTCGCCGTACACCGTCTGGTTGATCGCGCGCTCGGCGCGGAAGCGTGGCGTGGCTTCCGCCGCGCGCAAGGCTTGCAGCGCGTTGGCCTTGGCCAGCTCGACTTCCTTGACCGGGAAGTTCGGCATGCGCGTCACTTCCGCCAGCAGCGACATCATCGGCGCCGCCTGCGAGGACACCGCATTGGCCGACACGAAGATGCCGTCCGAAGCCGAGCCCGCGGCCACCGAGCCGCCCATGCCCTGGGCCGCTTCGGCGATGGCGCGCGAATCGCGCCTGGCGCTGCCTTCGTTGATCATCCCGGCCAGCAGGTTGGCGAAGCCGGGGTTGTTGCGGGCGTCGGCCGCGAAGCCGGCGCCGCGCACGGCCAGCACGTAGTCCACGCGCGGCAGGCCCTTGCGCGGCACGACCCAGACGGTCATGCCGTTGGCGAGCGTCTTCTTGACGATCTTCGGCGTCGGGATCTGCTTGTCGGCGCCGTAGGCGGGCATGGTGGCAGTCTTGTCAGCGCCGGTCGCCAAGGCGGTAGCGTCGGCCGCAAACGCGGCCGGGGCGAACATCATCGAGATCGCCAGTGTCAGCATCAGTTTTTTCATCGATGCGCTCCTTATTTCTGTGCGCCGGCGGGCGCGGACTTGTCGCTCGCAGCAGCGACCTTGGCGACGGGCTTGCGGTCAATGACGGTGCGGTTGTTCTTCACCAGGTAGATGGAGGCCGCGCGCTGGATGTCGGCGGAGGTCACGCCCTCGATCCAGCCTGGAATCTTGTTGACGACGTTGGCGTCGCCCCACAGGGTCTGCAGGCGCGCCAGGGTGTCGGCGCGGCTCATGAAACTCTCCAGGCCGTTGTTCCAGTCCGCCAGCATGCGCGTCTTCACGCGTTTCAGGGTCGCGGCATCGACGCCGTCCTTGACGATCTTCGCGATTTCCTCGTCGATGGCGGTCAGGATGGCGTCGGCGTTGGCCGTCGGCTTGTACATCGCATAGACGGTCAGGAGGGTCGGGCCGTTGTATTCCCATGGGCTCGTCAGGCCGAAGAGCACGTCGGTATTGAGTGCCAGTTCGCGCCCCTTGACCAGGCCCTGGTACAGCACGGAAGCGTCGCCGCCGGCGAGCAGCTCGCCGAGCACCGCAATCGGTGCCTGGTCGCGGCTGCCGCGCTCGGGCACTTTCCAGGCCGCGGCCAGCGCCGGCACCTGGGCCAGTGCGTCGCTCTGCTCGATGCGTTTTTCGACACTGTTGAGCGGCTCGGAAAAGTCGCCGCCCTTTGGTACCGGGCGCGCGGCGATCGAACCGAAGTATTTCTGGGCCAGCGCAAAGCCCTGGGCCGGGGTCACGTCGCCGGCAATGGCCAGCACCGCGTTGTTCGGGCCGTAGTAGTCGCGGTGGAAGGCGCGCACGTCGTCCAGGCTCGCGTTCTCCAGGTCTTCGAAACTGCCGTAGCCGTCGTGGTTGTTTTCCCATTTCTGGAAGGCGTGCTGGCCGATGTCGATCCACATGAAGCCGCCGTAGGGCGCCGATTTGTCGTCTGGTGCCGCGAATCTGCAGTCTGTCGCAATCCCGGCATGGAAGCGGATGCGCGTTGATACAGTGACTTTATTGTCAAACTGTATAAGATTGTCGGGTGGCTATATTTCGCCAAGCAATGGAACAACGCTCGCAACACGGAGAAGCACATGAACAAATGTTTGAAGTTCGGCCTCGCGGCCCTCGGACTGCTGGCGCTGATGCGCCTGGCAACGGCCGCGCCCGACACCATCACCGAAACGCGTCCGATCGACGCGCGCGTGGTGCGCATCAAGATCGACGGCGTGGTCGACCTGCGGGTGCGCCAGGGCGCCCCGGCATCGCTGGTACTCTCCGGGGACCCGCGCTGGATCGCCAACCTGACGACCTTGCAAAGCGGCGACACGGTCGTCATCGGCACCGAGATGCACGAGATGCGCATTCAGCGCAAGAATGGCGTGCGCGCCGACATCGTGCTGCCGAACCTGCGCGAAGTCAGTTCGGAAAGCGTGGGCGTGACCGAGATCACCGGCTTCAAGGGCGACGAACTGGAGCTGTCGCTGGACGGCGCCGGCTCGATGAACGTGAACGTCGATTACCGTTCGATTGCCGCCAGCCTGGGCGGCGTGGGCAGCATGAAGCTGGCCGGCATGAACAGCGAGCGCATCACGCTCGACCTGCAGGGCGCCGGCTACGTGACTCTGACGGGACGCAGCCAGTCCCTGCGCGCCGAGCTTGGCGGACTGGGCAGCCTGGATGCGCGCCAGTTCGCGGCGGACGCCGTCACGCTGGCGCTGTCGGGCCTGGGCAACGCAACGGTCACCGCGCACCAGAGCGCCAACCTGAACCTGTCGGGCATGGGTTCGGTCACAGTCTACGGCAAGCCACTGAATCGCCGGGTGAGCGTCGACGGACTGGGCAAGGTCAGCTGGAAGTAAGGCCGGAAGTAACAGATGCCATTGGGCGA
The DNA here is from genome assembly GCA_031398335.1 of Massilia sp. GTDB lineage: Bacteria > Pseudomonadota > Gammaproteobacteria > Burkholderiales > Burkholderiaceae_D > Telluria. The sequence goes on from JANNNC010000152.1 coordinate 16,412, forward strand.
CAACGAGGTAGGCGAAAGACCGATCCACGCACTGAGACAATGAAAAAATTTATCGTAGCGATCCTGCTGGCGCTCGGCCTTGGCGGCACGGCGCAGGCGGCTTTCCCCGAAGGGGCGAGCGCGTACAACGCGCGCAATTACGCGCAAGCCATGCGAGAAATCGCGCCGCTTGCGCGTGCCGGCCATGCCGATGCCCAGCATTTGCTGGGCTTGATGTATTACATGGGCCGCGGCGTCGCGCGCGACTACAAGCAGGCCTTCCAGTGGCATGTGAAGGCGGCCCAGCAGGGCAAGGCCGACGCCCAATACGTGGTCGGCGCCATGTACTACACCGGCAACGCCGTGCCGCAAGACCAGAAGCACGCCGTCACCTGGTTTCGCAAGGCCGCCGAGCAGGGCCACGGCGAAGCCCAGCACGCGCTGGGGCTGATGTACCGCTACCAGGTGGCCGGCGTGCCGGGCGACCCCGTCATCGCCTACATGCTGTGGAATCTGGCGGCGGCCGGCGGCAACCACAACGCGGTCGGCCAGCGCGCGGCGATCGCCAGGACGATGACGCAGGAGCAGATCGAAGAGGCGCAGGCGCTGTCGCGCACCTGGAAGGTGGGAACGAGCTTGCCGGGGCAGTCGAAGACGGGTGGAGGGTGATTCCCGGATTTCAACGTTTCGCTCGCAGGGTGGGCACTTCTTGAAGTGCCCACCCTACGGGAAGCCGCCGCGTCCGAACGTTGTGGCAATCAGGAAATTCCAATACTATCTCCGTCCCATTCCGAGGATTTCATTACATGAAGATTGTTAGCCCGACTCTCTTGCTGGCCGCCTGCCTCACGGCGACCGCGTCTGTCCCGGCCCAGGCCGCCACGTCGAAACAGGCGGCGCCGAAAGCGGCGCTGAAAGTGGACTTCCAGAAGTTCACGCTGCCGAACGGGCTGGAGGTGATCTTCCACATCGACCGTTCCGATCCGGTCGTTGCCGTGAACCTGACGGCGCATGTGGGTTCCAGCAGGGAGAAGGCCGGGCGCACCGGTTTCGCCCATCTGTTCGAACACCTGCTGTTCCTGGAATCGGAAAACCTCGGCAAGGGCGGCCTCGACAAGATGAGCGCGCGCATCGGAGGCTCCGGCGCCAACGGCTCGACCTCGCAGGACCGCACCAACTACCTGCAGACGGTCCCCAAGGACGCGCTGGAAAAAATGATCTGGGCCGAAGCCGACAAACTCGGCTGGTTCATCAATACCGTCACCGATCCGGTGCTCGCCAAAGAGAAGCAGGTCGTCAAGAACGAGAAGCGCCAGGGCGTGGACAACGCGCCCTACGGCCACACCCGCTACGTCATCAACAAGGCCCTGTATCCGGCCGACCATCCGTACAACTGGCAGGTCATCGGTTCGCTGGAAGACCTGCAAAATGCGCAGCTGGACGACGTCAAGGAATTCTTCCGCCTGTGGTACGTGCCGAACAATGTGACCCTGGTGCTGGCCGGCGACTTCGATCCGGTCCAGGCGCGCAAATGGGTCGAGAAGTATTTTTCCGAGATCAAGCGCGGCGATCCGATCAAACCGATGGCCAAGCGTCCCGGCGTGGTGAAGCAGACGGTCAAGCTGGTCCACGAAGACAATTTCGCGAAACTGCCTGAACTGAACATGGCCTGGCCGACCGTCGAGGATTTGCACGCTGACGCCTATGCGCTCGAAGTGCTGGCCGAATACCTGTCCCAGACCAAGCGCGCGCCTTTCTACAAGGTGCTGGTCGAAGACAGCAAGCTGGCGCCCGCCGTCCAGATCGGCAACCAGACATCCGAGCTTGCCGGCCAGTTCATGCTGCGGATTCGTGCCTTCGAAGGCAAACCCCTGGACGAGGTGGCCGCCGCGGTCGACCTGGCCTTCGCCAAATTCGAACAGGAAGGCATTCCCGAGAAAGACCTGAACCGGATCAAGGCCGGCCTCGAGACGCGCTTCTACAACTCGGTGTCGAGCGTACTCGGCAAATCGGCCCTGCTCGCGGAATACAACTACCTGAACGGTAATCCTGGTTACGTCGCCGAAAGCGTCAGGAAAACCCTGGCCGTGTCGGCCGCCGATGTGCGCCGCGTGTACGCCACCTATATCAAGGGCAAGCCCTGCGTCGCGACCAGCTTTGTCCCGAAAGGCAAGGCGTCGCTGGCGCTGTCCGGCTCGGCCAGGGCCCAGGTCGTCGAAGAGCAGGTGGTGCAGGGCGCCGAGAATGCGGTCGATCCGAGTGCGAATGCGGACTATGCCAAAACCCCGTCAGCCTTCGACCGCAGCCAGGAGCCCGGCTACGGCGCCACGCCCGCGGTGAAGGTGCCGCCGGTGTGGAACACGCTGCTGGCCAATGGCATGCGCGTGGTCGGCATCGAGAACAAGGAAGTGCCGCTGGTGCAGTTCGATATCGCGATCGATGGCGGCCTGCTGCTCGATCAGCTCGACAAGGTGGGCGTCGCCAACCTGATGGCGCGCATGCTGACGCAGGGAACCGCCACCAAAAACCCGCAAGAGCTGGAAGAAGCGATCCTGCAATTGGGCGCGACGATCAATGTATCGGCACGTAACGAAGACGTGCGCATCAGCGTAACCACGCTGGCGCGCAATTACGACGCCACCCTGGCCCTGGTCCGGGAAATCCTGCTGCAGCCGCGCTGGGATGAGAAGGAATTCGCCCTCATCAAACAAAGCGTGCTGAGCCAGATTCGCCAGCAGGAAGCCGATCCGAACGCCCTGGCCGCCATCAATTTCAACAAGCTGGTCTACGCTAAAGACGACCTGCGTTCGCGTAACATCCTCGGCACGGCCGAGACCGTGAACGCGATCACCATCGACGACCTGAAGGACTATTACCGTAACAACCTGTCGCCATCGAACGCACGCATGCATGTGGTCGGCGCCTTGCCGAAAGCCGCCATTGCGCGTTCGCTGGCCGGGCTCGAGCGCGAATGGAAGGCCAGGCCGGTGACGCTGCCGGCGGCATCGAACGCGGCCGCACAGTCGCCAGCGCGCGTCTACTTTGTCGATGTGCCGGGGGCGAAGCAATCGGTGCTGCAGGTCGGCTACCGCGCGCTGGCCGTCACCGATGCGGACTACTACCCGGCCACCGTGATGAACTACATCCTCGGCGGCGGCGGCTTCGCTTCGCGCCTGACCCAGCAATTGCGGGAAGGGAAGGGCTACACCTATGGGATCAATTCGAATTTCTCCGGCAGCAAGAGCGCCGGGCCTTTCGTCATCGCCAGCGGCGTGCGCAGCAACGTGACGCTCGAGTCCACCCAGCTGGTGAAACAGATACTGCAAGACTACGCGCCGACCTATTCCGCAGCCGACCTGGAGACGACCAGGAACTTCCTCGTCAAGAGCAATGCGCGCGCCTTCGAGACGTCTTCCGCCAAGCTGGGCATGCTCGATAACATCAGCAAGTACGGCTGGCGCGCCGACTACGTCAAGGAGCGCGAGCAGATCGTCAAGGCAATGACGCTGCCGCAGGTGCAGGCCCTGTCGCAGAAATACCTCGATCCGTCGAAGATGGTCTGGCTCGTCGTCGGCGACGCCACGACGCAGCTGCCGCGGATGAAGGAGCTGGGGTTCGACGAACCGGTCCTGATCAGCAAGTAGGGTGGGCCGGGCGGCGAACCGCACTCTGTGCTCACGCGGAAAGTTGCTTCATCTTGGCTCGTGCACGCGGCGGCGGCTTCTTCAAGCCAGACGCGCTTTCGCGGATCATTTGCGTACGTTTCTGTCGTGCCGGTTGTGCGAGCCTGACTCCGATCACACGAGGCGAGCTTTCGCGTGGGCACGGAGTGGCCACCCTGACGTCGCCGGCCGGTTCAGTACTGCACGTCCGGCCTGGTCGCCGCCTTCCCGGGCGACCGGACCAGCGTCAGCGGCACCGCATTGCCCATCGCCTGGTAACCCAGGTCGCTCGGGTGCAAATGATCTCCGCTGTCGTAGGCCGGCAGGAAGCGGGCCGGGTTGGCCGGGGCGCGCGTGGCCTGGTCGAAGTCGATCACGCAGTCGAATTCGTCGCGCGAACGGATCCAGTTGCTGACCGCCTGGCGCAGCACTTCCTTCTCGGGCGAATAACAGGCGGCGCCTGCGAAGGGCGTGAGCGTGGCGCCGAACACGGCGATTCCTTTTGCATGCGCGCGTGCGATCACCTGGCGGTAGCCGGCGATCAGTTCCGCCGCCGGAATCGGGTTCGTGTTCGGGCTGTTGCCGATGTCGTTAATTCCGATCATCAGCGTCATGGTGCGCGCGCCTGCCGTGGCCAGCACGTCGCGGTCGAAACGCGCGAGGATGCTGCGCCCGGCCAGCGGGTTGGGCGAATCGCTCACCAGGCGGTTGCCGCTGATGCCGCGGTTGACCACGCCCAGGCGGCCGTTGATGCCGAGCACCGGGTCGCGCACGGTCTGCAGGCGCCGCGCGAGCCAGTCGGGCCAGCGGTTGTTGGTGTCGACCGTGCTGCGCGTGCCGAATTCGTTCGAGACGCGGATGCGCACGCGGGTGCCGCCGATGCTGGTGTGGACGATCAGGCGCAGTGTCTGGTCGGTGAAGGTTTGCAGGTTCGCCGCTGGCGGTGGCCCGGCCGGAGCCGCGCCCCAGGTGCCGGTCCAGCGATCGTTCGTCCAGTCCTGGGCGCCTGCCGGCTGGCCGGGCGCGGCCAGGGCGATCGCCAGCGCAAAGCCGCCCAGCAGCATGCCGCGGCGTGGACGATTCGCCGGCGTGGGGCGGGAAAAGGCGGCCGCGGTGCGGCGCGCGGCATCAAGCAGGGCAGACGACATCGATTGCATGATCGTGCTCCTCGGAAGATTGGTGGGACGGCTCGAATGCTTGAGCTCGCGTCCTCCAATCTATGCGGCAGGGGTAGGACTGGCAAGGTGGGTTCGGACGAGTTCGTTGTGCCAGGTCTAAAGTTCCGTTAAAAGCCGATGCACTAAAGAATTTGTTTGCGTTTGAGCACAACAATAAGAAATTCCTCCTCCGCCCAGCAACAAACGGGGACGATGGCGCTGACGTACAATTGTTGTTTTCTCAAGAAGGGGCAGACCATGCGCGCGATCGAAATCACCCAGCCGGGCAAACCCGAAGTACTGCAGATTTGCGAACGGCCGCTGCCTGAACTGAAGGCCGGCGAAGTCCTGATCCGGGTGCATGCGGCGGGCATCAACCGGCCCGACGTGTTCCAGCGGCAGGGCAACTATCCGGTGCCGCCGGGCGCATCCGACCTGCCCGGGCTGGAAGTGGCGGGCGAGATCGTCGATGGCGAGCTTGAAGGCAGCGGCTTTGCCAAAGGCGACATGGTCTGCGCGCTGGTGCAGGGCGGCGGGTATGCCGAGTACTGCGCGGCGCCCGTGGCGCAATGCCTGCCGGTGCCGGCCGGCCTTTCCATGATCGAAGCGGCGTCATTGCCGGAAACCTTCTTCACCGTCTGGACCAATGTGTTCGACCGCGCGCGCTTGTCCGAGGGCGAGACGCTGCTGGTGCAGGGCGGTACCTCGGGCATCGGCGTCACGGCCATTCAACTGGCCACGGCGATGGGGCACCGCGTATTCGCCACCGCCGGCAACGATGATAAATGCCGCGCCTGCGAAGCACTGGGCGCCGAGCGCGGGATCAATTACCGGAACGAGGATTTTGTCGCGGTGGTGAAGGAACTCACCGCTGGCCGCGGCGTCGACGTGGTGCTGGACATGGTCGCCGGCGATTACGTGGCGCGCGAGATCGATTGCCTGGCCGACGACGGGCGCATTGCGCTGATCGCCTTGCTCGGTGGGGCCAAGGCAAACATCGACCTGGCGCAGGTGCTGCGCCGGCGTTTGAGCATCAGCGGTTCGACCTTGCGGCCGCGGCCGGTGGCGTTCAAGGAGGCGATTGCACGCAATCTGCGCGAGAAGGTATGGCCCTTGCTGGAGGCGGGCAAGGTCAAGCCGGTGATTTATAAAACCTTGCCGCTGGAGGAGGCGGCCGCGGCGCATGCGCTGATGGAGAGCAGCACGCATGTGGGGAAGATTGTGTTGCAGGTGGTGTGAGCGTTCAGCCAGCTCCGCCTCAATCGCGACCCTGGCGCAATTCCATTGACGTCTTTCTAACACGCCCGCTCAGCCATTGTTTGACCGACCCCTGAACGGCAGCTAGAATAGCGGGTTATTTGACTGTGGGGTAATATGCGTCCCAAACTCGTTGTAGGCAACTGGAAGATGAATGGCAGCCGCGCGAATAACGCGACGCTGCTTGCCGGTATTGTCGACGGCCTCGGCAACGCAAAGGCGAACGCCGCCGTTTGCGTGCCGGCGCCTTACCTGCAGCAGTGCGCCGATACGCTCGCGGGAACGCCGCTGGCCTGGGGCGCGCAGGATGTGTCGAAGCACGCCGGGGGCGCCTACACCGGCGAAGTCGCAGCGTCGATGCTGGTCGATTTCGCTTGCCGCTACGTGATCGTCGGCCACTCGGAACGCCGTGCCTGCCATGGCGAGACGGACGAACTGGTGGCGCAGAAGGCGCTGGCGGCACTCGATGCCGGCCTGACCCCGATCGTGTGCGTGGGCGAAACGCTCGCGCAGCGCGAAGCGGAACAAACAAATGTTGTAGTCGGCAAACAAATGTCTGCCGTACTGGAGCTGCTTGACGATGCCGCCATGGCGCGTATCGTGGTCGCCTACGAGCCGGTGTGGGCAATCGGCACCGGCAAGACGGCCACGCCGGCCATGGCGCAGGAAGTGCATGCGCAGTTGCGCAGCCAGCTGCGCGAACGCAGCGCGCAAGCGGCCGAGAAGGTCGCAATTTTGTACGGCGGCAGCATGAAGCCGGACAATGCGCAGGAATTGATGTCGCAGGCCGACATCGACGGCGGCCTGATCGGCGGCGCGGCGCTCAAGGCGGCCGACTTCCTGGCGATCGTCAACGCCGCATAAGCGACCGGTAATTCAGAATTTGCAACGTAGTTAAACTTGGAATGGAACTGTAATGAACGTGTTGTCCAATTTTGTGATTGTCGTGCAGGTCATTTCGGCGCTGGCCATCATCGCCCTGGTGCTGCTGCAGCACGGTAAGGGGGCCGACATGGGCGCCGCTTTCGGCTCCGGCGCCTCGGGCAGCCTGTTCGGCGCCAGCGGTTCGTCGAACTTCCTGTCGAAGTCGACGGCGTTCGCGGCAGCGATTTTCTTCGCTTCGACCCTGGCGCTGGCTTACATGGGCAGTAACCGTGGCCCGGGCGCGGCGCCAAGCGGCGGCGTGATGGAGCGCATGGCGGCGCCGGCCAATGGCGTGCCGGCGAATGCTGGCGCCGGCGTGCCGGCCACCACCACCGCGCCTGACGCACCTGCGCCGACCGCGGGCGTGCCCACCGCACCTGCAGCCGACGTGCCGGCTGCGCCTGCAGCGACCGTGCCTGCGACTGCGCCGGCGGCGCCAGCGGCTCCGGCCCCGGCTCCGCAGAAGTAATCAGTTGGTTTGCGCAGGGCCGGCTACTTCAGCCGGCATGCGTGCGCAGCAGAGCGGGGTGCAAGCACATCGATCTCGCCTGTAGTATCCCGGCAGCGTCTCCACCAGGGCGTTTGCCAGGCTCCCAAGCCTCTTGTGCCGTGCTTTCCACGGCTCGTCACAAGAAAGTTTGAGAATTTCCCTGTTTTTCCTTGCGATGCATCAATTTGAGCATTGAAATAAGGTGCTAAAGCAGGGTAGAATACTGGTCTCCAGCCGACGTGGTGAAATTGGTAGACACGCTATCTTGAGGGGGTAGTGGCGCAAGCTGTGCGAGTTCGAGTCTCGCCGTCGGCACCAAGATTTAGAAAAAAGCCAGCAAGGGCAAACGAGCGATTGCTCTCATGCCTGAGCTGGCTTTTTTACGAGGATCAGTCGTACGGTCCTGGTGGCAGGTACGAGGCCAGGATTGCGCGATACGGCGCTGCAGGCATTGCAGTGGATTCATTAACCGATCGTTCAAATAGGCTCCATCGTGAACCTCGAAAATTATTTCCCCGTTCTTCTCTTTATCCTGATTGGCGTCGGTGTCGGCGTCGCACCCCAGGTGCTCGGGTATCTGCTCGGACCGCAACGTCCTGACGCGGCAAAACTTTCCCCATACGAGTGCGGCTTCGAAGCCTTCGAAGACGCGCGCATGAAATTCGACGTCCGGTACTATCTGGTCGCGATTCTGTTTATTTTGTTTGATCTGGAAACGGCGTTCTTCTTCCCATGGGGTGTCTCCATGCGCGAACTGGGCTGGGCCGGCTTCGTCACGATGATGGTGTTTATCGCCGAGTTCGTCGTTGGCTTCTGGTACATCTGGAAGAAGGGTGCCCTTGATTGGGAATGAGCCATGGCTATTCATGAAGGCGTCTTAAACGAAGGTTTCATTACCACCACAGCCGATAAGCTGATCAACTGGGCACGCACCGGGTCGATGTTCCCGATGACGTTCGGCCTGGCCTGCTGCGCGGTCGAGATGATGCATGTGGGCGCAGCCCGCTATGACCTCGACCGCTTCGGCATTGTGTTCCGTCCATCGCCGCGCCAGTCCGACGTGATGATCGTCGCCGGCACGCTGTGCAACAAGATGGCGCCGGCGCTGCGCAAGGTTTACGACCAGATGGCCGAACCGCGCTGGGTCATCTCGATGGGCTCCTGCGCCAACGGTGGCGGCTATTACCACTATTCGTACTCGGTGGTGCGCGGTTGCGACCGCATCGTCCCGGTCGACGTGTATGTTCCGGGCTGCCCGCCGACGGCGGAAGCACTGCTGTACGGCATCATGCAGTTGCAGAACAAGATCAAGCGCACCAACACCATCGCGCGTTAACACTGCCGGATTCACCCCATGACGACAAAACTCGAAGTCCTCCAACTCGCCCTGAAAAAAGCACTGGGCGAGGGCGCCGCCGTTTCGGCCGCGCTCGGCGAAGTGACCGTGGTGGTCAGATCGACCGATTACCTGACGGCGATGCAGACACTGCGCGACGACCCGACGCTCGCATTCGAAGAAATGATCGACCTGTGCGGCGTCGACTACTCGCAGTATGGCGAAGGCACCTGGGATGGCGCGCGTTACGCGGTCACCGTCCACCTGCTGTCGCTGGCGAACAACTGGCGCGTGCGGGTTCGCACCTTCGCGCCCGATGACGAAATGCCGATCGTGCAGTCGATCACGCCGATCTGGCGCGCCGCCAACTGGTACGAGCGCGAAGCGTTCGACCTGTACGGCATCCTGTTCGACGGTCACGGCGACCTGCGCCGCATCCTGACCGACTACGGCTTTATCGGCCACCCGTTCCGCAAGGACTTCCCGATCTCGGGCTATGTCGAAATGCGCTACGACCCCGAGCAGAAGCGCGTGATCTACCAACCCGTGACGATCGAGCCGCGTGAAAACATTCCGCGTGTGATCCGCGAAGAAACCTACGGGATGAAATAATGGCTGAGCTTAAGAATTACACCCTGAACTTTGGTCCGCAGCACCCGGC
>JANNNC010000197.1:0-6524 GCA_031398335.1 Massilia sp.
CGAACACCCACAGCAGAGGATCGCCCTTCGACACTTTCCACAAGCCGGGCCCAGGGCGGCTGCCGGAGACGAGCACGGTTTGCGGGACCGGTTCGCCATTGTCGAGTGTCGGCGCGGCGGCGGCCGGCGGCGCGGCCGGAGCCACAGTCTGTGCCCAGGCAGGCAGGCTCAGGAAACACAGGGTCAGTGCGGGCAGTACACGTTTGAGCATCAGGACGTCCTTGGTTGGGTGCAGGTTCATTTCGGCGCTTCGATTGTATAGCCCTTGCCCTGCAGCGTGGCAATGACGCCTTTCGGATCGAGGATGTCCTTGATCTCGACGACGGCGAAGGTGCTGGCGTTGTTGGCCAGCGCCTTCTCCGCGTCGAAGCAGTTGTCGTTGCGGTCGTCGAACTGTATTTTGCGGATCTCGTCGAGTTCGCCGACGGCCCAGGCGTTGGCGCGCGCGCGCATGATGTTGACGTCGGTATCGAGGCGGGCGATGGTTTTCGTCAAACAGGCCGCATCGGCCATCGGCGACTTCTTGAATTCGCGCAGCGCCTTGCCGGGCTCCTTGATCTGGATCGAATGGCGCGCGTCGGTGACCTTGATCTTGTGTTTGTCGACCAGCTTTTCGATCGTCTTGCGCACATCCGAGCTGCCGGAAAGGCCAGCCTGCTTCATGGCGCGGCCATACAACTGGGCCGCGACGAATGCAGGACGCTCGCGCTCGATATCGTCGTCGCCGCCAAAGTACGTCTGCTTCAGCGGTTGCCAGCGCGCGGAGACATCCGGCGGCAGCAAGTCCTTCAGCGCGGCGCCGTCCGGATTCTTCCTGACCCCGATCAGGAAGGGCAAGGCGCCGATGCCGCCCATCCAGCCGACGCCGACGTGCGCCGTCGGCGGCTTCAGGTATTCCTGGGACGTGGCGATGATCTTTTCGATGTCGCGCGAGCGCCATTCCATCTTGGTGGGCAAGGGAGAATAAGTGCCGAAGACCCACATCACATGCTCACCCTTCGATACCTTCCACAGTCCCGGCCCGGGCCGGCTGCCGGTGACCAGCACGACCTGGGGAACCGGCTCGGGTTCCACCGCCGGGGCTGATTCGGGCCATGCGGGCAGGCTCAGGAAACACAAGCTCAGAACAGGCAACACGCGCTTGGACATCATGGCATTCCTTCTTCAGGTTAGTTACTGAACGGCATTGTCTTTCCGTTAAGCGAACTTAGCAACTACCAGGAAGCAACAAGATGTTACAAGAAGCATATGCATGCTTGGTTATTCCGCCCGCTTGCGCGATCCGGAAGGTCATCAGTGCGTGCTGTCTGCCTCCCGATGGTGCGGCTGTCACGGTAAATATTTCCGTACGTCCATAAAGATCCGGCCGCAGCGGCCGTTATCCTGACTGATACCGCGCCTTTCGCGCCCTGCATTCTTACCGGATCCGTCATGAAACTCGTCGCTGCCCTCGCCCTCGCTTGCGCCTCGCTGCTCTCCGCCTGCGGCACCCTGCCTGCCGGACAGAGCAGCGCCCGGCCCATCGTCACCCTGAACGCCACCGGCTATGCCGCCGTCAACAATACCGTCTGCGTCGGCCAGTGCGAGCGCGTCGCGCCGGCCCAGCGCAAGCTGCTGGCGATGCGCGCCTCGCGCCTGGATGCCTACCGTACCATGGCCGAACAGGTGTATGGCCTGCGCATCGAAGGCGGCAGCACGGTGGCTTCGCTGGCGCTGAAGGACGACAGTTTCAAGGTGTATATCGACGCCTTCATCCGCGGCGCGCGCGTGACCAACGTCGCCCAACGCGAAGACGGCACCTTCGAGACGACGGTCGAGATGGATTTCGACGCCAATGCGGCCCGCTCCCAGGCGCAAGCGCGCCTGACCGCCCCGCCGGGCGCGCGGAGCGCGCACGCCATGGTCGGCGGCGCCGGTCCCGGCGCGAGCTATGGCGCCTCGTTCTACCATGCGCAGTAGATTCGGCTGCGCCGCGCTGCTGGCGCTGCTGCTTGCGCTGTCGCCTCCGGCCCTGGCCGCGCCAATCGAAGCGGAAGGCCTCGCGGCGATCGCGGACGGCGGCGTGGCGCGTGCGCGCCAGCGTGCGATCAAGGACGCGCTCGAGCAGCTCGGCCTGCGCACGGGGGCGCGCGTCGACGTCGCGGCCGGCGCGGGTCAGCGCGGCGCTTACGACAGCAGCCGCGTCCAGCCAACCGCCGAATTCGACCGCTACAGCGTCGTGCGCGAATGGCAATCCGGCTTGACTCTGCATGTGCGCATCGCGGTACAGGAAGAGGACGCACGGCCCAAGGGCAGCGTCAACCTCGGCTACAAGAAAAAAATCGTCGTCACGCCCTTCCACGTCCGCCGCTCGCCCCAGCTGGACGATGTCGACGACATCGCGATTCGCCTGCCGCGGGAACTGCTGCGGCGCACGGCAGCCAGCGGCAAATTCCTCGGCAAGGAAAGCCCTTATGTGATCTCGCCCGGCGCCAACGGCCCGAGCGCGGACACGGCGGCCGTGCGCCGTTTGGCCGGCATGTACGAAAGCCAGTTCGTGATCTCGGGCGAGATCATCGACGCCAGCAACTTCGAGCAGCCAGCCTATTACGGCCTGCTCAAGAAAGACGCGCGCCGCATCGAGATCGCCTTTTATGTGCACGACGGCTTGAGCGGCGCCCTGCTCGCGCGCCGCACTGCCATCGTGGAACAGGCCGGCGAGCGCCGTGTCGGGCGCGACAAGCCGTTTGGGAGCGCTAGCTTCGCCGCCACGCCGTTCGGCGGCGCGATTTTACGTGCGTTGGACGAGGGTATTGCCGGCATCGCGGCCGATATCGCGGCCTTACCGTTCATGGCCAGGGTGGTACAGGTGCAGGGCGAGCGCATTTTCATCGACGCCGGCAGCACTTCGTCGGTGGCGCCGGGGGATCAATTGGTGATTTACCGGCTGGACCCGCGCCAGCAGGTGTACGGCGCCGATCCGCGCGTGCCGCTCGGGACCGTCGAGGCGCCGGTGGGGACCTTGTCGATCGTGCAGGTGCAGCCGGGGTTTGCGATCGGCACCGTGACGCCGCCCGCGGCCGCGAGAGAGGTCAGCGCGGGGGACATGGTGCGCTTCGACGTGGCGGTGATGCCGGGTCGGTAGATTACGTCGGCGCTTCGCCGGGTGGCCGCTCCAGCAACTGCTGCGCCAATTTGAATCCTTCGACCATCACATTGAAGGCCTGGTGCTTGGTGGCCTCATCCGGCACGCGCAGGATGTAGGACGGGTGGTAGACGGTCACGACCCAGCGGTCCTCGTGCCGGATCGCCTTGCCGATCGACTCCCCCAGCTTGGCATTCCCATTTTTGAGCACCGCCTTCAAGGCCGTCGCCCCCAGCGCCACGATCACCTGCGGCTTGACCGCCGCCAGCTCCTTGTCCAGCCAGTAACTGCATGCCTCGACTTCCTTCTGCGCCGGCGTCTTGTGCAGGCGCCGCTTGCCGCGCGGCTCCCATTTGAAATGCTTGACGGCGTTGGTGAGATAAATCTCGCGCCGCTCCAAGTCCGCAGCCGCGAATACCCGGTCCAGCAGCTGGCCGGCGGGCCCGATGAATGCCTTGCCGGCCAGGTCTTCCTGGTCGCCCGGCTGTTCGCCCACGAGCATGATCTGCGCCTGCTGCGGCCCTTCGCCGCCGACCGCCTGGGTTGCGTGCTGCCACAAGTCGCAGCGCCGGCATTCGTCGAGTTTCGAGGCTTGCTGACGCTCGGGCTGGGCGTCGGCCGGGGCAATCGGGATCGTGAAACCGCTTTTGCGGCCGACCGCCTGGGCCTGGCCGGTACTGCGCGCGCCCAGCTCGGCGTTGCTGACCATGCCAGGCACGATCGCGCCTTCCGGCAGGTTCTTCCAGAAGCGTGACGGGATATGGCTTTGCATCAGCTGGGCGTTCACGCGGGCCGGATTGAAGATGCTGCGGTAATAGGTCAGCCAGAGCGCTTCGCCGGCGTCGTCCAGGTCGGCCGCGCTGGTCATCAAGGGGCCGGTGTGGTGCAGCGTGGCGCCGTCCCACATGACGCTGGCCTCGGGCGTGCCGATCATCCAGGGGACGCCGCCCATGCGGTTTACAAAATGGTCCGCCACTTGCGGCAGCACGTCGTGGCGCGGCTCGAACCAGGCGGCAAAGCGCGGCGGGCCCAGGGCCTCGGGGCGCTCGCGGAATCGGATATAAGCATGCATGTCGTGCTCCTCGCGGCGCACCGCTTTCACCATCGCAGCGAGCTTGACGCCGTCGACGTCGGCCGGCGACTGCACGTCGTGCTCGCCGCGTTGCCAGCGCCAGATCACGCGGTACAGGAAGGCCCAGCGGTCGGGTACGCGGCAGCAGGCGGCCGACTGCAGCATCTCCATGAAGGCGCGCGGAATGTGCGGTGCCTGTTTTACCGGTGTTACCCCGGCAGGAACATTATCGGAAGAAGAAGAAGAAGTATCTGGCGCACCCGAGAACAGGTCGGCATCGAGGGTGCCGGCCTCGTTCCAGGTGACCAGTTCCGGCGCGACGTCGTGCATGAGGAGGTCGCGCGCGGCAGTGCGCCACTCGGGAAAGCTGGAGACCACCAGCGGCTGGCCGGCGGCAACGAGGGCCGCCGCGTTCATGCCGCCTGCAATTCAGGCCAGAGGTTCATCTGCTCCGCCGGTGCGCCCAGGTGGCGCCGCAGGAGGTCGGAACTGGCCAGGCCCCGGGCCGGCTTGTAGTCGGCCGTGACGACGAAAGGCGCGATCTTCTTCATGCTGCAGCGCAGGCGGGATAAATCTTCCCAGCGGATGCGGCGCAGGCGGCGCAGGTCGACGATGCGCTTCGCGTTGCGCAGGCCGATGCCGGGCACGCGCGCGATCATCTCGGCGTCGGCGCGATTCAGGTCCATCGGGAAGTGGTCGCGGTTCGATAGTGCCCAGGCCAGTTTCGGGTCGATGTCGAGCGCCAGGTTGCCGGCCCCCGGCAGCAGTTCACCCGCCGTAAAACCATAGCTGCGCAGCAGGAAATCGGCCTGGTACAGGCGGTGCTCGCGCAGCAGCGGCGGCGGCGCCAGGGGCACGCTGTCCGGGCTTTGCGGGATCGGGCTGAAGGCCGAGTAATACACGCGCTTGAGCTTATAGCTGCCGTACAGGGTCTCGGCCGTGTTGAGGATGGTCTGGTCGTCGCTGGCGTCGGCGCCGACGATCATCTGCGTGCTCTGCCCGGCGGGGGCAAAGGCCGGAGACTTCGGTTCTTCCGCCTTTTCATCGAGCTTGCGCCGGATCGACCCCATCGCCAGTTTAATCGTGTGGACGTTCTTTTCCGGTGCCAGGCGCGTCACACTGTCGTGCGTCGGCAGCTCGATATTCACCGACAGGCGGTCGGCATAGCGGCCCGCTTCGGCAATGAGCGCCGGGTCGGCGTCGGGGATGGTTTTCAGGTGGATGTAGCCGCGGAAGTTGTGCACTTCGCGCAATTCGCGCGCGACGGCGACCAGCTGTTCCATCGTGTAGTCGCTCGACTGGATGATGCCGGAACTGAGGAACAGGCCGTCGATGTAGTTGCGCAGGTAAAAATCGTGGGTCAACTTCACCACTTCCGCCACCGAAAAGCGTGCACGCGGGACATTTGAGGTACGGCGGTTGACGCAGTACTGGCAGTCGTAGACGCAGAAATTGGTGAGCAGGATTTTCAGCAGCGAGACGCAGCGGCCATCGGGCGTATAGCTATGGCAAATGCCCATGCCGGTGGTTGCGCCGATGCCGCCGTCGCTGCCGTCGGAAGCACGCTTGGGCGCCCCGCTGCTTGCGCAGGAGGCGTCGTATTTGGCGGCGTCCGCCAGGATTTCGAGCTTGTCGGAAAGTTTCATCGGGATGCAGAAACTGTATGGGTGTACAGTATATACCAGCCCGAATTGGTACGCCGTTGTGAAGACACGAGTAGCGGGACAAAGGCGGTTCGTAAGATGGGCACTCTGTGCCCACCCTGCGTTACGCGACCGCTGCGGACCAGCTTTACCGCACCGGCTTGCCGTCCTGATCCAGCACGACGACTTCACCCCAGCCCAGCGAACGAATCCCGGCTTCCACCTTGCGCAAGTCGCCGATCACCATCCAGACGACATTGTCCGGCTGGACGAACTTGCCCGCGGCCTGGCCCAGTTGCGGTTCCGTCAAGGCCTTCAGGTTGGCCGAATACCCGCTCCAGTAGTTCTCCGCCAGGTTCAGGTTGACGCTGGCCAGCGCGGCGCTTTCCAGCGCGGCCAGGGTCTCGAAGCGGCCGGCCAGGCGCGAGGTCATGTTGCGCATGATGCTCTCGTACTCGCTGCCGACCAGCGGACGCGCACCAGCCACGCCCTTGATCTCCTTCTGCACTTCACGCATCGCCTCGACCGTCTTGTCGGTCTGTACCGGCGCCACCGTGATGAAGCTGCGCTGGCCGCGCACGTCGGAGAGGCGTGCGCTGGTGCCGTAGCTCCAGTGCTTGTCCAGGCGCAGGTTGCGGTTCAGGCGCGAGGTCGCGATGCCGCCGAAGTTGTTCATCACCGGCTC
>JANNNC010000166.1:0-12972 GCA_031398335.1 Massilia sp.
CCGCTCTTTTTCTTTGCCCCGACGGTTTTTAGATCAGCCTCCAGAGGCAGCGTGATCGCGTAAAAAAGCGGGGCGGCCTGGAAGGGCCGCCCCGCTGTCGCTTTGTCGCTCCGGTTCGATGCTCAGTGCTGCATCAGTTCCGCCAGGGGCCGGCGTACCGAGCGCGCCGCCGGCGCCGGGCCATAGCCCAGGCGTCCCATATAGACCGGATGCAGCGCGTCGTTGAAGATGAGCGCTTCGGTCTGGCGCTGCAGCCCCTTGGCCGACGCCGCCAGCTTCGGCTGGGCCGTGAAGGACGTACCTTCGCGCGCGTACTTCGAAAAAATCAGCGGCGTCATTTCCGGCTGCATGTAGAGACCGAAGGTGGTCATGGTCAGCCAGAAGCGCTGCAGGGCGCGGCCGGCGGCCACGTAGTCGTCGATCGACGCCGGCGCCTGCCGGGCCTTGAGCACGAAGTGGGCAGCGCAGGCCATGCCGGGCGCCAGGTCCATCTGCAGACGCGGCGCCCAGGTGCCCATCAGGGTGTTGACGGTGGCCATGCGGCGCCAGCTCACCATTGCCCACTTCATCAGGTGCAGGGTCATGGCATCGACGCCGAGCGCACCGGCGGGCACCTTGTCGGGGCTGTGCGTGCGGTTTTTCCAGTCGATGATGCTGCGGTGCGTCTCGAACGCTTCGGGCATTGTCAGACGCAGCCGCGCATTGTTGAACATCAGCTTGGCCGCCCGCCATTTCTGATCGCGGCTTTCCAGCCAGGTCAGCGCATAGCCGGGCGCGACGGTCGCCTCAAGCAGGCGCTTGTGTTCGGCGGTCAGCGGGGTGGTGCGCATCGGGCGGCGCTGCACGGTGCGCTTGTCGATCACGTCGACCAGGGGGCTGCGCACGACGCTCGGGTCGGCAACGAAACGCACATCGAAAATCGGATGGGTCGCACGGGCCTCTGCACGGCGCATGACGTCGGCGCGCAGGCCATGGGCACTGGCGGCGATCGCGATGGTCTCGAGCAGGGTGCCGAACGCGATCTGGCTCGGATGGCCGTCGAGGTCGTAGACGCAATGGTCGCGCGTATCGTAGGCGTGCACGGCGAGGTGGTCCGGGCTGAGGATCTCGAAACGCCAGGTCTGCATGTTGTCGCCGCTCGGCGCCCAGCGCGCCAGTTCCAGGATCCGTTCGATCGTGCCGGTATTCATGTTGTCGCTCATGCCGTCACTCCCACGGCCGCCAGGTCCTTGGCCAGTTGTTTCTTGCCGATCTTGATCATCAGGCGGTGCAGGGGATTGCGGTTGCCGCCCGGGCGCCAGGTGCGCACCAGCTTGTTGCGGTAGGCGTCGAACTGGATGCCCCAGGGGGCGGCCAGCACGCGCCCGCGCCCGAGCAGGATTTTCAGCGCTTCAGTGCCCATCACGCCGGCGCACAGCTGGCAGGCCATGATGGTCGAGGGGCCGCGGCGTTCGACGAAGTTGACCGCCTCCGGCACCACCAGGTAGGGGCGGTGCAGGCCGGCCGGCGCCAGGCCGACGACGAAGTGGACAGCCTTGTCCGTTTCCGGCAAATCTCCCCACTGGAAATATTCTTCGAAGGTCATCTGTCCCGGCAGGAAGTTCAGCAGCGCCGCGCCCATGCCCAGCGGCGCCACGGTGCTGGCCGGAATGCCGAGCCGGGCGCACAAGGCAAACGTTTTCTGGCGGATATCGAAGGCGAAGAAGTCGAGCGCGTCGACATACATGTCGCAGCCTGCCAGAAAATCGTTCAGGTTGGCATCGTTGATGCCCTGGGCAAACACCTCGACTTCGCACTCGGGATTAATGTCGAGCAGCATGCGGCGGATGACGTCGACCTTCGGCTGGTCCAGGGTCGAAACCATCGCTCCGACCTGGCGATTAAAATTGGGAACGTCGAAGGTGTCGAAGTCGGCAATGCGGAATTTGGTCACGCCCAGGCGCGCCAGGGTCAGCGCATGGACGCCGCCGACGCCGCCGCCGCCGGCGATCGCGACCAGCTTGGTGCGCAGCAGCGCCTGTTCCTCCCGTGTAACCCAGCCAATATTTCGGGAAAAAGCCTGCTCATAGCGGAAAGGAGTGGTCATGGGGGAAGGGAACGGCGAAACGATAACGATGAAGGTCGGGATGGGGGAAACTTGGCGCACCATTTTGGCGCACCAACCGGCGCTGCTGTTGGAAAGCAGCGCCGCGACAAGCAATAATCAGGCTGCCTGGTGTTCGTCGATGCGGCGCAGGCGGTTGATAATACCCTGCTCTTCGCGCGGAGAGAAGAAATAAGGATAGAACGAGCGTTCGGTGGCCGCTTCGGTGGCCGATTCGCTGAACGTGCCGCCGTGTTTTTGAATCTGCTCGGTGACATAGGCCAGCTCGATCCGCAGCAGATAGGCCGGCGCACTCACGCGCGGATTATCCTTCAAATCGCCTTCGCGTTTGAAGCCGAGCATATGCTCGTAAAAGCGCCGGTGGCGCGGATTTACTTCGATGACGATATCGGTGCAATCGTGGATATCGCGGGCATAAATGACCGCCAGGTGGAACAGGTTGGCGAGCGAAGTTTTCGAGCGCACGGTGGGATCGAAGGCCAGCTTGGTGAATTCACACAGCTTCGCCCCCCGGGCGCGGTGCGCGTCGAGTTCTTCCTTGAAAATCTGGTCAGCCATCAGGCCGATGGGCGAATCGATACCGAGCGTCAGGGTGCCTACTACCTCACCTTTGTCAGTGGCAGTGAGAGTGATGCGATTGGGATCGTCGCTGAACTGGTGCGTGCCAGCATAGCCGCGCCAAGCATACATCTTGTTGACCAGCATGCTGGCCGAATTGCGTCCTTTTGCCGTATCGGTAAGCCGGATTCCATATGAATCTTGGTTCACGATAACATCCTCTAATTCTGAGTTCGCTATCTTATCGCGATCCTCTGACACATGAGCGTTCGATAGAAATTCGACGGAACGCTCATCGCGTTCCTTCACTTCGTCGGGATTCGTCATCGCGAGACACCTTCGTTTTAGCGCGCCGCCGGATAGGGCGGCGCCTTTTTTGGCGCACTACCGTGCTTTGTCCATCAGGCGAAAAGTACGGTCCTGGTGATTTTTATTTAACTGGAATAGTAGTCGTTTATAAAGTTTTTAGCAATGAACGAGCGTCCTCCGATTGGGCAAACGGCTTGTTTTGGGCGAGCAGGGTTTCCAGCTCTTTGCGTGCGCCTGCCTTGTCGCCCGATTTATGCAAAGCGACCGCCAGGTGATACCGGATTTCCGGGGTGACCGCCGGCGTGGCGGCGGCTTTTTGCAGCAGCGGCAAGCCGCGCTGGGTATTGCCCTGTTCCACCAGCATCCAGCCCAGCGTGTCCATCACGGCGGCATTCGTGCCGGCCACCTTGAAGGCTTGCTCGGCGGTGGCCAGCGCGCGCGGATCCTTCAGCTGCTGGTAGGCCCAGGCCAGGTTGTTGAGTGCCGCGCCATTGTCCGGGTGGCGCTTGACGATGGCTTCCAGGGCCGCTGCGGCCGGCTTGTATTGCTTGTCCGCCAGGTGCGATTCGGCCATGTACATCGCCACTTGCATGTCATCCGGATGCGTCTTGGCCCACTGCGCGACGCGCGCGCTGGCTTCGCTTTCCTTGCCCATCTGCTTGAGCACCTGGGCGCTGCGCAGCAGCACGGCGCCCGACTTGGTGATGGCAAACGCCTTGTCGTAGGCAGCCACGGCCAGCGCCGGTTTCTTGAGCGCCTGCTGCAAGTCGCCTTCGAGCAGGAAGCCGACCGGGGAGCCGGGCGCTTCCTGCTGCAGCTGGCGCGTCATCGCGAGCGCCTCGTCATGGCGGCCGCGGCGCATGGCGACCTCGACCTGGGCGACGCGTGCCGGCAGGTTGTTCGGCTGCAGGGCAGTGGCGCGCCTGAGGGAGTCGGCCGCGCCGCTATCGTTCTTCAGCGCGCCCTGCACCTGCGCCAGGCGCATCTGTGCGGCAGGCGATTTCGGCACAATGTTGACCAGCTTGCTGTAGCTGTCGAGCGCAGCCTGCGGATCCTTGTTCGCCAGCTGGGCCTGGCCAAGCAGGTCCATCAACTCCGGGTTCGACGGGTGCGCGGCCTGGAATTTACGCGCCAGTGTCAGCGCCTTGGCTTCCTGCGCGGTGCGCAGGTAGTGGGCGCCGAGCTTGAGGACCGGCGCGATCGCGTCGGGATTCTCGGCCTGCGCCTTCTCCAGCCAGGTGGTCGCTTCTTCCGGACGATTCGCCATCATCGCCAGTTCGCCGAGCGCGCCCATGGCGCCGAAGTTCTTCTTGTCCTTTTCCAGGATCGCTTCGAAACGCTTGCGCGCCGCGTCCGGCTTCTTTTCCATCATGTCCAGCTTGGCCAGGTTGGCGGCCGCCGGGAAGAAGGTCGGGGTGACCTGCAGCGCTTTTTCGAAGGATGCGCGGGCGCCGGCGACGTCGCCCTTGTTGAGCAGGACGGTGGCCTTCAGGTTGTGGGTCTGCGGGTCGTCGGCCTTGAGCGCTTCGAGCTTGCTGACGGCGGCGAGCGCCTTCTCGTAGTGTTTCAGGGTCAGTTCGGCCTGGACCAGCGCGGTCAGGGCACGGTCCGACTTCGGATCGAGCTCGACCGCGCGTTCGAGTTCGCCGATGCCTTTCGCCGTATTGCCCTGGCTCAGGAGCGACATGCCGAGCGAGGTGTGCAGCACGGCCACGTCGGGCGCCAGCGCCACCGCTTTATCGAGATAGGCCGTGGCCTTGCCGAAATCGCGTGCCTGCATGTACGACTCGCCCGCCAGCGCCAGCAGCTGCGGGTCGCGCGATTCGTCCAGGCCCGGGGCCAGCGCGGCCGCGGCGGCGCCCGGCTGCGCGTCTTTCAGCAGCGCCTGCGCCATCAGCTTGCGCGCATAGACGTTGTCCGCATCGACTTCCAGGTATTTGCGCAGGTGCATCTGCGCCTGCTGCGGCAAGTCCAGGGCCAGGTTCACGGCGCCGGCCAGCAGCACGCTCGGCATGTGGTTCGGCGCGCTCTTGAGGATGCGCTGCAGCGACTCGCGCGCTTCCTTGTTCTTGCCTTCGTTGTGGTCGAGCAGGGCCTGGCCGTAGGTGACGAGCAGGTTGTTCGGCGCCAGCTTGTTGGCCGCGTCGATCTCGGCGCGCGCTTCGACAAACTTTTTCTGGTTGATGCGGATATACGCTTTTTCCAGGTTCGCGTTGCGGTCTTGCGGGCGCAGGGCGAGTACCTTGTCGTAAGCAGCCAGCGCCTCGTCGGGCTTGTTCAGGCCGCGCAGCAAGCCGCCCTGGAACATCCAGACGTCCGGATTCTTGCCATCCTTGGCGAGGGCTTCGGCGGCATAGCGCTGCGCCGCCGCCTGGTCATTCTTTACCAGGGCGTAGCGCGCCAGGCCGGTCAGGGCCGCGCCGCTGGCCGGATTGACTGCCAGCGCCGCCTCGTAGGCCGCCTTGGCCGCATCGGCCTCCCTGGTGGCAAGCAGGGCGTCGCCGCGCAGCGCCAGCAGGGGCGCCGATTTGGCAGCCTGCTCTGGCTTGATTTCGGCCAGGATTTCCTTGAACTTGCCCTGGGCCTGCATGGCCTGGCCCAGCAGCGGCAGGGTGCGCGCCGGCGCCATGCCGAGGCTGGCTGCCTTGCGCAATTCCTTGTCGGCCGACAGCATGTCGCCGGTTTCCAGGTAGAGCGTACCGAGTTGCAGGCGCGCCTCGGCGTCTTCGGGGCTCTTGGCCACCGCATTTTTCAGTTGGATCAGGGCCGCCTTGGCGTCGCCCTTCTGCTGGTACTGTTTGGCTTCGGCCAGGAGCGTCGCGGTCGACTGGTCGCGGTTGCAGGCAGTCAGGCCGCCCAGCAGGAGCGCGCCGGAGACGACAGCGGTGGTGAATTTGATCGTGTTACGGGACATGGTTTCCTCAGTTTTACGTGCTGATGTCGGCCGGCAAACACGCGGCGACAAGTTTCCTAGTCAACAATAATACCTCAAGGAACAGATTAATTACCGCACAATCGGCCGTCCGTTGTACGGAGGCGATTCCCGGCCGCATCCAAGCAGCGTCGCCGGCCTTACCTTACCGGCGTGTCCGATATCTTGTCTACTATTGATTTGAGGAAATGAAGGTGTTGGCCGTGTCAATGCCGAGACAGGGAATCACTCCTCCCCGCCCTTGCGCAGGCGTCCGAGCAGGGCGTCGACGTCCGCGCCTACCGGCAAACCGTGGCGCCGCAGCAACTGGACATGCAGGACCAGGTTCTCGAGCACGAGCTTGGCCGACACCGCAAGCAGGGTCAGCAGGCGGTCTTCGGTGCTGAAATTGTCCATCGCCTCCGCCATCTCGCACAGGTGGTTCGCCACCAGCGCGCGTAGTTCCTCTTCGGCGAAGGGCAGGTCGGCGAAATCGATCGGGTCTTCGCGCTCGACTTCACGCATCAGGGCGGCAAGGTCTTTCGGCTTGATCGGCATGCAGGGCTCCGTGGATGGCTGCTGTCACTCCAGAGTACGCATAAAAAAAGGGAGCGACAAGCGCTCCCAAGCCGGGTCTGACGGTACAGCGGTAAAACTTAGAAGCGGTACAGGAGCGAGGCTTCCACCGCACGGCCGAAGATCGGACGGGCGTTGATCGGGCCGCTGCTCTGGGCGCCGGTCAGGCGCGAATTGCCCTCGGTGAGGCCCAGTTCATTGGTCAGATTGGTCGCGGCCACGCGCACTTCCCAGTTGGCGCCGATGGAAGCCAGCGCGCCGAGGTCGACGGTTTTATAGGACGGCAGGTAGGACAGGTTGGCCTGGTCGGCAAAGCGGTCGCCGATGTGGGTGTAGGTGCCGTACAGTTTCACGCTGTTGTCGCCCAGCGGGATGCGGTAGCTCGGCGACAGGCGGAACTGGAAGTTCGGCTGGCGCTGCACTTCCATGCCGGTGATGGCCGGGTTGTCGCGGTACTTCGACTTCTGGTAATTACCGGTCATGCTCACTTGCAGGTTTTTAACTGGACGCACGGCCAGTTCGAATTCGACGCCATGGCCGCGCGAGCCGCTGACCGAGTTCAGGACCGCGTTGGTCGTGATTTGCTGGAACGAGATGCCGGTGAAGTCGGTGTAGAA
Source organism: Massilia sp. (assembly GCA_031398335.1). Taxonomy (GTDB): domain Bacteria; phylum Pseudomonadota; class Gammaproteobacteria; order Burkholderiales; family Burkholderiaceae_D; genus Telluria. The sequence goes on from JANNNC010000166.1 coordinate 7,076, forward strand.
CGCGTTGATGTAGGCGCTGTAGAGCGAATTGGCGGTCTTGAAACCGATTTCGTACTGCGTCACTTCCGGGTTCGGCACGCCGTTGCGGTCGTTCAGCGCGGCCTGGGTGCCGGCATTGCGCATGTCGTCGAAATAGATGAAGGTGTTGCCCTTGTTGGCGCGCACAAACACGCTGGCATCCTTGTTCAGCTTGTACAAGCCGCCGACGGTGAACGAATTGACGCTGTCGTCGCGTTCCAGGCGGGTAAAGCTGCCGGTCGGGATCGAGGTGCCGTTGTTATACACGGTCAGCGGATTGTTGTCGGTGTCGCCCGCGGCCAGGTTCGAAACCGAGCCTTCCAGGCTCTGGCGCTCGCGGCGCAGGCCGGCGTCGACGCGCAGGTTGTCGCTGATCTTCCACTCGTCGGCCAGGAACAGGGCCAGGTTGTTGCCGTCATAGCTGGCTTGCGGCGCATAGAAAACGTTGCCTTCTTTGCCATTGCGGGCAACGACGGTGCCGTTGTCCAGGCTGACGTTGATCAGGCGCGCGTTGGGCGTGGCCTCCATCAGGTGGCTATTGCCCAGGTACCATTCGTCGTTCGAGCGGTAGTTGGCGTAGTAGCCGCCGACGGTGAGGGTGTGGCCGGCGACGACTTCGCGGCTCACGCGCAGTTCGTTCGTAAACGAGCTCAGCTGCTTTTGCACCGACCACAGGCCGGCTTGCACCACTTGCTGGTTGCGGTCCACGCTGCCGCCACCGTTGACATAGGTCATGCTGCCCGAAGCCGTCGCAGCGGTCGGGTTGTAGGTCCGGTTGGCGTTGGCCAGGTAATCGGCGGCGGTCAGCGGGTTGTTACCGGTGAACATCGAGATGGTGTTCAGGTCGCCACTAAAATAATTCGCCTTGTTCGAGACATCCCAGCCGGCGAGGTTCTGCTCGTAGTTGGCGCCCCACACGGTGGCTTTCATGCCGCGGCCGTCTGCCAGGTCGCGTTCGAGCGTCTTGCCCGGTGCGGCGTCGATCGTGAAGTGGCGCATTTCGTTGCTCATCAAGGTGCCGGTGAGCGGATCGAAGCCCGGGAATTCGCTGATGTCACGGCCGTTGTTGCTCGAGATCAGAGGCACGCCCGTATAGAACGCATTCTTTTCGTCGGTCGAGCGCACATAGAAAGTCGCTTCGCCGCCGTCGAGCTTGCGGGTGAGGGTGGCGGTCAGCTGGCCACCATCGTCGGCCTTGAACTGTGGATCGCGCACGCCCTGGGTCTGGCGGTAGAAGCCGCCGAGGGTGCCGTACCAGCCGTCGGAAATCTTGCCGCCAACGAAAACGTCGGCGCGGCGCAGTTTGCCGGTGCCGCTGGTCAGGCGGATCGTGCGCTCAGGCGTGTCGTCACCCTTTTTCAGGATGAAGTTCATCGTCGCGCCAGGCTGGCCGACCGAATAGATCGTGCTCGGGCCGCCGCGCAGCACTTCCACGCGCTCGATGGTGTCGTCCAGGCGGAAGGCCGAGGTGCCCTCGAAGAAGGACAGCACCGGCACCGGATAGATCGGGTTGCCGTTCAGCTGGACCGAAACGAAGGGCGAATCGCTGCCCGACGGGAAACCGCGCACTTCGACGTTGGCGCCCGACTGGCCGCCGGTGGATTCGGCGTACACGCCCGGCACCAGTTTCAGGACGTCGGCGGTGCTGCTTGGCGAGGCCGATTTCAGCTGCTCTTCGTTGGCGGTGGTGATCGAGAACGAGGTGTCGATCTTGCGCGTGCCCGAAGCGGACGCGGTACCGGTGACGACGACCTGCTGGATTTCCTGGGCCACGGCGGCATTGGCGGCGTCTTGCGGGAGGGGTGGGACATTCGCCTGGCCGGCGGCATGGGCCTGGCTGACCAGGGTCAGTACGGCCAGTGCGACCGTCGACAGCACGAACTGCTTGGATTGGTTCATCTGATTGCTCTCTTTATTATGGTTCAAAATCCGTCTCCTGGACTTGCGGGCCGCCCTCAGCCACCCAACGCAGTACAGTGCTTGTATTTGGTGCATTGGCGGGCCCGTTTGGTGCAACGCCTGTCAATCTGTGTCATTGAAACAAGGAATGATATCGATGTCAATAAAATTGTTATCGATGTCATTTTCGATCCACAGCCATTTAAATCTGTCATAATTTGCCGCAGTTTTGTCCCACCTTCCTCCGAGCATCGTATGGCGACCAATAAAAATCTTAAGCGCAACAGCGATGCCGGCATGACGATGGAAGACCTGGCCGCGCTGGCCGGGGTCTCCACGATCACGGTGTCGCGTGCACTGCGCAACAGCCCGCTCGTGACCGACAAGACCCGCGACAAGGTGCGCCGCATCGCCGAAGAGCAGGGTTATCGGCTGAACATCAGTGCGCGCAACCTGCGCATGGGCCGCAGCAATTCGGTGGCCGTGGTGGTGGAAATGACGCCTGTCAAAGGGCGGCCGATGTCGGACCCGTATCCGCTCGCCCTGTTAGGGGGCATCACCGAAGAATTGACAAGCGCCGGCTACACCGTCGTGCTCACCTCGCGCCAGCTGCTCGACAGCGCGCCGGTGCGCGGTGCCGACGGCATGATCCTGCTGGGCCAGGGTTCGCACGGCGAAGCGGTGAAAGTCTTGCAAAAGGCGGGCTTGCCGCTGGTCGTGTGGGGCGCGCCCGAGGCAAGCGAATCGTATGTCGTGGTCGGCAGCGACAACCATGCCGGCGGCGCCAGCGCCGCGGCGCGCTTCATCGATCAGCGCCGGCGCAAGCTGGTGTTTCTCGGCGACGTAGACCACGCCGAAGTGCAGGGCCGCTGCGCCGGTTTTATCGAGGCCATGCGCGGCAACGGCATCGTCCACATCGTGCGCCCGCAAGCATTTACCTTCGAAGCCGGTTTCGAAAGCATGACGGCCCTGCTCAAGAAAAAGGGATCAGGCGCCGTCGACGGCGTGTTCGCCGCCAGCGATCTGCTGGCCATGGGCGCGATCCGGGCCCTGGCCGAACACGGCCTGCGCGTGCCGGACGCGGTCTCCGTCATCGGCTACGACGATACGCCGGGCGCGGCCAGTTTCGTGCCGCCATTGACCAGCGTGCACCAGGACCTGCGCGACGGCGGCGTCCTGTTGGGGCGCAAGATGCTGGCGCTGCTCAATGACGAGCCGGTCGCCTCCGAAGTGTTACCCACCAGGCTGATCGTGCGCCAGACCTGAATTTTTACTACCCGATTCATCTGCGACACCCTGGCGTCCGCCCGTGCGGAGGCTTTCCATCGTGTCGACTTCGACCCACCGCTAATACCGTTTTGAGGACTCGCCGTGCAGCCATCCGACAGCCCAACCTACTCCCTTCCGCTCGACCCGTGGTGCATCCGCGAGACCGGTTTCGATACCAGTTCCCACTTCCTGCGCGAGACCTTGTTTGCGCTCGGTAACGGCTACATCGGCCTGCGCGGCACCGGCGAAGAGGGCTATACCGGCCCCGCCGGCACCTCGCTCGACGGCACCTATCTGAACGGCTTCCACGAATCGGAACCGATCGTCTATCCGGAAGCCGCTTTCGCGCTGGCCAAGACCAACCAGTTCATGCTCAACGTGCCGAACGCGAAAGGCGTCGAGATCGAGATCGACGGCGAGCGCTTCGATCCGCTGCTTGGCACGCTGGGCCGCTACGAACGCGCGCTCGACCTGCGTATGGGTGTGCTGGTGCGTTCCCTGGAGTGGACCGCCCCAGGCGGCAAGCGCATCGCCTTGCGCAGCCGCCGCGTCGTCTCGTTCGCCAGCAAGCATTTGTTCGCTATCGAAGTCGAGATCACGCCGCTCAATTTCACCGGCACGATCACCTTGAAATCGTTCGTCGACGGCGCCGTCAAAAACCAGGAAGCGGGCGACGATCCGCGTGTCGGCTCGGCGGTGTCGGGCCCGGCCCTGCACACGGTCTCCGTTGAACAGGACGGCGCCTTTTCGGCCCTCGTGCAGCGTACTCACAACAGTGGTTTTGGTTTGGTCAGCGCCATCCAGACCGTGGTCGAGGGTGCGGTTGCAGCGAGCTGGCAGGAAGGCCAGCGCGCCGGCCAGGCCTTCGCGTGCGCGGCCGTCGAAGGGCAAGCCTTGCGCCTGACCAAATACGGCAGCTACCACTCGTCGCGCGATTATCCGGAAGGCGAATTGTTGGAGCGTGCGCGCGAAACCCTGGCCAACGCACAGGCAGGCGGTTTCGAAACCCTGTGCGCATCGCAAGCGGCCTTCCTTGCCGACTTCTGGGCCAGCGCCGACGTCGAGATTGCCGGCGACGACGCGCTCCAGCAGGGCATCCGTTTTAATGAATACCACCTGCTGCAATCGGTCGGGCGCGACGGCCGCACGAATATCGCGGCCAAGGGCGTCACCGGGGAGGGCTATGAAGGCCACTACTTCTGGGATACCGAGATCTATATTTTCCCCTTCTTCCTGTACTCGAAGCCGGAGATCGCGCGCAAGCTGCTGGAGTACCGCTATGCCGGCCTCGAGCAGGCGCGCGAGCGCGCGCGCCAGATGTCGCATGCGACTGGCGCCCTGTACCCGTGGCGCACCATCGCCGGCGGCGAGTGCTCGGCATACTTCCCGGCCGGGACCGCCCAGTACCACATCAACGCCGACATCGCGTACTCGATCAAGGCGTATTACGAAGCGACGGGCGACCTCGATTACATGGCGCAGGCAGGCCTGGAAATCGTGATGGAGACCGCGCGCATCTGGATCGGCATCGGCAGCGATGACCGCGAAGGGCGCTTCTGCATCAACGAAGTGACCGGTCCGGACGAATACACGGCGCTGGTCAACAACAATTACTACACGAATGCGATGGCGCGCATGCACTTGCGCTTTGCCGCCGACATGGCCGACCTGCTGGCCAAGGAACGCGCCGGCGATTTTACGCGCGTCGCTTCCGCGACTGGCGTCACCGGCGAGGAAATCGCGGTGTGGCGCGATGCGGCCGAGCGCATGTACCTGCCGTACGACGGCAAGCTCGGCATCCACGAGCAGGACGACAGCTTCCTGTCGAAAAAGATGTGGGATTTTGCGAATACGCCGAAAGAAAACTACCCGCTGCTGCTGAACTACCACCCGATGGTGATCTACCGCCACCAGGTCTGCAAGCAGGCCGACGTGGTGCTGGCGCTGATGCTGCTGTCGAACGAGTTTTCGATCCACGATAAACGCCGCGACTTCGACTATTACGAAGCCGTCACCACGCACGACTCGTCGCTCTCGTCCTGCATCTTCAGCATCATCGCCTCGGAGGTGGGCTACCACGACAAGGCCTACGATTACTTCATGGAGACGGCGCGTCTGGACCTGGACGACACCCATGGCAATACCCACTACGGCGTGCACACGGCCGCCATGGCCGGCACCTGGATGGGCGTCGCCTACGGCTTCGCAGGCATGCGCGTCACTGACGGCGCGCTGCGCTTCGCGCCGACCCTGCCCGCCAAATGGCAGCACTACCAGTTCAAGATCCACATCGGCGGCGCCTTGCTGCAGGTGAGGGTGGAGCCCGGCCACGTCGAGTACGCGCTGCTGCACGGCGCCTCGCTCGGGTTCACGCACCGCGGCCGTGAGGTCGCCTTAACCAGCGCGGCGCCGTCAAGTCGCATCAACCGGGAGGACGCAGCATGAGCAGGTTCAAGGCAGTCATTTTCGACCTGGACGGCGTCATTACCGACACCGCCCACTATCACTACCTCGCATGGAAGCGGCTCGCCGAATCGGTGGGCGTGCATTTCGACGAAGCCTTCAACGAGCACCTGAAGGGTGTCGACCGCATGGGCTCTCTCGACCTGATCCTGGGGGAGGCCGCGCAGAACTACAGCACGCAGCAGAAGCTCGAGATGGCCGACGCCAAGAACCGGCATTACCAGGAGCTGATTTCGACGATGTCCGAC
>JANNNC010000199.1:0-22039 GCA_031398335.1 Massilia sp.
CTCGCGGTAGCCCGGCTTGTAGCGGCTGGCAAACAGGACGTATTCCTGCGACAGCGTGTGGCGCGTAACGCCCGCGTCGTCGGTCGAAATCACATATGGCACGCCATATTTGCGGTACAGAGTGACCGGGTGGTTCTCGCCCTTGATGCCGCTGATAAAAGCGTTCGAGGTCAGGTTGATCTCGACCGGAATGTCGTCCTGGCGCATCCTGCGCAGGATGCCGGCAGCGTTCGATTCGTGGGCCAGGTCGATGCCGTGGCCGATGCGGTCGGCCTTTGCCACCGTCAGGGCCTGGTCGATGTGGAATTTCAGGCCTTCCGGCGGCACGTCGCCCAGCGCCAGCTCGCCGGCGTGCATCGCCACCTTGACGTTCGGGTAGACCTTTTTCAGGAAGCCGAACATCTTCATGTGCAGGGTGTAGTCGCGCATCGAGACATGCGTGCTTTCCTGGCCGACGATGTTCACGCCGACGACCTTGCCGCCGGTCGACGCTGACTTGAAGGCGGCGACCATCGAGGAAAACACCTGCGACGGGTTCAACAAACGCAGCACATAGGTCTGGTAGCGCATCGTGAAGCGCTCGTCGTCGATGCCTTCGGCCGCTTCGTCGATCCTGGCCACGAAATCGGCGATCGCCTTGCCGAAGGCCGCGTCCCGGTCCAGCACGTCCATTGCCTTGCGCAGCTCGATGTCGAGGGCTGCGTCATCGTTCGCCAGTTGCCAGGCGCGCGCGTCGAACTCGGTATTGACGACGAAGGGCGACATCTTGAACATCGTCTCGATGTAGCCGACGTTTTCCGCGATCGCGCGTTTTTTCAGCTCCTGCAGGCCTTCCTTGAAGTTCGCGTTCGAGACCGGCCCGAAGTAGCCGAAGGTCTGGAAGAACAGGCGGTCCGGCGGCGCCTGGATGGCGCCGTGGTTGTCGAAGTCCTTGTTGGACCAGCGCTTTGCCAGCTCGCGCCAGGTGTAGTCGTCGGCATAGATTTCGGCGCTCGAGAGGCAGTTGCGCTCCTTGGGCGGCCTGGCGCGCTCGCTGGCGATAACGGTCTTGTCGGTCTCGACGCGGTAGCTCTGCTTGTTCACGCACAGGCCCTGGCGGTCGAGGAAGTCGAGGTATTGCTCGACATAGATCGCGCCCGAGTAGTGGTGGTGCAGGTCGCCGCCCTTGGGCATCTGCGTGAAGAACATGGTCAGCTCGGCCAGTTTAGGCTCGCTGCCTTCGATCAGGCTGGCGTAATGGCGGCTGGTTGCCGTTTCGTTGGCCAGGCGCGATGCCGTGGACGGCTCCTTGGCCAGGACGGCGCCCGGGGCAGCGACGGCCAGGGCGATCAGCAGGCGGCGCAATAGGTTCTGCATGAAAGGTCTTTCTTGTTGGGTTGATTTGTGCCGCGCAACTCTAACGCCTTCGTTCGATGTTGGCAATGTGGGGGGGGGTGTTCGGCGGGACGTGGCTGCAAACCACGCGGTAAACTTACGCGCCCCGCTCGTGCACCTTGGCCCCGGCCGCATACGTCGCCCGGATCGCGCGGTCATCCCCCAGCAGCGCCAGCGCGAACAGCTGCTCTTCCAGCGAATTGCAGTGGCTGCTCCGGCGCGCCAGCAGCGGGGTCGACTTTGGATCGAGGACAATAAAGTCCGCTTCCGCCCCGACGGCAAAGCTGCCGATCGTGCCTTCCAGGTCCATCGCGCGCGCTGCGCCCAGGGTGGCGAGATAGAACATGCGCAGCGCCGGCAGGTAGCTACCCTTCAGGCGCGCGACTTTATAGGCTTCGTTCATCGTCTGCAGCATCGAGAACGAGGTGCCGGCGCCGACATCGGTGCCGAGCGTGACGAGCGCGCCGGCGCCATCGGCCTTTTCGAAATCGAACAGGCCGCTGCCGAGGAACAGGTTCGACGTCGGGCATACCGAGGCGGCGGAGCCGGTGGCCGCCATGCGCGCGAAGTCCTCGTCATCGAGCCAGATGCAGTGGCCGAACAGCGCGCGCGGGCGCATCAGGCCGTAGCCGTCGTACACGCCGAGGTAGCTGCGCGCCTCGGGATAGAGTTCGCGCACCCAGTTCACTTCGTCCCGGTTTTCCGAGACGTGGGTCTGGATGAAGGTGTCCGGATAGGCTTTCGCCAGTTCGGCGATGGCGCCCAATTGGGCCGGGCTGGAGGTCGGCGCGAAGCGCGGCGTGATCGCGTACAGCGAGCGCGCGTGCTTGTGCCACTTGTTGATCAGTGCTTCGCTCTCGCCGACCTGCCCGTCGGTGTCGCGCAGGAAGTCCGGACAGTTGCGGTCCATTAGCACCTTGCCGGCCACCATGCGCAGCTTGCGCGCCTCGCTCGCCTCGAAGAAGGCGTCGACCGATTCGCGGTGCACGGTGCAGTAGACGACGGCGGTGGTCGTGCCGCAGCGGGTCAGCTCGTCGAGGAAGAACTCGGCGGTGGCCCGCGCGTGGACCGGGTCGGCGAACTGGCGCTCGGTCGGAAAGGTATAGGTCTCGAGCCAGGGCAGCAAACCGGGCGCGGGGGACGCGATCATGTCGGTCTGCGGATAATGCAGGTGGGTGTCGATGAAGCCGGGCGTGATGATCTGGCCGCGGTAGTCGATCGGCGTGAGAGCGGCGGGCAGCGTTGCGACCAGCTGCGCGTAGTCGCCGGCCGCCTTGACGCGGCCATCCTCGACCACGAGCAGGCCGTCTTCGAACCAGGAGTACGCATGCTCGGCAAAGGCCGGGTCGGCGTGAAAATGCAGCAAGCTCGCACGGTAGGCTTGCACGGTGTGTGGCGCAGTGGACATCAGTTAACTTCCGGAGAAACTTCAGGGTAGCTGGCGGCGCCGCTTGCACGCGCCTCCCAGACGGTGAGCAGTTGCGCCGCGACTGAGGCGGCAATCACGGCCGGCGCCTTGCCGGCAATGCCGGGCAGGCCGATCGGGCAAACCATGGCGTCGATGCGGGCCTCATCGATGCCGCGCTCGCGCAGGCGGTGTTCGAACTGGCGGCGCTTGGTATCGGACCCGATCAGGCCGAACCAGTCTCCCAGTTGCGTCATTTGGGGACGCGACAGTATCGCGTTTGACAGGCGCAGGTCAAGTGCATGACTGTGTGTCATCACGAGGAACAAAGTGCCGGGCGCGGCTGCTTCCGCCAGCGCCTCGGGGATGTCGGTGGCTTCGATCGTTACGTTCGATGGCACCGCGGACGGGAACAAATCGTCGCGCTCGTCGACCCAGGTGACGCGGCAAGGCAAGTCGGCCAGCGCCCGCACGATCGCCGCGCCGACGTGGCCGGCGCCGAACAGCATCAGGTGGGCGCGCGGCGCGAGGATGGCGTCGGCCAGCCAGCGGCGGCCATCAGTATCGACGAAGACGTGGGTGCCCAGGGTGCGGTCGAAGGCGGCAACGGAGGCACCGGCGATATGCCGGCCTGCTCCGTCGAATAGCGCCCACGCTGGTTGATCAGCCCGTACCGCTAGTTCCGTATTCGTAGCGTGGGCGGGTTTCCCGCCCACGCGTTCAATCGGTCGTGGCACGACCGCGGTGCCGTGTAAACCCGATTGATCGCCGGAAGCCGTGGCATCGCATTGTGCGCCAGTGCCAGCGTGCGTTGAACGTGTGGGCGGGCGACCCGCCCACGCTACGGGTATCACTCGCCAGGTATCGGTATTGCGTCGGTCATTGAGCAGCGAGCACTGATCCCGGTCCGCCACCTCGAACGCCAGGTGCGCAATCCCCCCACAACACTGGCCCAGGCTCGGCCCCAGCGCGAAACGTTCAAGCCGCGGCGCCCCGCCCTCTGCCAGCATCGCACGCGCAATCTCGATCGCCCGATGCTCCAGGTGCCCGCCGCCGATCGTGCCTGCAAACGTGTCGCGCATGACGAGCATCTTCGCGCCCGCCTCGCGCGGCACCGAGCCTTCGACGATGGCCACCGTGACCAGCACGGCCGGCGCGCGCAGCGCGGCTGTCAACCAGTCTTCCATCACGCCTGACCGGCCACCGCGGCTTCGACGGCGGCAATCGCGTCGAGGATTTCTTCGCCCGTCGCCGGAGCATTGAGCGGCGGATTGACGGTGTGCCCGCCGACGCTCGATACCGCATCGCGAATCGCAAAGAAGACCGAAAACGGCAGCAGCAGCGGCGGCTCGCCCACGGCTTTCGAGCGGTGGATGCTGTCTTCGACATTGCGGTTCTCGAACAGGCGCACGCGGAAATTCTGCGGGCAGTCCGACACGCCCGGGATTTTATAGGTCGAGGGCGCGTGCGTCATCAGCTTGCCGCCCGCGTTCCAACAGAGTTCTTCGGTGGTGAGCCAGCCCATGCCCTGGATGAAGGCGCCTTCGACCTGGCCGATGTCGATCGCCGGATTGAGGGAATTGCCGGCGTCGTACAGGCAATCGGCCCGCAAGAGCTTCCATTCGCCGGTGAGCGTATCGACCACGACTTCGGACACCGCCGCGCCATAGGCGAAATACGAGAAAGGCCGGCCGTTCATGGTCTTCGCATCCCAGGACAGGCCCGGGGTGGCGTAAAAACCATCGGACCAGAGCTGCACGCGCGCCAGGTAGGCCTTTTGTACCAGCGCCGGGAACGGCACTTCCATGTCATTGACGAATACGGTGTCGGCGGCAAAGCGCACGTCGCCAGGCTCGCCGCCATACTGCGCCGCCGCGAAGATAGCGAGCCGCCCCCTGATCTGGCGTGCCGCATCCTGCGCCGCCTTGCCGTTCAAATCGGCCCCGGTCGATGCCGCCGTGGCCGAGGTGTTCGCCACCTTGCTGGTATTCGTGGCAGTCGCCCGCACGTGGTCCATGTCGACGCCCAGCTCATGCGCGACGACCTGCATCACCTTGGTGTTGATGCCCTGCCCCATCTCGGTGCCGCCATGGTTGACCATGATGGACCCGTCGACGTACACGTGCACCAGCGCGCCGGCCTGGTTCAGGTGGGTGACGTTGAAGGCGATGCCGAATTTCACGGGCGTGAGCGCGAGGCCCTTTTTCAGCACCGGGCTGGCGGCGTTGAACGCGTTGACGGCGTCACGGCGCGCGCGGTAGTCGCTCGAGGTTTCGAGTTCGGCCACCAGTTCGTGGATGACGTTGTCGACCACGGCCTGGCCGTAGGGCGTGACGTTGCGCTCGGTTTTACCGTAAAAATTGGTCTTGCGGATGTCGAGCGCATCGACGCCGAGTTCGCGCGCGATTTCATCCAGCACGTATTCCATCGCAATCGCGCCCTGCGGCCCGCCGAAGCCGCGGAAGGCCGTATTCGACTGGGTATTCGTCTTGCCGCAGGCGGCGCGGATGTCGACGTCGCTCAGGTAATAGGCGTTGTCGTAATGGCAGACTGCGCGCGTGGCGACCGGCCCGGATAAATCCGCCGAGTAGCCGGCGCGCGAGACCATGTCGACTTTCGCGGCCAGCACGCGGCCGCTGTCGTCGTAGCCGACTTCGTATTCATAGTAAAAACAGTGGCGCTTGCCGGTGACGAGCATGTCGTCGTCGCGGTCGGCGCGCAGTTTGACCGGACATTTCAACTTTGCCGCGGCAATCGCGGCAGCGGCGGCCCACAAGGCCGACTGCGATTCCTTGCCGCCAAATCCCCCGCCCATGCGCCGGCACTCGACCACGACGTGGTGCGAGTGCAGGCCCAGCGCATGCGCGACGACGTGCTGCATCTCGCTCGGGTGCTGGGTCGAGCACTGCACCAGCATGCCATTGTCCTCGCCGGGAATCGCATAGGCGATCTGGCCTTCCAGGTAGAACTGCTCCTGGCCGCCGACATACAGTTTGCCGGCGACCTTGCGCGGCGCATTCGCGAAGGCCGTTTCGGCGTCGCCGCGCGCCAGGCGCATCGGCGGCACGACATAGGATTTGGCGGCGTGCGCGTCCTGCGGGGTAAGGATGGCCGGCAGTTCTTCGTACTCGACTTTGGCCAGGCGCGCGGCGCGGCGTGCGTTGTCGTGGCTGTCGGCGACGACGATGAAGATCGGCTGGCCGACGTATTCGACTTTGCCGTCGGCGAGGATCGGGTCGTCGTGGATGATCGGGCCGCAATCGTTGGTGCCGGGGATGTCGCCTGCCGAGAGCACCGCGACGACGCCGCGCGCTGCCCGTACCGGCGCCAGGTCGAGCGAGACGATGTTCGCGTGTGGTTTGCCCGACAAGCCGAGCGCCGCGTGCAGCGTGCCCGCCACTTCGGCGATGTCGTCGGTGTAGGTGGCCTGCCCTGACACGTGCAGCGTGGCGGATTCATGCGGCCGGGCGCGGCCGACCGCGCTCCACGCCGCCGCTTTGAATGCTGGTGCGCCTGCGTCGTTCATGGTGTTCTCCTCAACCCTGCGCTGCGAAAGCGTTGACTGCGGATGGCGGCAGCGGATTCTCGAACCGTGTCTCGAGCCAGAAGCGGCGCAGCAGGTTCTGCGCCGTCTTCATGCGATAGCTGCTTGATGCGCGCATGTCCGACAGCGGCGCGTAATCCTGGGCCAGCACGGCCATGGCTTCCTGCAGCGCGTCCTCGCTCCACACGCGGCCTGTCAACCGGGCTTCGGCCTGCGCGGCGCGCTTGGGCGTGGCCGCCATGCCGCCGAAAGCGATGCGCGCTTGCTTGACGATATCGCCGTCAAACGTCAGTGCAAACGCGGCGCACACGGCCGAGATATCCTGGTCGAAGCGCTTGGCCAGCTTATACGTCCGAAAACGCACATCCGCGCGCGGCAAAGGCAGGCGCAGGGCGGCAACGAATTCGTCGGCTTGCAAATCCTTCTGCTGGTAGCCGAGGTAAAAATCTTCCAGCGCCAGTTCGCGTTCGCCTTTGGTACCGCGCAGCACGAGACGCGCGCCGAGGGCGATCAGCCAGGGCATCGAGTCGCCAATCGGCGAACCGTTGGCGACATTCCCGCCCAGCGTGCCGGCATTGCGGATCGGGAGCGAGGCGAAGCGCTGCCACATCTCGCTCAATTCATCGCCATAGTGGCGGCAGACGGCGGCATACGCGTCCTGCAGCGTGACGCCGGCGCCGATTTGCAGCATGCCGTCAAACTCGCTGACCGATTTGAGTTCTTCCACATTCCCGATATACAGGATGTCGTCCAGCTCGCGCATCTGCTTGGTGACCCACAGGCCGACGTCGGTCGAGCCGGCGAGGATCAGGGCCTGCGGATGCGCGCCGCGCAGCGCGACCAGTTCGTCCAGGGTGCGCGGCGCATGGAAGCTGCGGCCTTCGAAGGTGTACGAGCTGCCCGCGCCACGCTGCAGCGACAGCAGTGCATCGGCCACCGCGGCGCGGTCGAATTCTGCGCGCGGCAGTTCGACCATGCGGGCGGCCGCTTCGATGATCGGCCGGTAGCCCGTGCAGCGGCACAGGTTGCCGGACAGGGCGTCGTCGATCTGGCAGCGCGAAGGTGCCTGGCCCTCCTGTTTCAGGTACATGCCCCACAGCGACATCGCGAAACCCGGCGTGCAAAAGCCGCATTGCGAACCGTGGCATTCGACCAGCGCCTGCTGGACCGGGTGCAGGCGCCCGCCCGGCAGCTGCAGGTCTTCGACCGTGAACAGGGCCTTGCCGTCGAGCGTGGGCGTGAACTGGATACACGAGTTGACCGCTTTCAGTTCCAGTGCGCCGTTCTCGAGCGAACCGACGACCACCGTGCAGGCGCCGCAATCGCCTTCGGCGCAGCCTTCCTTGGTGCCGGTGCAGCGCAGGTCCTCCCGCAGGTGCTGCAGGATGGTTTGCGTCGGCGCGACATCCGTCACTTCGTGGACGGTGTTACGGAAATAAAAGCGGATAGGTGCGGCCATGCTTGCCTCGGATTGGTCCCAGCTTGAAGGATACTCCCTCCTCGTTCGCACCAACTATGCGCGGTGACAGATATTGCTTATCATCAAACCGATATATCAACCGGAAAACGGATGGGTGCTTTTCCAGTGCTCGGCGATGTCGATCCGGCGCGCAATCCACACGTGTTTATGCTGCAATACGTAATCGAGGAAGCGCGCCAGTGCGGCAGAGCGCGCCGGACGCCCGGCAATGCGGCAATGCAGCCCGATCGAGAGCATTTTAGGCGCGTTCAGGCCATTCGGGTCGCCTTCCGCATACAGCACATCGAAGGCGTCTTTCAGGTAATCGAAGAACTGGGTGCCGGAATTAAATCCCTGCATCGCGGCGAAGCGCATGTCGTTGGTGTCGAGCGTATAGGGCACGACCAGGTGCGGCGCCTCAAGCGCCGTTCCGTCCGCGCCGGTGTGCGCCACCTTCTGCCAGAACGGCAAGTCGTCGCCATAGTAATCCGCGTCATAAGCAAAGCCGCCGTGCTCGACGACCAGGCGCCGGGTATTCGGCGAATCGCGCCCGGTGTACCAGCCGCGCGGCGCTTCTCCCGTCAGCGCACGCAGGATGTCCACGGCTTCAGCCATATGCGCGCGTTCGGTCGCCTCATCGACGTTCTGGTACGAGATCCAGCGCAGGCCATGGCAGGCGATCTCGTGGCCCAGCTCGCGGAAGGCGGCCACCGCTTCCGGGTTGCGCTGCAGCGCCATCGCCACGCCGAAGACCGTCAGCGGCATGCTCCGTTCCTCGAACATGCGCAGCAAACGCCACAGCCCGGCGCGCGAACCATATTCGTAAAGCGATTCCATGCTCATGTGGCGTGCCGGGAATGCCTGGGCGCCGATGATTTCCGATAAAAACGTTTCCGATGCCGCATCGCCATGCAGCACCGAATTCTCCCCGCCTTCTTCGTAATTCAGCACGAATTGCAGGGCGATGCGGGCTTCGCCGGGCCATTGGGCATGCGGTGGCGTGCGGCCGTAGCCGGCAAGGTCGCGCGGATAGTCATATGCCATGGGAGTCTCGAAAATGGGGAATATATCGTCGATCATATATTGACAGGGCGGCATCGGTATATGATCCGAGGAATAGCCATCTTCACCACCACCATATAGGGAACCCGATGGGCAAACTCAGTACCCATGTGCTCGACACTGCGCACGGCCGTCCGGCCGCGCAGGTCGCCATCGAGCTGTACGCCGTCGACGGGCGCACGCGCACCCTGCTTGCGCAAGCGGCGACGAATATCGATGGCCGCTGCGACGCGCCGCTGCTGGAAGGCGACGCCCTCCAGGCCGGCTACTACGAACTGGTGTTCGCGGCCGGCGATTATTTCGCGGCGCACGGCGTGGCAGTGGCGGAGCCGCGCTTTGTCGACCGCGTGACGATCGCCTTCGGCGTGGCCGACCCGGACCAGAACTACCACGTGCCGCTGGTGGTCACGCCGTGGTCTTATTCGACCTACCGGGGAAGCTGACGCGGCGTTGCGTGCAAGCTACTAATCGCCATTCCACAGAAAAAAATTGCTATCCTGAGTCGTCACGACAGGAGGGGCCAATGGCGCTGCACATTGTTCATTTCATCGGACCGATCAAGCACAATTCCACCTGCAGCGTGCGCAACCTCTGCCTGCAGGCGCTGCAGAACGGAGCCAGCGAGATCGAGCTGCACATCTCGACCGAAGGCGGCAACATGACGACCGGCTTCGCCTTGTATTACTTCCTGAAATCGCTGCCGATTCCCCTGACGACTTGCAATATCGGCAGCGTAGCGTCGGTCGGCGTCGTCATTTTCCTGGCCGGCGCCAGGCGCTATGCCTGTCCGGGCGCGCGCTTCCTGATCCACCCGCTGCACTGGGGCTTCGGCAACCTGGTCGCGGCCGACCGTTCGCGCGTGTCGGAGTGGCGCGAATGCCTCGATTTCGATGCCGAACGCTATGCCAGCATCGACGATGAGGCGGCCCGCGGCGCGCCCGATGCGCACGACATCCGCCCTCACCTGGTTGGCAATGCGCGCATTTATACGCCCGAACAGGCGGTGCGCGCCGGGCTGATCCACGAAGCGATGCAGGCGCGGCTGCCGGAAATGGGCACGGCGACGCACTGGTGGAATTGATAACTTCGATAAAATAAAATCAACTGTGTTTCCGTAAATACACCGCGCCGCTACCATCCTGTTTCGACAAAACAACATCACGCATTGTAACGACGGTATTTTTCAAATACGGTCGTGCTTTTTGTTGCGCTAGATTTTGCCGCGTGGATACAATCATTTCCGTCACTTCAGTTTTCACGCAACTGACACCAGAATTGAGAAGCAACTCTTATAAACGTAGCATTTGTTACAGGTTTCCTAATGAATAAGCAGTTTATCGCCGCTATGTTGGCCCTGCCACTGGCAATTTCGTCGGCCTTTGCACAAGAAGCGTCGGGCCCGACCGTCAAAATCAGCGGTTTCGGCACCGGTGCCCTGACCTGGATGAATACCGACGCGGCCGAATTCGCCCGTCCTAACCAAGCAGCCGGTGTCAAGAAGTCGCCGCGCACCGGCGTCGACTCGAACCTCGGCCTGCAGGCAAACATCGGCATCAACAATTGGCTGTCGTTTACCGCCCAAGGCCTGGTACGCAAGGATGCGGAAGAAGAGTACGGCGCCGAACTGGGCTGGGCATTCGCCAAGGCCAAGGTCAATGACCAGCTGAGCTTGCGGGTTGGCCGCATCGGCCTGCCAACCTTCATGATTTCGGATTACCGCAACGTCGGCTATGCCAATACCTTCCTGCGTCCGCCGGTCGAAATGTACTCGCAAGTGCCGTTCAACAGCCTCGACGGCGTCGATGCCACCTACCAGACCAGCCTGGGCGACACCGCCCTGACCGGCCAACTGGCCATCGGCGGCAATGAAGCACCGGTCGTTGGCGGCGTCACGATCCGTGGCAAGCGCATGGTCGCACTGAACCTGTTGGCTGAAAATGGCCCGTTCACCTTCCGCGCCAGCCGCGTGCAGGCAGACGTGACGATCACCGGTTCGGGCAGCCTGAACAACCTGCTCGGCGGCCTGCGCGCCGCCGGCACCGGTTACCGACTGCCGCAGCTCAACATGCTCGCCAACGAACTCGAGGCGACCGACAAGAAAGCCTCGTTCACATCGCTCGGCCTCGGCATGGACTGGAACAATATCATTGTCCAGAGCGAGCTCGCCAAGCGTAAGGTCGATGCCTACATTAACGACACCACCTCATGGTACGTGATGGGCGGCTACCGCTTCGGCAAGGTGCTGCCGTACATCATCCAGAGCAAGGTCTCGATCGACGGCTACCCGCAAAACACCGTACCGGGCGCCTGCCCGGCCGGCTCCCCGGCCGCCTGCACGCCGACCGTCGCCGCCCTGCGCGCCGGCGTCAACCGCCTGCCGTACAGCGGCGTCGGCCAGGGCGAACAGAGCACGACCTCGATCGGCGTGCGCTGGGACTTCTACCGCTCGCTGGCCTTGAAAGCCCAGATCGACCGCGTCAAGCCGGCTGTCGGCAGCGGCCTGCTCGTCAATGCCCAGCCTGGCTTCAACCGTGACGTGACCGTCGGCGCCGTTGCTCTCGACTTCGTCTTCTAAGGATTACGCACCATGAACACATTGTTGAAATCGCTCGTCGCCGCAGCCGTTCTCGCCACCTCGCTGCCGGCATTGGCCGAAGTGGTGGCCGTGGTCAATCCGAAGGCCGCCGAGTCGAGCATGACGAAGGACCAGATCGCCCAATTCTTCCTCGGCAAGTCGAGCGCCATGACCCCGATCGACCAGCCGGAAGACGCGCCGATCCGCGCCGAGTTCTACAAGAAGGTGACCGACAAGGAAGCCTCGCAAGCCAAGGCCCTGTGGTCGAAGCTGGTGTTTACCGGCAAGGCCACGATGCCGAAGGAAGTCGCCAACAGCGCCGCCGTCAAGGCTGCCGTCGCCGCCAACCCGAAAGCCATCGGCTACATGGAAAAGAGCGCGGTCGACGCGACCGTCAAGGTTGTCTACAGCGCGCCGTAAACAACACGCGCATCGTTGTTGCAAACCAGCCCTGTCCGCTTCCCAGCCGGCAGGGCTTTTTGGCTGAAAAAGTACGCATAGCCGGTTGTCCATTATTAGCAGCGAGTCGAGAAAGACGAGATATATGAGCATCAAGCGCAGGATCTGGGCACTACCGGTCATTTCGACCATGATTTTCGGCCTCGGCGTAGGCCTCTCCGCCACCATCGCCAACAAGGCACTGGAGTCGATCAATTCGACCGAGCGCACCGACTATCCGGTGCTCGACGCCTCGAAGGCGATCACCCTGGAAATCGGCGACATCACAGACGGCCTGCGCGACGCGGTCACCGAAGGCGACAAGGCGCGCATCGACGAAGTCGGCAAGCAAGCCGACGCGGTCCGCGCCCACCTCAAGCAGTTCGGCGCGATCGACGGCCAGGCCGGCAACGGCACCCGCCTGCTCAAGGAATTCAACGATTACTACGCGCCGGCGCTGTCGGCCGCGCGCATCATGCTCGAACTCGAGCAGGGCGACCCGCAAGCGGTCGTCACGAAAATGCAGAGCACCCTCGCCGTCCTGAGCAAGGACCTGGCGCAGACCCAGGCGAAAGCCAAGGAACAGTTCACTGCCGGCATCGCCAGCAGCGAAGCGAACGTGCGCCGCGTGCTGTGGACCATGATCCTGACCGCGCTAGTCGTCATCCTGAGCCTGGCCGTGGTGTCCTGGTTCGTGGTGCGCACCATCTGGCACCAGCTCGGCGGCGAGCCGGAATACGCCCGCGAGATCGCGCGCGCCGTGGCCGCCGGCGACCTGGCGATGGACATCCATACCGACGCCAGGGACACGACCAGCCTGCTCGTCGCCCTGAAAGATATGCGCGCGCGCCTGGCGACGATGGTGGCCGAGATCAAGGGGTCAGCCGAGACGATCGCGGTCGCCAGTGCCGAAATCGCCAGCGGCAATGCCGACCTGGCCGGCCGCACCGAATCGCAGGCCTCGAACCTGGAGCGCACCGCGCGCGCCATGGACGACCTGACCGGCGAAGTGCGCCAGAACGCCGCCAACGCCAACGAGGCGAACCAGCTGGTCGTGACGGCCACCGACATCGCCACCCGCGGCGGTCAGGTCGTCGGCGGCGTGGTCAGCACCATGGGCGACATCAATACCTCGGCCAAGAAGATCGTCGAGATCATCTCGGTCATCGACGGCATCGCCTTCCAGACCAACATCCTGGCGCTGAACGCGGCGGTCGAGGCGGCGCGCGCCGGCGAACAGGGCCGCGGTTTCGCGGTCGTGGCCGGCGAAGTGCGCAGCCTGGCCCAGCGCAGCGCGGCGGCGGCCAAGGAAATCAAGGAACTGATCGGCGACTCGGTCTCGAAGGTCAATGCCGGCAGCGCGCTGGTCGACCAGGCCGGCGTGACAATGGGCCAGATCGTGGACTCGGTCAAAAAGGTGCACGACATCATGGCCGAGATCAGCGCCGCGGGGCAGCGCCAGAGCAAAGGCATCGAAGACATCGGCCGCGCCATCGACAGCATGGACGAAATGACCCAACAGAACTCGGCCCTGGTCGAGCAAGCCTCGGCGGCGGCGGAGTCGCTGACCGAGCAGACCGGGCAGCTGACCGGCGCCTTGTCGGTGTTCAAGCTGGCCGAGCAAGGCGGCCACGCCTTGAGCGCACGCCCGGCGCCGCTGGCACTGCGTTAAACCATCCGCGCACGATTGCGTGAAATCGATACCGGCGCCCGAGGGCGCCGGTATCGTTTCGGGCTGCGCACTATTCAATATGATTCGTAACGTGTGCCTCCGGGACGGAGGGTGGACGGCTACACCCGGTTAGCTGATGGCCACGCTGTCCTTGCGCCGCCCACCCGACGGGTCTGCTCATCGTAAACCTCGGGCGCGAAGCCTTAGCATGAAAACAAAACTACTAAAGCCAACGCTATACAAGCCGATAACAGCTCTTGACACCCCGCCAACAGATGCACCATTACGGGGCGTCATGGCATTTCGTCACCGTGGTGCGCATGCATCTGCGTCCTGTTGAAACGCTTTACAAACTTGATGCCTGTAGGCATCATCCGAGGAGTCCGCCGCCTTGAAACAGCCTTTGGCGGCTCTCTTGTCGTTCCTCTACTATCACGGCGCATATGTCAGCAGTCCTCCCGAACGCGACCTCAGGCACACCGATGCCAGCTCAGATGTCGGGATTGGCGCGTGCGTTGGTACAGGCCGGGCGGCTGACGCCGGTGCAAGCCGACGCTCTGCAAAAGAAGGCGGCGGGCGACCGCACCGCTTTCATCGACGCCATCATCGCCGACAAGGCGCTCGACTGCGCCTCGCTGGCCGCCTTCTGCGCCGAGACCTTCGGCTATCCGCTGTTCGACCTGGGCACGTTCAGCCTCGACGCGCTGCCGCCCGGCGCCATCGACACCAAACTGATGATGGCCCAGCGCGTGGTCGCGCTGGCCAAGCGCGGCAACCGGCTGTCGGTGGCCATTTCGGATCCGACCAATACCCAGGCCCTGGACCAGATCAAGTTCCAGAGCGAAGCGGCGGTCGAACCGGTGATCGTCGCCCACGACGTCCTGCTGGCGCTGCTGGCGAACCTGACGAAAAGCGCCGAGCAAAGCCTGAACGACCTGGCCGGCGACCAGGGCGACATCGAGTTCGCCGAGGAAGAACAGTCGGCCGCCCCGCTGGAAGCGACCAACGAAGTCGAGGACGCGCCGATCGTGCGCTTCCTGAACAAGATCCTGATGGACGCCGTCAACCTGGGCGCCTCGGACATCCACTTCGAGCCCTACGAAAAATACTACCGGATCCGCATGCGTGTCGACGGCGTCCTGCGCGACCATGCGATGCCGCCGCTGTCGGTGCGCGACAAGCTGGTCTCGCGCATCAAGGTGCTGGCCAAGCTCGACATCTCGGAAAAGCGCGTGCCGCAGGACGGCCGCATGCGCCTGATCCTGTCGGCCACGCGCACCCTCGACTTACGCGTCAGCACCCTGCCCACGCTGTTCGGCGAAAAGACCGTCATGCGTATCCTCGACGCGACCCAGGCGCAGATGGGCATCGACGCGCTCGGCTACGACCCCGACCAGCGCGAACTCCTGCTGGGCGCCATTTCGCGCCCTTACGGCATGGTGCTGGTAACCGGGCCGACCGGTTCCGGCAAGACCGTCTCGCTGTACAGCTGCCTGAATGTCCTGAACAAGCCCGGCATCAACATCTCGACCGCGGAAGACCCGGCCGAGATCAATTTGCCCGGCGTGAACCAGGTCAACGTCAACGACCGCGCCGGCCTCACCTTCCCGGTCGCGCTGAAATCCTTCCTGCGCCAGGATCCCGACATCATCATGGTCGGCGAGATCCGCGACCTGGAAACGGCCGACATCGCGATCAAGGCCGCGCAGACCGGCCACATGGTGTTCTCGACCCTGCACACGAACGACGCGCCCTCGACCCTGACGCGCCTGATGAACATGGGCGTGGCAGCCTTCAACATCGCTTCGTCGGTAATCCTGATCACCGCGCAGCGCCTGGCGCGGCGCCTGTGCACCTGCAAGCAGCCGCTCGAGATCGGGCGCGAGGCCTTGCTGGCGGCCGGCTACCGCGAAGCAGACCTCGACAGCGACTGGAAGGCCTACGGCCCGGTCGGCTGCGAACGCTGCCTCGGTTCCGGCTACAAGGGCCGGGTCGGCATCTACCAGCTCATGCCGATCTCGCCGGCGATCGAAGCGCTGATCCTGGCGCATGGCAACTCGATGCAGATTGCCGCCCAGGCCGAGAAGGACGGCGTCAATTCGCTGCGCCGCTCGGGCCTGATGAAAGTGAAACAGGGGCTGACCAGCCTCGAAGAAGTGCTCGGCTGTACCAACGAATAGGCGAATGTAGACAATTATTATGGCAACCTCCCTCACAACCCGCCGCGGCGGCGCCCAAGTCAAGGAAGCGGTCTACGCCTGGGAAGGCAAGGACAAGTCCGGCAAGACGGTGCGCGGCGAACTGCGCGCCGGCGGGGAGGCGATCGTCAACGTGACCCTGCGCCGCCAGGGCATCATGGTCACCAAGGTCAAGAAGCGGGTCTACCGCAGCGGCAAGAAGATCACCGACAAAGACCTGACGATGTTCACGCGCCAGCTGGCGACGATGATGAAGGCCGGCGTGCCGCTGCTGCAGGCCTTCGACATCGTCGGCAAGGGCCATGCGAATCCATCGATGTCGAAACTGATCCTCGATATCCGCTCCGACATCGAGACCGGCACCAGCCTGAACAACGCGTTCCGCAAGTACCCGCGCTATTTCGACCCGCTGTTCTGCAACCTGGTCGGCGCCGGCGAACAGGCCGGTATCCTGGAAGACCTGCTGCACCGCCTGGCCGTCTACAAGGAAAAGACGCTGGCCCTGAAAAGCAAGATCAAGTCCGCCCTGACCTACCCGATCGCCATCCTAGCGGTGGCCTTCATCGTGGTCGCCGTGATCATGATCTGGGTGGTCCCGGCCTTCAAGTCCGTGTTCGCCAGCTTCGGCGCCGACTTACCGGCCCCGACCCTGATCGTGATGAGCATGTCGGAATTCTTCGTCACCTGGTGGTACCTGATCTTCGGCTCGATTTTCGGCGCGATCTACTTCTTCATCGAATCCTGGCGCCGCTCGCTGAAAATGCAGCAGGCCATGGACCGCATCCTGCTGCGCCTGCCGATCTTCGGCAGCGTGATCCGCAAAGCGACGATCGCGCGCTGGACCCGCACCCTGGCCACCATGTTCGCCGCCGGCGTGCCCCTGGTCGAAGCGCTCGACTCGGTCGGCGGCGCCTCCGGTAACGCTGTCTACCTCAACGCCACCCGGCGCATCCAGACCGAAGTCTCGACCGGCACCAGCCTGACGGTGGCGATGCAGAACGCAAACGTATTCCCGAGCCTGGTGACCCAGATGGTCGCCATCGGCGAAGAATCCGGCGCGCTCGACGGCATGCTGGGCAAGGTGGCCGACTTCTTCGAGGAAGAAGTCGACGAGGCCGTCGCCGCGCTGTCCTCGCTGATGGAGCCTTTGATCATGGTCATCCTGGGCGTGCTGATCGGCGGGCTGGTGGTGGCGATGTATTTGCCGATCTTTAAGCTGGGCTCAGTGGTGTAAGCGATCCATGTGCAGGTTCTCAGAATACTTCGCAGTGAAGTCGCAGTGATCTCAAGCGCCCAATTGCAGAGCGAGGCTCGGGCACCACCAGGGTGGAAGTAGCTGGTGGGTTGGGAGCAATACGGGTGAACGACGGTCATGGCTGGCCACCAAAAAGACAGAGCCGGTGCTTAACGCGTCCGGTGATGCTGCACGGTCGCTTCGCCGCGATCGGTTTACCTGCCCGCGCGACGGCATCCCCCCCACCGCTCAAATGCACTGATGCAGCATTGATACAACTATTGCATTCATCTTTACCTAAATTCTTTACAGCAATGCAATAAGTCGCTACAGTCGGGCTCGTCCCCGTTCCACGCCTTCCTTAATGTCCAAGCTGCAGTCTGCCGGCGCCATCGCGCGCTGGCGCGGTGAATTCACATCCGCCAGTACCGAATCGGCGTTCCTGCGCGACCAGAGCGGCGTCATCGAGCATGAATTGACACGTTCGCTCTCATTTTGTGGCATCTTTTACTTGGCATTCGCGCTTGCCGACGTGGCCCACCTTGGCCACAGCAGCCAGACACTGGCATTGTTCGTGGCGCGCCTGGCGATCGCCGTGGTGGCCTTGGCGGGCATCGCGCTGACACGCCGCAGCGCCAATCCAGGGCACACCGCCTATCGCGCAGCCACTGTCTTTACCAGCCTCGCGATGCTCACGTTCTTGCTGGTCGCGTATTCGCGGGGCGAGCCGCTACTTCACGGCATGTCGATGGCCATCATGCTGATCATCGTGTACCTGTTCATTCCAAACCGCCTGGTCAACGCAACCATCGTTGCACTCGGCGCGACCGCCAGCTTCCTGGCGCTCGTGTATGCCTTTGGCACGGTCAGCCCGCGCCACCTGACGACCATGACGATGCTCCTGCTGCTCGCGAACCTGTTCGGCGCCGCTGCCGCGCGCCGCGACGCCCATTCGTCGCGCCGGCAATACTGGACCCAGCAAATTCTGATCAACCAGTCTGTACGCGATCCCCTCACGGGCGCCTTCAACCGGCGCCACCTGAACGCCGGCCTGCTCGAACGTGAAATCGACCGCGCCCGCCGCCGGGGTGCCTCGCTGACCATCATCATGTGCGACCTGGACAGTTTCAAAGCCATTAACGATACCCACGGCCACCAGGCCGGGGACGCGCTCCTGCAGGATTTCGCACGCTTGTTGCTGTCGATGACCCGTGACGGCATTGATACAGTCGTGCGCTACGGCGGCGAAGAATTCCTGCTGATCCTGCCTGACACCAACCTGGCTGATGGCCAGGCCCTCGCCGAGCGCATGCGCGCACGCCTCGCCGAAGCCAGTAGCCTGCACGGCCACGTCCGGATTGGCGCCACGGCAAGCTTTGGCGTGGTCAGCGCGCGTCTTTCGTCGTGCCTGCCGGGCATTGCCAGCCAAGCCCTGATCGCGCACGCCGATGAACTGATGTACGCTGCCAAACGCAGTGGCCGCAACCGGGTTCACGTGACAGAATGGGAGGCCACCAACGCGGCCTGAACCAGGGCCGGACGGCCTGCGCGCCAGTGATGGGCCGCGCGCCCAAAGCGTGCGTATCGTACCGGGCCACGACCGGCCGCAAACGACCCAATGCAGACATCTAAAGCTACCCGTTATAGACAAATGCGGCGATGCCCGCTGCGGGTATGACGATGACTCCAGCCTCGTAAAACTTTTTGTAGAACGACCCCGGTTGCGCCATCGCACGAATGATAGTCGTACTAAGCTCACGGCTCATTTGTGCGCAGCTGAGCCCAACAGTCCAACGGTCCAACGGTCTTCCAAGGTCAACCCGTCTCCAGTTTCAATATATGGTGTTTCATGCCAGATTGGATTAGGCGATGTTGCCCCATCCACATTCAAGCCACGAATCCCTGACGCTTGAATTCGCGCGTTCGCTGCAGCGGTAAGTTCGAAGATTGCAACCCCACATCCTTCCCGGAAGCCGGATTGCCCATCGATTAACACAACATCTGCAATGCCAACTTCAGACGGCATCTTCTGCCTATACCATTCATTTCTTCAGTAAACATACCGCTAACCCGATGAAATTTTGTGTTTTTCTCGACATTACATAACAAACCTTATGGCTCACAACTGTCCGCTTTTGGCCGGGAGCAGTCTACCAGTGAAGGACCGCAACCGACCCATTGCGGACCTACGCTCGGGAGGGCTGCAGTAAATTTAACCCGCATCGGGTACCCACTAGCCGATCATGGTTTCGTTCAACTGTTGGCCCCATATTCCTAGCTCAATGGCATCCCCGTTTCACCCAAAAAAAATTTTACGTTCCCGGAAGCAGCGGTTCAGCAGGTGGCGCTGCGCGCACCTGTTGTCGTACCGCGACAGGGAGGCAGGCGAAAATATGGACATTTTGGAAATAAATAGACGAAACGAATTTGTTCGTGCGTAATGGTTCCGATATCGCCCACGTCGACATCGCCTGATATTCAGACATCATCCGGCGATTGCACCCTGCCTTTTACCACGGTCGAAAGCCCTGCCATGAATTTGCTAAAACGAGTCGGCCTGATCGCCGCGACAGCCGTCCTCACCTACAGCGCTCCGCCGCTACTCAGCGCCGCACCGAAATCGGCAGCACAGTTGGCGCAGTCGGAAAAGAGCGCGACCGCGACGCAGCGTATGAAGAAGTTGGTCGCTGACTATTACCAGTTCAACGCCCGATTTGAACCGCTCTACGCAACCTATGCGGGAGATAACCGCTTCGACGACCAGCTTGGACTCAGTATTGCACCAACCGAGCAAGCCCGACTACATTCTGCTTATCGTGGGTTTGCCAAGCGGCTCAACGGCATCGATCCGTCCCGGCTCAGCGCAGACGAGCAGATCAGCCATAACATCATGGCAGATGAAATCCAGACAGCGCTGGACATGGCAGCGTTTCCGGTTCATTTGTTACCTATAAACCAGATGAACGGGATTCCGATGGATCTTGCCGTGGTAGCAGATGGCAAAGGCCCGCTCCCATTGGCGAAACCAGAGCACTACGACAATTTGCTGCGCCGTCTGGTCCAGCTCACGCCGTGGATTGATCAAGCTATCGTCAATATGCGCGAAGGAATCAAGACCGGCGTCGTGCTGCCAAAGTCGCTCATCGTATCGGCGCTTCCGCAGTACCGTGACCTGGCCAAGACCGATATCGAAAAACATCCGTTCTATGCGGGCATAAAGAGTCTGCCGGCAAACATTTCGGAAGCTGAAAAAGTCAGGATCACAAAAGCATATCAAAACGAGATCGCGAATCGGCTTCAACCCGCTCTCGCCAGACTGGCAGCTTTTCTGGAAAAGGAATACTTGCCGGCAGGGCGCGCCACAGCGGGTATCTCCGCTCTGCCAAACGGCGTGAAGTGGTATCAGCAGAGTATCGTCTACGCAACGACGACCCAGCTAACGCCGGACGCGATCCATGCGATGGGGTTGGCCGAGGTCGCGCGCATCCAGAAGCAATTTGCCGTGGTGGGTCCGAAGATGGGTTACCAGGGACCGGTTGCTGGATTACCGAAATGGGTGGCGACCCAGTCCAGATACAAACCATTCAAGGACGATCAGGAAGTTCTTGACGTGTATCGCAAGCTCGATGTGGCGGTCGCATCCAAATTGCCGGCCTTGTTCAAGCTGGTTCCGAAGTCGCCGCTGGAGCAACGCCTGGAGCCAGAATTGACGCGGCAGACGGCATCAGATCATTACACCAGACCTAGTACCGATGGAAAACGTCCAGGCATTTTCTGGTCGGTCGTGACTGACGCGGGGGAGTACGACCGCACCAAGATGACCAGCCTGTACCTGCACGAGGGCAGGCCTGGTCACCACTTCCAGATCGCCCTTCAAGTGGAAAAATCCCTGCCAGATTTCCGCCGCTTCGGGGGCAATAACGCTTTTGTGGAGGGCTGGGCGCTGTATGCGGAAACCCTGGGCAGCGAGATGGGCATGTACGAAGAGCCCGATCAGTATTTCGGCCACCTCAACAGTGAGCTGCTGCGCGCGGCGCGCCTCGTGGTAGACACCGGTTTGCACGCCAAAGGCTGGACGCGCGAACGGGCGGTCGACTACCTCAAGGAAGTGAACGGCTATACCGACCAGGTTGCAACGAGCGCCATCGAACGCTACATGGCGTGGCCCGCACAGGCGCTCGGCTACAAGGTCGGTGCGCTAAAGATTCAGGAGTTGCGCAGGCGCGCCGAAAAAGCCCTTGGCGCCCGCTTCTCGCTGCCGGCCTTCCATGCCGTCGTGATCGGCGATGGTGCCCTTCCTCTTGCCGTGCTGGAGCGTAAGGTAGATCGCTGGATCGCGCAGGCTAAATGATGGGTAGTATTCGCGGCGGGGCGTTGGCCCGTCGTGGACCTTCGCTCGTGTCGTCCTGAGACGTTTGGATTGGGGGCTTCCTCATGGCAACTAGTTTGGTGGTGGACCTTCTTGTGTTTGCATTCGTAAAAGAGCATTTAGCGTTCAACGACCGCAATTGGCCGAGAGCAGTCTACCAGCGAAGGACTGCAACCGAAACAAAGCAGTCGTTGATGAGCTCATTCTTCAACTGCCTTGTCCGGCTCCGGATCAACTTTGCTGGATGTACGGGCACGGAGAAGTACCTCAAGCGCTACTCCGACGGCTACACCAATACCAACCCCAAGGGCCAAGCTTCCAGACGCAAGGCCGATGCTACATCCGATCGCGACGGAAATTGGAAACATGCGGGAGGGCTGTACGGGACCTTCGCTTCCAAATTTCACGTTCTTCGTCTTTGCCATACGAGCTCCTAAATTTGCAATAAGCCTCATAAGCGACCTCTTTTGGCTGGAAGCATCAAGTTCGAGTTCGTTGCCCATCTTGCCTCTATCATGTGATTGATGCGAAGTGCTCCAACCTCACTGAACTGGAGTGTCCGGTTATAGCCGATAGTGGACCTACAGCTAGCGTCCGCTAACGCTTCGCCCGACGATCCAAGACGACCCGGAAGGCTAACAGGAATATGACGAAATATATAGCAATGTCGAGGATGAAAGCGCCTACTGACAGCTTATCTTCGGGACCA
>JANNNC010000214.1:0-5942 GCA_031398335.1 Massilia sp.
TGAAGGCACGTGTCTTGATCGACTGCGTGCACGGCAAATGCAATGACGTCGTCGAAGTCGATCAGGACGACGTGAAGGCGCTCGAGGGCGTCGTCGACACCAGCCCGGCGGCCGTCAAGTACGCCGAGTCGTTGAAGTAACCCGCTGCACCCGCCGCTCGGAGATCACCATGATCCACCTGACCATGACACCGCAAACGTCGGCCATCCGCGCCTACGACCAGCCGGGCGGCTACGAGAACCGCCGGCCCTACCAGGCCATCGTCACTGTGACGCACCTGACCGACAAGATCGTCTACCTGCACGGCGCCGTCGGTACGGTCTGCCGCGAGACCTGGGCCAAGACGCTCGAGCTGCTGCGCGACAGCGGCGTCACTACGGTGATGCTCGAGCGGCACGGTCGCATGAAAACCATCGAGCTGTCGGCGCCGGCCGCCGCAGCCGCTTGAACGAACAATCGAGGATCACATGAGCGCAGCGAGCGACAATTTTGAAAACAAGCTGGTCGACTGGCTGCTCCGTGGTCAGGCGATCGGCCTGGCTGGCGCATCCGCCGCCGCCGGTACCGGCCCGACGCAGGTGTTCATCAGCCTGAAGACGGCGGCCGACGCGGACAACGCGCAGGGCGCGGAAGTCTCGGGCGGCAGCTATGCGCGCGTGGCCGTGCCGTGCTCGCTGGCTGCATGGGCGGGCACGCAAGGCGCCGGCACCACGGCCGTATCGAGCGGTACCAGCGGCACCACGTCGAACAACGCGCCCGTCAACTTCCCGACGCCGACCGCATCGTGGGGTCAGGTCGTCGGCTTCGGCGTACACGACTCGCTGACCGGCGGTGTCGAGCTGTTCTACGCACCGCTGGCCGCAAACAAGACGATCAACAACGGCGACCCCGCACCGTCGTTTGCGGCCGGTGCGCTGACCATCCAGATCGACAACTGATCATGACGCCAGCACAGCAATCGGCACTTGAAGGCCTGGCGGGGCGTGCGCTGACGCCCGACGAATCTGTCGCGATCGCATCGCATCTCGCCATTCGCAATGATGTGGCGATCGCAGCGCTGCTGTCGGCGGGGCGTGTGCAGTTGGAATCGCACCCGATCGGCCACGGCACCATCCTCGAAATGATGCCGGCGCACGGTGGCGAATTTATTGACACCCTCGAAAGCATCGGGACGCAAAACCGCAACGTGTATTGGGGTATTCAGCCTCTGAACCGGGGCGCGTTCGACCTGGGCCTGCAGGCGTCGCAGGATAAATTGAACTGGCTAAAAACCAGCATCGTTCCGCAATTCGCCGATGAAATCACGGCGCTGCAGGCGCTCGGCTATGCCCCAGCGCCGCTATCTATCGATTTTGTATCGCGTGCGCTTAACGCCGCAGAAGGTCGGGTTTCGCTATGAGTGGTGAACGTATTGTGGTGTGGGGGCGACCATTAAGACGCTCGAATCGGCGGGGTCCGCTATCGCCAACCTCGCGCTGGTCCAGGCGGTGGGCGCGAATTATTCCGTCGAATCGGACGGTGCTGGTTTCCCCGACGCCGACTTTGCCCTTGTCGGCACGTTCGGTGTCGCGCCGACCGAGGGTACCGTGCTCGCGCTGTATGCGCGCCCGCTGGATGTGGATGGCACGCGCGACACCGAAGCGCCCGAGGCGGCGCGCCCTACTCGTTTCATCGGCACGTTCGTCGTCAACAACGTGACGACCGAGCAAGCGATGATGCTGGAGGCGTCGGGCCTGCCGCGCCTGGCTGAGTACCATGTGCATAACAACGGTACCGGCCAGCAGCTGAACGCAGGCTGGACGCTGAAGGTAACGCCGCGCACTGAAAAACTGGCGCCGTAAGCCATGGGCGCCGTATCGCCGGGCCTATTGGCAAGTTTGCTTGAGCGTTCCCCGCAGATCGATTGGTCCAATCCGATCACGCGGGGGCTGGTGTTCGCTTCGTTCGGCGGCGGCCCTGAGCTCATCAGCGGTGTGGTTCCAACCCGAATTGGCGGCGGTTCGCTCGGGTCGAACGATCGTGGGCGAACCTTTGTCAGCTCAAGCGCCACCGCCGACGGCTGGCACTGGGCGCTGCCTGTTGACCACCCGCTTTACAGCATCACCACTGAGGACTCGGTGTTTTTCCTTGGGCGCCGATCGTCGACCACGGCGCCCAACGCGATATTCGCGTGCGCGTATAAAAGCGCGACATGGGTGGCGCCGTTTTACGCATGGAGCATCCTTTACAACAGCACCTCGACGGCTGGCTATCGCTTCGCCACGGCAGGCTCAACGACCGGCCGCACGTCATACGCAGCGTCTAACTTTTTCCCCAATAACGAGCTGCGCAGCCTGGGTTTCAGCCGTAGGGCTGGCGTTACGAACTTTTATCGTGACGGTTCGCTTTTTTCCAGCGGCACCGCCAACGTTTCGCCTGTCGACTGGGGGGACAAGCCTGGCCCGGCGCTGTTCAATCGCGGCAAGGGTTCGCCGGGCGAAGGCGTCATCGGCCAAGCGAACGCCATCCTTGTGTGGGACCGCGAGCTGTCGGCGGCCGAATGGCGTTCGATCACCGACAATCCCGGTCAACTTCTACGCCGGCGCAGTACCGCCACCCTGTTCGCCGCGCTGGCCCGTACCGCGCTCCCGATCAATCTGACCGGCGCGGCCGTCGCGCAACTGTCCGCGTCGGGCACGCTGTCCACCGCGATCCGCCTACCGGGCGCGGCGCAAATGCGCGCCACCGCGGCTGGCACGCTGTCGACTGGCATTCGCCTGGCCGGCGCCGCCGCTGCGCAGGTTTCGGGCGCCGGCACGCTGACCACGGCTGTCCGCCTGGCTGGCGCGGCCACGATGCAGGTGTCCGCCGCCGGCTCGTTAGCGGGCGCCGGCGCGGCCCTGGCCGGTGCCGCCTATGCGCAGGTATCTGCCGCCAGCGCGCTGTCGACGTCAATTGCCCTGAGCGGCGCCGCTTCGGTCCGCATGTCGGCCAGCGGCGCGCTCGCTGGCGCCGGCGCTGTTCTGGCCGGCGCCGCGGCGCTGCAGGTGTCGGCTGCGGGTGCGCTGTCGACCGCAATCGTGCTGACTGGCGCCGCTGTCGGGCGCATGTCCGCGGCGGGAGCACTGAGTGCGGCACGCGCCCCGATCGATATATCAACAATTTCTCCAGCACGCATCGTTATTTTTGAAGGCAGCGGCACTCGGCTAGTTCCCTTCGAAGGCAGCGGCAACCGTGTCGTGCCGTTCGAGGGCGGCGGCCATCGTGTCACTCCATTCGAGGGAAGTGGCAGCCGCGTGACCCCATTCAGGGGAAGCGGCAGCAAAACAGTGAGGTTTTAATGAGCGAAAACGGACCGACCCAAATCGGTGATAAGTGGACCGTCAACCGGGATCCGGACGAGAAAAGCCACTACGGGGCCGATATTACGCAGGAGCTGATCGACCGCGCTACCACCGCGGTGTCCGTATCGCTGATCCTGGTCGGCGTTGTGCAGCTTGCCCTACCGGAGATCCAAACGGCAACCGTGGGCGGCGTAGCTCGCACCTATGTTGTCGCCTTCCTGGGTGGCACCGGTACCGAGCCGCCAGAGGACTGGCGTTGGGAAGCGCGCGTGCTGTGCGCAAATGACGAAGAGTTTGACAAGACCACCTGGTTCAACCGGAAGGACACCTGATGTTTAACATTGCAGACCTCCCGGCGGTGCGTGCCCAGCTCGAGCGCGACGCTGCAGCGGCGAAGCAGGAGCCGGCGCCGGGCCGCGCAGCCGCGGTTGTTGACTACGCGCGCGCGCCTGATGCAGGCGGCGCAGCACCAACCGCTGGCAGGCCGCCAGCAGTCCAAGGGAGCACGCGATGACGGAACGACTGATCACTGCACCAGCAGGACTGGCCGTGGCGCTGGTGGCCGCACGCCGTGCTGCCCGGACAAACGGAACGGCGCTCGACGCCGAGCTGACGGAAAAAATCCAGGGCATCACGGACGACGTCGAGCACGATACTGGCCGGGCCCTGATCCGGCAGACCTGGGCGCTGACACTCGACCGGTTCGACGGCGCGATCAAGTTGGCGCATCCGCCGCTGATCTCGGTGGAGCACGTGAAGTTTTACGATGCCGCCGGCGCCCTGCAGACGCTCGACCCTCAGGACTATCAGGTTGACAGCGTCAGCGAGCCGGCTTTCATCGTCCCGGCGCCGGGCAAGTCTTGGCCGGCGACCGCCGCGCGCATCAATGCAGTCGAGGTGCAGTACGTCTGCGGCTATGGCCTCGACGATGTTCGGGTGCCGCCGGGGATCAAGGAATACATCCTGGGCATGATCGAAAACCACTACTACCCGAACCCAAGCGCCGAGTATCTGAGCCGCCGGCTTGACCGCCACAAGGTGTACTGATGGCCGCGCCAGTACGGTTGGACGAGCAAGTCACCATCGAAAAGCGCACGGTGCAGCGGGATCCGGATTACGGCACCGAGATCGAGGGCAGCGGAGGGTGGACGCCAGTCGCCGAGAACGTCTGGGCGAACTGCCAGGACGTGCTGCCGAGCCGTGGCGAGTCGACTGCGAACGGCCTGCAGACAGCGGCGACGCGCACGCGCCTGCGCATTCAGACAGATTGGGGAATTACTTCCGCCATGCGGGTCACGCTGCACGGGAAGAACGATCGGCGCATGCAGATCGTCACGGAAGCGGCGCTGCTGGACGATCGCCGCCACATGGAATTTATGCTGGAGGGCTATTCGCATGGCTGATCAATCAATTTTTGGCGGGCGTGAGCTCGACGCCTTCCTGCAGCAGCTGCCGGTCAAGGTGGAAAAAAACATTCTGCGCGCCGCGCTGCGCGCAGGCGCCAACGAATTCAAGGAAGAGGCGAAGCAGCGCGTTCCGGTGGATGAGGGCGACCTGAGGGCCAGCATCCGCGTCACCACGCGCACGAAGCGCGGCACCGTGTACGCGTCGCTCAAAGTCGGCGGCAAGCGCGCGCCCCACGCAAATCTGGTTGAGTTCGGCACCACGGCGCACAAGATTGTCGCCAAGAAGCAGGGGGCGCTGTCGTTCAACGGCATCGCTGTACGAGAGGTCGACCACCCGGGCGCCAAAGCGCAGCCGTTTATGCGGCCGGCAGCAGACAGCCGGCCGCCGCAGGCTGTCGCGGCCGTCGCGGCCAAGATTCGCGAGCGGCTGACGAAAGAGAACATCAACACGCGCGCGCCGGAGGATGCATGAGTGTCAAGGTCATCCGCGCGCTGCTGGCCGCCAGCCAGGCGACGACCGCGCATGTGCCCGCTGAGCGCATTGTCGCCGGCGTGGTCCCGGTCGGTACCCAGCTGCCCGCGCTGTCGATCACGCACATCAGCACGACGCCGATTGGCGCCATCGATGCCGCGGCCGAATTTAGCCTGGTGCGTACCCGTGTGCAGATCACGGTGATGACGCAGGACTACCCGACCGGTAAATTGTTGGCCGATCTGGTGCGCCGTGCCTGCAACTTCAAACGCGGCCTGATAGCCGGGGTCGACGTGGCCAGCGTCATGCGCGACACCGTTGGCCCGGATTATCAGGACCAGGCCGGCGCCCACTTTGGCAGCGTTGACTTCATGGTCACGTACCACGAACAGAACTAGCAGTACCCACTTCAAACCCGCCCGCATAGCTTTCCGCTTGCGGGCTTTTTTATGCCCAAAGGAGAAACATGGGAGTCGCAAGCGGAGTTTTCAAACAGGTCTCGTATAAAGCCGAGGCCACTTACGGCGTCATGCCGTCAGCGGCAGCTGCGCAGGCCATGCGCCGCACCACCTCGTCGCTCGATATGACGAAGGACACCTACCAGTCCGGCGAGATCCGCCCTGACTTCCAGATGGCCGACTTCCGCCACGGCCTACGCAAGGTCGGCGGCTCGATCAGCGGCGAGCTGTCGGCCAAGACCTACGGCGACTTCGTGGCGGCAGCTCTGAAGAAGGACTTCGC
>JANNNC010000221.1:0-25910 GCA_031398335.1 Massilia sp.
CTGCAGCAGGCGGCAATTGCGCCCGATCACGTCTTTTTCTTCGTACAGGGTCAGGTCGAGGAAGGCGCGGTTGACGAACACGATCGGATCGTCGGGCTGGCGCGGGTCGGTCACCAGCATCGGCATGCGCGTCATCTCGACCGCGGCGAAGAAGACGTTGCCGCGATCCTGGAGGCCGGGCTCCTCGATGTAGCCGGCCTGCCAGTGCTTCATGCCGACGCTGCTGCCGAGCGGATTGAAGGAGCTGCCTTCGAGTTCGCCTTCGGCGGGCACGCCGACGCTTTGCCCGTCGCCCTGCAGGTCGAGCGGCTTGCCTGCGTTTTCTTCGGGGGTGGAGCCGGTTGCCATAGGTCCTTTCCGCGGAGGAGTTTGCCGGCCCGTCGCCCAGGCAATCAGCTTCATGCTAATGCGGTGGCCGGCCCCTGACTGTGCGTCGTTTCACGCAAGCTCCTGCCGGGATCGTGGCCCCGGTCTTCGCCAGCTACCTCGGCGACAAGCATTTCTCTTTCCGCTGATGCAGTCGAGGAATAGCCCTTACGGTAAGCCTCTGCTATCATCGCTTGCGAAACGACTATCAAATTCTTAATAGAGTCCATGATCAACAGCCACACGTTTGAAGCAGCCCTTGCTGGGAAACGCATTTTCATTACCGGAAATACGGGATTCACCGGCAGCTGGGCCAGCCTCTGGCTAGGCGAGATCGGGGCCTGGGTCGAGGGCTATTCCCTCGAACCCGAAACAACGCCATCGATGTTCGATGCGACCGGCCTGCGTGCCGACCTGCTGACGACCTTTGGCGACATCCTCGACTTCCCGGCGCTGCATGCGGCGATGGAGCGCTTCCGCCCCGACCTGGTGCTGCACCTGGCTGCCCAGCCGCTGGTGCGCCGCTCCTACCGCGAGCCGCTGGCCACCTTCGCCGTCAATGCCCAGGGGACGGCCAACGTCCTCGAAGCGGCGCGCCTGGTTCCGGGCGTGCGCGGGGTTGTCTGCGTCACGACCGACAAGGTCTACCAGAACAACGAATGGGACTGGCCTTACCGCGAGAACGATCCACTGGGCGGCAAAGACCCCTACAGCGCCTCGAAGGCGGCAGCGGAGATGGTCATTCAGAGCTATGCCGCTTCGTATCCGGCGTCGAAAGGGCTGGGCCCCGCCATCGCGTGCGCGCGAGGCGGCAACATCATCGGCGGTGGCGACTGGTCGGAAGACCGCCTGATTCCCGACTTCGTGCGCGCCGTCGTCGACGGCCAGCCGATGACGCTGCGCTATCCCGACGCCAGCCGCCCGTGGCAGCACGTGCTGGCCCTGGTGCACGGCTACATGATGCTGATGGCCGGCTTGCTGTCGGAAGAGCCGGCACGCGTGGCGCGCGCCTGGAACCTGGGTCCCCAGGAGGCGAAACAGCATTCGGTGCGCGAAGTGCTGGAAATGATGTGCAGCCACTGGACGCGCCCGCATCTCGAGTACATGGACAACCCGCTGCCGGAGGCCAGCGCACTGGCGCTCGACAGCTCGCTGGCGCGCAACCTGCTAGGCTGGATTCCGGCCTGGAATACCGAACAGGTGGCCACGCACACGGCGGCCTGGTACCGCGACTATTACACCAATCCGCAGGCGGCGCGCGCCATCACGCTGGCGCAGATCGCCGCCTGGCGCGCGGACCTGGCGCGATGATTTTCCTCATCGGCGGTAGTGGCCGGCTCGGGCAGGCGATCGCGCGCCGGCATGCCGGTTCGCCGGTGACGCTGCTGCCGCGCGAACGCTACGCACACTGGGGCGAGCCCGGCGCGCAGCGCGAGGTCGCTCAACATTTCGCCCCCTGGGCCGGCAGCGGCGCCGTCGTCTATGTCACCGCCGGCCTGCTCGACCCGCGCCTGGCGCCGGAAGAACACGCCCGCGTCAACGTCGCGCTGCCGCTCAATGTGGTCGAGGGCGCCGCCCCGCTCGGACTGCGGGTGCGCACCTTCGGGACCGTGATGGAAACCCTGCTGTCGAGCCAGAATCCGTACGTGCGCAGCAAGGCCGAACTCGGCAGGCAAATGGCGGCCGCGGCCGCTTCCGGCCTGGCGGTAGCCCACCTGCGCATTCACACGCTCTATGGCGGCGGCGCGCCGGCCGGCTTCATGTTCCTGGGCCAGCTGGCATCCGCCCTGCGCGAGCGCCAGCCGTTTCGCATGACGCTCGGGCGTCAGCTGCGCGAATACCACCACGTCGACGACGACGCGGCAGCCCTCGCGCTGCTGGAAGCGGCCGGCCTGTCCGGGGTCGTTGACCTCAACCATGGCGCGCCCCTCAGCCTGCGCGCACTGGCCGAATCGGTGTTCGGCGCATTCGGTGCGTCCGCGCTGCTCGAGCTGGGCGCCTTGCCGGAACCGGCCGACGAAAATTTCGGCGCGGTGCTGGCGCGTCCCGCACCCCTCCTGCCTGCCCATTTCCGCGAGGCCACCAGCGGCGTCGTCGACTACCTCAAGCCGTATATCCAGCCACTTGCCGCTTCCGCCGATAATGTCAACTGAGCAGTCCATCTTGCACCGTCCGTTGGTATCGATTTCGATTCCTGTGCTAAACGAAGAGGGCAACATCGCCCGACTCTACTCGCGCCTGTGCGCCCTGGGCGAGCGCATGCGCGAGCGCTGCGAACTCGAATTCGTATTCTCGGATAACCATTCCGACGACCGCACCTGGGAGCTGCTCACCGAACTGGCCAAGACGGATGCGCGCGTGCGTGCGATCCGCTTTTCGCGCAATTTCGGTTTCCAGCGCTCGATCCTGGCCAACTACCTGCATACCCGCGGCGAAGCGGTCATGCAGATCGATGCCGACTTGCAGGACCCACCCGAGCTGCTCGAGGAATTCTTCGACCGCTGGCAGCGTGGCTACCACGTCGTCTACGGCATCCGGCGCCAGCGCCGCGAAGGCGCGCTGATCAATGCCTTCCGCCGCATGGGCTACTGGGTGATCGACAAGATCAGCGAACATCCGATCCCGCAGAACGTGGGCGACTTCCGCCTCGTCGACCGTCGTGTGGTGGACGCGCTGGGCGCCAGCAAGACGCCCAATCCCTACCTGCGCGGCATGATCGCCGGACTCGGCTTTCGCCAGACCGGCGTCGAGTATGCGCGTGAAGCCCGGATCGAGGGCGAGAGCAAGTTCGGCGTGGGGCGCCTGGTCCGCCTGGGCCTGACGGCCATCTTCAACCACTCGACGGCGCCGTTGCGCATCGCCTCCTTGCTCGGCGGCGCCATGCTCGCCCTCAGCCTGGTCGGCATGGTCTATTACGTGTTCATGCGCCTGTTTCAGCCGCAGCTTCCGCCCGGCTTCGCCAGCACCCAGATCCTGATTCTGTTCGGCATCGGCCTGAACGCCTTCCTTCTCGGAATCATCGGCGAATACCTGTTGCGCATCTACGTCATGCTGCGCGCCGACCCGGTCGCTATCGTCGAGAACAGCATCAACTTCGATTCCTCTGAACTCAAGCTATAAGAGAAACCACATGAAAGCTGTCATCCTGGCCGGCGGTCTCGGCACACGCATCGCGGAAGAATCCGACACCAAGCCAAAACCAATGGTAGAGATCGGCGGCAAGCCGCTGCTGTGGCACATCATGAAGATGTACTCGCACCACGGCATTAACGACTTCGTGATCTGCCTGGGCTACAAGGGCTATGTGATCAAGGAGTTCTTCTTCAACTACTACCGCCACATGTCGGACATGATGATCGACCTGAAGACGGGCGACCACAAGATCCTCAACAGCCAGGCCGAGAACTGGCGCATCACCCTGGTCGACACCGGCCCGGACACGATGACCGGCGGGCGCCTGAAGCGCGTGGCGCCCTACCTCGGCGACGAGACCTTTTGCCTGACCTATGGCGACGGCCTGTCGGACATCGACATGGGCGCCGAACTGGCTTTCCACCGCAGCCACGGCAAGCTGGCCACGGTCGCCGCGGTGCAGCCGCCAGGCCGCTTCGGCGTGCTCAATATCGATGACGGCAGCAACGTGTCGAGCTTCGAGGAAAAACCGAGCGACGAGATCGGCTGGATCAACGGTGGCTTCTTCGTGCTCGAGCCGAAGGTAATCGACTACATCGATGGCGACAGCACCTCGTGGGAACGCGAGCCGCTGTCGAACCTGGCGCGCGATGGCCACCTGGCCGCATTCCGGCACAGCGGTTTCTGGCAGCCCTGCGACACGCTGCGCGACAAGCGCGAGCTGGAAGCAATGTGGAGCCGGGGCAACGCGCCTTGGCAGGTGTGATGGCAGGGACCGGCAGCGACGTGGCCGGCACGGGCGCGCGCGCGCGCCGGCTGATCGGTTTCGTTGTCGGCGGCGGCCTCAATACCGGCGTCACCTACCTAGTGTATTTCGTCCTGCACCTGAAGCTGTCGTACCAGGTCGCCTATTTCATCGCGTATGTCGCGGGGATTCTGTTTTCGTATTTCTTCAATTCCAAAGTCGTTTTTAAAAAACAAATGACCTGGACTGGATTGCTGGTATTTCCCGCCGTTTATCTGGTTCAATACCTCATTTCGGCGCTTGCATTGGCCGCCATTGTCGAATGGGCCGGCATGGATCCCTGGTTTGCACCACTGGTGGTCTCGGTGCTGACATTGCCATTGACTTACATAATGGCGCGTTTTGTCCTGCAACGTTTCAATCGCTAGTAAACTGCGTTGCTGCCGATATATCGTGGCAGGCCAGACGTCACCAACAATTTATAAGCACTTTATAAGCATCATCATATGAACCAGTTTGTCCGATTCTTGCCGCTGGCAGTGCCGTTTTTCGTGTTCGTCCTCCTGCTCGCCTTATCCGGCGGATTCAATATATGGTCGCTGGGCGAAACCCGGAACTGGATGCAATGGCTGCAGGACGGTCCCGGATCGGTTGCCGCACGCAGTTTCTGGGCGGTCGACAACCGCAATCCGCTATCGCCGTGGTGGTATATCTTTCTGGCGCGGCCATTGCTGACGGTGACGAGCGCCGCCATGTTCATCCTGCACCTGGCGACGGGGCTCTTCCTCAGTATCGCGGCCTTCCTGATGGTCACGGAAGCAACCCGCGGGCGCGCCCGGACCTTCGGCGCCGGTTTGCTCATCGCCGTCAGCCTGTTCTCGGTTAACTATTACCTGGACAGTATTCACTGGAATTTTCTCGGCGCTTTAGGCTTTTCACTGTTGAGCGTGTGGGCGTATGCCCGGTTCCTCAACAGCGGGCGCACGGCCACCCACTGGTATGTCGCTTCGCTGCTGTTCTTCTTCATCGCCGTTGCCACGTATTCGATCCAGGCCGGCGCTTTCCTGGCAATTGCCGTCCTGGCGTTCATGTCGAAACAAGGCTTGCGCGACCGGATTGCGGTCGTGGCCAGGGATGTCACTCCGTTCGTGGTGCTGTTCGGTTTGTTCTTGCTGATCTGGAAGACGACGTCGCTGATGGGGGTTGCCTCGACGCCGCTGAATCCAACGGTGGCAGGTTTCCTGAAATCGATGAAGCAGGTCGTCTGGCATACCGATTACGCGACCTTCGCCAGCTGGGCCAGCCAGGCGGGAAGTGCCGGTATTGCATTGGCCCTGATCACCGCCGGCATCGCCTTTCCCCTCGTATTGCGCGAGAGCCGCAACAACGACTGGTTCCGCCCGTTCGACCTGGCGCTCGTGTTCGTGCTCGGCGCCGCCCTGATCGTGCCGACCATCGCGCTCGAGTCGTCGTCCGACACCTGGGTTCCGGGCTCGCGCATGCGCATGGTGATGCAGTTCTGGACGCCGCTGCTGTTTTGCAGCCTGGTGGCGCTGGCGACGCTTTCGATCCCTGCACACCGTGTCCGCGCCTACGTCTGGAGTACGATGGTGGCCGGTTTCGTGTTCTGCGCCGTGTTGTGCGCCGTCGGGATGAACCTGACCCAGCGTGCAATGAGCGCCACCGAACAGGTATTCATGGCGAAGCTGCGCGCTACCGCCGAAGCGGACCTGGCGCAGGGCGCGGCGTTCCCGCGCCACTACATCATCGCGCGCACGGTGCCGAGCGGGCCGTCGGACAGCTACGTCTACCAGGGTTATGCACGGACCGAAATGCCGCTGCTGCCGGGCGTGACCTACCGCTATTTCCCGGCCAATTACGGCGTTCCCCTGAGCTTCGAGGCCGATGGCGTGATCAATCCGGCCACCCATTTCACCGAAAAAGTACCGTACGCACGGGTGGGGTTCCTGGAATGGGATGGCCAGGAGTTCAGGCGCCTAAAGGGACCGGAAGAGCTGTCTAAGAACCTGTCCCGGTAGGGAATGAGTCGTTGCTGACGCGCCAAGTAGACCCCCACAGGGCGCGGGCATCGATATTCGACGCTGAGAGAGAATATGCAAAAACGGAATAAACGGATACTCTGGTTGCTGAACCATAAGACGCTGATGCCTTACGAGGCCAAGTTGCTCATCGAGCTTGGCTACGAGGTCTTCACGCCGAAGGTGATCCCCCAGGTCGCTGCCTTCCGCAGCGGTGCGGTCGACTTCAGCTTCGACAAGTCGCTGACCATCCCGAAGCGGGTGCTCGCGCGTCTCAACGCCTTCAACTTCTACGACGAAGAGTGGCCGGCCGACATCGTCGGCCACATGAACCGCTATTTCGGTTCGGTGTACGTGATCGCCTACGGCAAGCAGATCCCGGAAGCGGTCAAGAAGTTCGAAGGCCAGGTGATCTTCCGCGCGTTCGGGCTGGACAACAGCCAGACTTACCACAACGTGCTGCAGCTCCTGTATGGCGAGCGTATCCTCGACCAGATCGCCGCCCTCGGCCCGCGTTTCTGGTTCGCGCAAGGCTACGAGCAACTCGAGGAAGTCGAGCCGCTGATGTTTTCCGAGCGCCAGATCTTTCTGCCGCTGGGCGTGCCGGAGAGTTTCTGGCGCACCGCCGACACCTATGTGGGCACGGACCGCCACATCCTGTTCGTGTGCCCGAACGCCGTCACCAATCCGTACTACTCGGCCGTCTATCGGAAGTTCAAGGAAGAATTCGGGGACCTGCCGCATGTGATCTTCGGCGCCCAAGACGTGCCGGTCGACGATCCCCACATGCTCGGCTTCGTCACCGATGAAGAACTGGCGCGCCTGTACCGCGACTCGGCGGTCCTGTACTACCATTCGACCGAGCTGCGCCATGTCCACTATTCGCCGATCGAAGCGGCGATCAACGGCATGCCGGTGATTTACTATGCCGACTCGCTGCTGGGCCGGATGACACCCGACATCGTGCTCGGACGCGTCGCCACGCTGCCCGAGGCGCGCGCCGCGGTCGAGCGCATACTCGGCGGCGACCGCGACTACATCGACGCGGTGCGCCACCAGCAGCGCGCCCTGGCCTTCAAGTTTTCGGACGACTACTGCAAGGCCGCATGGCGCACCAACCTGGTCGAACGCGGCATGGAAGCGGCGCTGGTACCGGAGCCGGCCGGCGCCGTCTACTGGCGCGAGTGCAAGCGCACGCTGCTGCGTCCGTTCGCACACGGCCTGTCGACGCTGCCCAAGCGCATGCGTCCACCCAAGCCGCCGCGCGAAATGGTCACTACCGCCGAGACCGACGACGCGAACCTCGATACGCTGGCCGACGGCATCGATTTCAGCCAGCCGAAGTACCCGAAGTTCGTCGAGGACGTATCGGGCGTGAGTTTCCCGGAACCGACCGGGCGCTGGACCGATGGCGCGACCACCCTGATTTCGCTGAGCAAGGCACTGCCGCGCCGCTTCCGGCTGGAAATCGTCGGCGGGGCCTACGGCGCCAATGTGAATGTGCCGATCACGGTGAAAATCGGCCTGACCAAACGCCTGTTCCGCTTCCAGGAAGGGGCGAGTACCGAGCAGCGCGTGACGCTGGAGTTTTCCACGCTGCGCCGCGGCAGCCTGATCGAGATCCGGGTGCCGTACCCGACCATTCCGCCGAACGACAACCGGATGGTCGGCCTGATGCTGGCGCACCTGCGCATCCTGCCGGCCACCAGCGAGACCGAGCCGGCCGGCGAGGAAACAGCGGAGGCCTGAGCCGCTCTCAGGCGCCGAACAGATCGAAGCCGGCGGCGAGGCCGCAGCTGCGAATGGTGGCCTCGTCCGCGCCCCAGCCGCGCAGGATGGCGGCCATCGCATCGGCGGCGGCGTACACCGGCACCGCGCCCTGTACCGCCCGGCCCGCCTGCAGCACTGCCGCCGCGGGGTCGCCGCTGTCGACATGCAGCAGCGGGCCCGCACAGAAGGGCAGGACGGCGCCCAGGCTGGTCCCGGCTGGCGCCAGGATGCCGAGGGCATGGGCGCCGAAGCGCCGCGCCGCCTCCGTCACACTTCCCCCGCACACCCAGAGGACGCCCGGCAAGCGCGTCAGCCAGGCGTGCGCACCGGCGTCCAGCGCATCGGTCCCGCCAAGCTGGTAGACCACGAGGTCCGCCTGGAGCGCGAGTGCGCGCACTGCCGCTGCGTCGCGCCAGGCCGGGTCTTGCGCCGTGCTGCCGGTGCGTACGAGGTTAGCCTGGTGGCCGGCCTGGGCCAGCGAGGCGGCCAGCGCCGGCGCCGCGTCCGAGGCCGTGGCGAAGATCAGGATGTTCATGCGAGCAGGGATTCCAGGGTATGCGGCCAGTCCAGGCGTGAACGCAGCAGCAGGCCGCGGGCGTTCGCGCCGTAAGCCAGGGTGCGGTGGCGCCGGATCCAGGCCTCGTCGAACACGGCGGCGAGTCCGGCCGCATCGGTGGGCGCGAGCCAGCCGCTGAGGTGATTGCGAACGATCGCGGCGCTATCGGCGTCGCGCGCGTCGGCGATCGCCGGCTTGCCGGCCGACGCCGCCGCCAGGGCCAGGCCGGTGTCGTCGGCGCCGCCGATACAGGCCACGGCCAGCGCCGCGGCGAGATAGCCGTCGCTCTCATGCTCGGCCAGGGATTGCAGGGCGAAGCGTACGCGATCCTCGACGCCGAGCGCCTGCGCGGCGCAGCGCAACAGGTCTTCCTGGCCCGGTGCGGAAGGCCGGCCCGCCACCAGCAGGCGCACTTCCGGCGCCGCCAGCGCCAGCGCGGCCAGCAGGCGCGTGTCGGCCTCTGCGCGCGGCGGCGCGGCCAGGATGTAGTTGCCCGCCACGCCGGTGACTTCGCGCGGCGGTACGGGCAGGGCGGCGACCGCCAGTCCCAGCGTGTCACGCAGCACGTCGCGTGCGCGGTCACTGGTGCTGAAGGCGGCGCGGCTTTCGGCGGCGGCCTCGCGCGCGGCCGTGCCCAGCAGCCTGCGCTGGGCCGCCGCGCCATCATCCGGCAGCGGCAGCGCGGCGTCGAGCCACAGCGACTTGCGCGGGTGGCGCAGCAGGCTGGCCGGCAGGTCGAGCGCCAGCAAATGGTCGACGTTCCAGCTCTCGAAACTGCGCA
Source organism: Massilia sp. (assembly GCA_031398335.1). Taxonomy (GTDB): domain Bacteria; phylum Pseudomonadota; class Gammaproteobacteria; order Burkholderiales; family Burkholderiaceae_D; genus Telluria. The sequence continues at coordinate 9,390 of JANNNC010000221.1, forward strand.
TCATCACCAGCTGCGACGGCAGCTGTTCGAGCGGCGTCGCGGCGAAGGGGATGCGCAGGATTTCCGAGGCGTGGCCGGCCGCGGCCAGGCGCGCGCACAGCAGCCGCGCACGCTGCTGCACGGGCGAATCGGCAAACGGCGTCACCGAACAGGCGATCAGTACTTTCATGCGAGCAGGCGCCGCAGCACGTGCGACCAGGAGATGCCGAGTTCGTCGAGACGCGCGCGCGCGCTTTCTCCCATGCGGCGCGCCAGCGCGCGGTCTGCATGCAGGCGGTCCATGGCCGCGGCCAGCGCGGCAGGCTCGGGCGCCAGCACGTAGCCGTTGACGCCGTCGCTGACCAGTTCCAGCACGCCGCCGGCGTCCGTGGTGGTCAGCACTGCTTTCGCGGCGTGGCTGGCTTCGACGCTCGGGTAGCCGTAGGAATCCTCGTCCACCGGCAGGTAGGCCGCCGCCAGGCAATCGGCCAGCACCTCGACCTTTTCTTCCTCGGAGATCCAGCGCACGTCGAGCGCGACGCGCTCTTGCAGGCCGAGGCGTTCGATTTGCGCGCGCAGTTCGCGCGGATAGCCGTCGCTGGAACTGGCGCCGCACAGGCGCAGGCGCACTGGGGTGGTGGTCAAGGCCAGCGCCTCGATCAGCAGGTGCTGGCGCTTGTGGTGCTCGAGGCGGCAGACGTAGACGATCTCGTCGTTGAAGCCGCGGCAGTGAAAGCGCTCCGGCGCGTGCACCGGCGGATACAGCACCTCGCTGTCGACGCCGTTGTACTGGCGCAGGCGGTCCGAGACGACGCGCGAATTGGTGAACACGGCTTTCGCTTCGGCCAGGGCGGCGTTGTCGGCCGCCAGCAGGGCGGCGCGGACCGCGCGGTGCGGCGCGTCGTCGGCGAAGCCGCGGTACAGACTGTCCCACATGTCGTAGAACACGCGGATGTGATGGATGAACCAGAGGATCTTGTGCGGATGGCGGATCAGGTGCGACTGCGGCCGGAAGCAGATGACGCGGTCGGCCGCGCTGAGGTCGACCAGCCGCAAGGCGACCATCTGGCCGCACAGGCGCTCCGCCGCGTCCACCTGCGGCAGGTAAATGCGCTCGACCTCGTGTCCTTCGCGCTCCAGCATGTCCTGGAGCCATTCCACGATGTTGCGTGCCCCGCCGTAGAGGAAGGGCACGTAGGTCGAACACAACGCGATTTTCATTACGTGGTGAGCAACGACGCCAATGCGTCGGCAATGCGTTGCACGTTCTTGCGGGTCAGGCCCTGGAAGGTCGGCAGGTTGATGCCGCGCGGCGACCATTCGTCGGCCACCGGATAGCTGCCCGCTTCCGCGTATGGCGGCATGATGTGCATCGGGTAGAACACCGGACGGGTCTCGATCCCCATCTCGTCGAGCTGGCGCATGACGCTGTCGCGCTTGGCTTCGCCGCCGTCGGCCAGGAAGATGTTGTACATCCAGACAACCTGCTTGGCCCACTCCGCCTGGACCGGCAGGACCAGCTTGCCGGCCAGGGGCGCGAGCGCCTCGTCGTACCAGCGCGCGATCTCGGCGCGTTCGGCCAGCGCGATGTCGACGCGTTCCATCTGCGCCAGGCCGATCGCGGCGGCGATGTTGGTCATGCGGTAGTTGTAGCCGACGACCTCGAACCAGTAGCGGCGCTGCGGGTCCATGCCCTGGCCGCGGAACAGCCGCAGCTTGGCGGCCAGCGCGTCGTCGTTGGTCGTGATCATGCCGCCTTCGCCGGTGGTGACGATCTTGTTGCCGAAAAAGGAGAAGGTGGCGCAGGTGCCCAGGCTACCGACACGGCGGCCGCGTACTTCGGCGCCATGCGCCTCCGCCGCGTCTTCCACGACCCACAAATTGTGCCTGGCCGCGATGTCGTTGACCGCATCCATCTCGGCCGGGTGGCCGTACAGGTGCACCGGGATGATGCCGCGCGTGCGCGGCGTGATTTTCGCTTCGATCACGGCCGGGTCGATGTTCATCGTGTCGGCGCAGACGTCCACCAGCACCGGGATGCCGCCACAGTAGCGCACGGCATTCGCGGTGGCGATGTAGGTTACGGTCGGGATAATGACTTCGTCGCCCGGCTGCAGGTCGAGGCAGACGAGCGCAAGGTGCAGGGCCGTGGTGCCGTTGTTGATGGCGACTGCATGCTTGACGCCGCAAAATTCGGCGAACGACGACTCGAACATGCCAATGTATTTCCCGTTCGACGAGATCCAGTTGGTGTCGATGCAGTCGAGAACATAATTGCGTTCATTTCCGCCCAGGACGGGCTGGGCTACCGGAATGCGGCTCATGGATGCTCCTTGCGAATGATGTTTTATTTGGTTATGGGGCGTGCGGGAACACCCACCGCCGTCGTGCCTGCTGCAATGTTGCGGATGACAACACCGCCGGCGCCGACCGTGGCCGCTTCGCCGATGATAATGCCTGGAATGACTTTGCTGCCTACGCCGAGAAAACTGCCGGCGCCGATGCTGACATTGCCCGCCAGCGCGCACTGCGGCGCGATGTGGGCGGCGTCGCCGACGACGCAGTCGTGGTCGACCGTGGCGCCGGTATTGATGATCGCCAGGTCGCCGATGGTGCTGTCGGCATTGATCACGGCGCCGGCCATCACCGCCACGCCGCGTCCGAGACGGGCCGAGGGCGACACGGCTGCGCGCGGACTGACGGCGTTCACCAGGTCATAACCTAGTGCGACTGCCTCCGCGCCTAGCTTGACGCGCAGGCGATTGGCGCCGATTGCGATGAAGACGCGGGCATAGCCCGCGCCGCGCAGGCGCGCCAGATGTTCGTCACCGGCCAATACCGGCACGCCCAGGCAATCGGGCGGCGCGTCGGCGCCGGCGATGCAGTATGCCACCGTTTCGCCCATGGCCCGCAGCAGCTCGATGCATACCTTGGCGTGCCCGCCTGCGCCAACCATCACGATTGCCTCGTTCATGCAGTCTCCTTCACATGGGTCCACGCCGCCGAACCGGGCCGGGCGAAGAACAGATTGGTCGATTCCTCCGCCTCGAGCCCGGCCAGCGTGCAGCGCGCCAGAGCGCCGCTGGCCGGATCGATGGCGCGGTGCTCGAAGCCGAAGGCCTCGAAGGCGGCCAGCCACGCGGCGCCGTCCTGTCCGGTGGCGCGCAGGTGGGAGGGACCGAATTCGACGATCAGCGCGATGTCGGGACTGTTGCGCAGCGTTGCAGCCGCGCCCATCAGGACCGCCAGTTCGGCGCCTTCGGCATCGATCTTCAGCAAGGTCACGCGCAGTCCCGCTTCCACGACGTCATCCAGGCGTACGGTCCTGACCTCGACCTGGCCCTGTGCGGGCACGTCTTCGCCGCCATGCGCAAACAGCGAATGGTGGCCGCTGCTCTGGCCCAGGAACAGTGGATGGCTGCCGGCATGGTCGGAGACGGCGCAGCCGTGCAGACGCGTGATCGGTCCCAGGCCATTCATCCACAGCGATTTTTCCAGTAAGCGACGGGTCGGCTCAAACGGCTCGAATGCGATGATTGTGCCCTGCGCCGCCATTGCATGGCCGCCCGCCAGCGTGTGCATCCCGATATTTGCGCCAACGTCGACAAAGACGTCACCCGGGCGCAACAGACTCTGGATGAGCAGGCGCGTGCCGCGCTCGAGGTCGCCCGTCTCGACAAGCGTGCTCAGCACGGACAGGTCGGTGTTCGCGCACATGATGTAGCCGGCTTCGGTCTTGACCAGCATGTCGGTGCCGCCGCAGGGCAGGGCGACGCGGCGCGCGCTGGCGTAGCTGTAGTTCTCGACCCGCGCCAGCTGGGCGCCGGCCAGTTGCGCGGCCAGGGTCTGTTCGGCGCGCCATCCGTCGAGGCCGGCAGCGAGGCTGGCGTGGAGGTCGGCCGTGCGCTGTGCGCTCGATGCCAGCGTGCCCTCCAGTTGGCCATGCAGGGCGCGCACCTCGTCCTGCAGGGCAGCCCCGGCTTCGCGCTCGAGCGCGTTGGCCTGGGCCGCCTGCAGCTGCCCCACATTGATCTGGTCGAGCAGGCTGGTGTACATCACACGCATTTCGTCGCGCCCGGCGTCGATGTGGCGCTGCAGCTGTTCGAGATGCAGGCGCGATTCCTGGCTCGTGTGCTCGTGCAGTTCCAGCATCTCCTGGCGCAGCGGCTCGTTGAGATAGCTGCGCAGGCGCAACAGGATCGGGCGCGCCACGGGCTTGACAAGGCCCAGCATGGCGCCGGCGGCCTTGCGCCAGCGCGGCGACGGCGGGACCGCCGCGTCGGCACGCGTTTGCGAGGTCGCGAGGGCGACCTGTGCATCGAAGCGGCTGCGGCCCGGGTCGGTCATTTCAGTGCCCGAAATACGCGGCAACGACCTCGTCGGCCGGCCCGTCCATGCGGATCTTGCCGTGTTCTAGCCAGAGCACGCGATTGCAGGTTTCCAGGATCAGGTCGCGCGCGTGGCTGGCGATGACGAGGATGTTGGTGGACTGGACCAGCGAGCGCATGCGCTCCTCGGCCTTGTGCTTGAAACCCTCGTCGCCCACGGCCAGCCACTCGTCCATCAGCAGGATTTCCGGGCGAACGGTGGTCGACACTGCAAACGCCAGGCGCAGGTGCATGCCGGTCGAGTAGGTGCGCAGTGGCATGTCGATGAAATTGCCCAGTTCCGAAAACGCGATGATCTCTTCCATGCGCTCGGCCAGCTCGGCCTTGCCCATGCCCAGCAGCGCGCCGCGCAGATAGATGTTTTCGCGTCCGGTCGCCTCCGGATCGATGCCCAGCGAGATGTCGATCAGCGAACCGATCTCGCCGTCGATATGGGCATGGCCTTGCGAGGGAGTGTAGACGCCGCTGAGCAGGCGCAGCAGGGTGCTCTTGCCGGCGCCGTTATGGCCCAGCAGGCCGACGCGGTCTCCGTCGCGCAGCGTGAAGGTCAGGCCCTCGAGCGCGCGCACGACCACGCGGCCGAGCGGATCGGCGCCGAGCTGGCCGCCGGTGGCCACCGCAATCAGGCGCTTCTTGAGCGAGCGTCCGCTGGCGTTATAGATCGGGAAATCGACCGCAACATCTTTGAATTCAATAGTCGCCATGATTCTCTTTACAGCCAGTAGGCGATGCGGCGCTTGTAGCGGCCGAAGATCAACAGGGCCAGGGCCCATCCCACCACCGCCATCACGCAGGAGACGACCCAGTTGGTCGTGGTCGGCAACTGGCCGAGCAAGGGCGCACGGGCCACTTCCAGCAGGTGGAAGACCGGATTGAAATCGAGCAGGAAGGTGCCGGCGCGCGCCGGCAGCAGCGAGGGCATCCACATGACCGGGGTCAGGTAGAAGATCACCTGCAGCATGTTGGTGATCATTTGCGGCAGGTCGCGGTAGCGTGCGCAGACAATGGCCAGGATCAGTACGATCCAGCCGAGATTGAGAATGTCGAGCAGGAGGCCGGGAATGCTTAGCAGCGCGATCCACCCCAGCGGCTTGCCGACCAGCAGCAGCACGATTGGGAAAATCACGACGTTATGCATCAGGATCAGGAAATTTCGCCAGATCATGCGCATGATGTGGACGAAGAGCGGGATCGGCAGCTGCTTGATAATGCCTTCCGCGCTGATGAAACCGGTTGCGCCTTCGGTGACGACGGCAGCAATGAAGGTCCACAAGATCATGCCGATGGCCAGGAAGGGCAGGAATTCCTGCATCGGCGACTTGAAGATCTGGCCGAATACGATGCCGATCGTGCCGATCATCACGCCCATGCTGATGGTGATCCAGAACGGCCCGAGTGCCGAGCGGCGGTAGCGCGCACGCACGTCTTGCCAGCCCAGCACACCGACCAGGGGCAGGCGCCTGACGGCGGCAACGATGTCCTGCACGGCGCTTGCAGTAGAACGGTTACTCATTTATTTTTAAAAATACGGCAACAATCAAGGAGGGGCATTGTAACCTGCTGACTTAGGGAGTGCGATACTTTTTCTTTAAGCAATTCCTACGAATCAGAGGTAAGCGCGGCTCAGTTTTTGCCACGCATGGCGTGCACTCTCACGCCAGGTCAGGATGTCGACCTGGGCCGCCATCGCCTGCCGTTCGGCCAGGCCGAGGGTGGCGAAGCGCTGCACCAGCGCCATCAGCGCCTCGCGGTCGCCGAGCGGGAAATACGCCGCGCCGGGACCGGCCACTTCGCGAAATACGGGGATGTCGGTGGCGATGACCGGCACCTGGTGCTGCGCCGCTTCGACGATCGGCAGTCCGTATCCTTCCGCTACCGAGGCGGCCAGCAAGGCGTGCGCGCGGCTGTAGCACAAGTTGATTTCGGCATCGGTGAAACGCTCGACGAAGAACAGGCGCTGGTTCAGCTCGGGATGCTGGCGAATGCGCCGCATCAGCGTGTCGACTTCCCAGCCTTCCTTGCCGGCCAGGCACAGGCGCGCATCGCTGCCTTGCGCCCACAAGGCGTCGAAGGCATCGAGCACCGCAATATGTCCTTTGCGCGGCTCGATCGTGCCGACCATCAGGAACAGAGGCGTGCCGGCATCGGCCGCCATGGCCGCCACTTCGGGACGGACCGCCTGGTCGTGGCTTTCGGGCACGATGTCGGCGCCGAGGCGCCAGTAATCCAGCTGCAGCCAGTGTGCGGGGCGCATCCCGTACTCGTTGATGTAGAGCGCGACATCGTCGCGCACCGCGCCCGAAATGCACAGCAGCATGTCGCTGTGCCGCACGGCCATGCCGAACCAGCGCTGGAACACGTCGACCAGGCCGGCGCTGCAGAATTGCGGCATACGCAGGGGAATCAGGTCGTACACCACGGTGACGATGCGCCCGCCAAGCCGGCGGACGCTGTCGAAGACGGGGACGAATTGCGGATACTGCTCCCACGACGAATCGACCATGAACAGCAGGTCGCCGGGGTGGATGTCGATGACGGCGTCAGGAATCGCACCGGTCGGGTGGCCGAGCAGGCGCGCGGCGATCGCGCCGGCGCGGTGCAGGCGGCCGTCGTGCAGGTGCACCAGCTCGATGGGGGGCAGGTCTTCGTCGAGCAGGCACAGTTCGCGCGCGACGTTGCGCACGACGCGCTGGATGCCGCTCTGCGCATCGGTGCGCACCAACTGGGTGACGTCGATCAGCAGGCGCGGCGCGCGTCCGCTCATCAGGTTGGCCTGGGCGTGCATGGATACCACCTCGACCTCGACGGCGCCGACCTGGCGCCCGTGCCAGCCGGCGGCAATGCGCGCGGCGGCGCCGCGCCAGCCGCGTTCGTGCGCCTCGGCCAGCAGCGCGGCCAGCCGCGCCGCCTGGTCGGACGGCGCGCTGCCGGCCGTATCGAGCAAGGCCAGCGGCGGCAGGGCCAGGCCATGGCGCCGGCGCAACTGCGCCGGCGCCGACGCGTCGTCGAGCACGAGGCAGTACAACGCTTCGTGCAGGCTGCGTCCGGGCGCCGCTGCCTTGCCGCTCGCGAGCCAGGCGTTCAGGCCCTGCAGGCCGGCGTCGCGCAGCATCAGGCCAGGGTCCGGCGCATGCGCCGGCGCGGCGCCGGCCGGGCCTGTCAGCCATAGCACGCCGGGCGCGCCGCGCATCAGGTGGACCAGGGCCGGGGACAGCGCAGCGCCATCGGCCACATATAGCACGGCGTCGAAGTTGGCCAGGCGCGCGGCCAGCGCGGCGCGGGCGCGGTCCGCGCCGCCCGGCAGGCGGGTGGCCGCGAGCTCGTTGGCGTCGAACGGCGTCAGCGTGTGGTGCGCTTCCAGGCCGGCGAGCACGACGCGGGTGTTGTCCATGCCCTGGCCCGCGGCTACGACGGCAATTGTGAGACCGTTTGCCGCACGCGCCTGGCGCGGCCTGGCGTGTTCGATGGCGCGCCAGGCGCGCCGCGCGGTCGTGTCCCAGTCGAAGCTGCGCGCGCGTTCGAGGCTGTGGCGTGCCAGTTCGGCGCGCCAGGCATGGTCGCTCAGCACTTTCGTCATGCTGGCGGCGATGCTGGCCGGCGCGGCGGCATCGAACAGCGCGTCCTCGCGTCCCGTCACTTCCGGAATCGACGAATTGTTCGCCGCAATGACCGGCGCGCCGCAGTGCATCGCTTCCAGGACCGGCAAGCCGAACCCTTCGTACAGCGAGGGAAACACGAAGACGGTGCAGGCGTTGTACAGGGCCAGCAGGGCGGCGTCGTCGATGCGCCCGGTGACGACGACTTCGTCCTCGCGCAGGCCGGCGCGCCGCATCTGCGCGCGGAACCGGTCGCCGTCGCCGACCTGGTTGACCACCAGCTGGAAGCTGGCGCGCAGCGCCGGATCGAGCTGCGCGTAGGCTTGCAGCATGCCGTCGAGGTTCTTGCGGTAGTCGCCATTGCCGGTGTAGAGCACAAACGGGCGCCGGACGCCGAGGCGCTGGACGGTGGCGGCGACCGCCTCGCGGTCTTCCAGCACGCGGAAATGCGCGTCGGCCGCGCCGCCGATATTGACTACCCGCTCGGGCGCGATGTCTAGGAGGCCGATGGCGTCGGAGCGCGTGGCTTCCGAAATGGCGAGGAACAGGTCGACATGCTGCAGGTTTGCCAGGCGGCTGCGGAACCAGGCGGCGTAGGCCGGCGAGGGATCGAGATGCTGGGCCGGGAACAGCAGCGGGATGAAGTCGTACAGGATGGCCACGCGCAGGCCCGAGGGCAGGACGGCGTCGGGCTGGGCGGCCATGCCGCGTTCGCACCATCCCTCGAAGGGGCTGGAAAACAGGACCGCATCGGCGCGGGCGGCCTGGTAGGCGGTCTGGATCAGCGCCGATGCCGTATTCTCCTCGTGCGGTTCGTCGATGCCGATGCCGCTCAGCGGAGGGTGGGTGTACGCCGACACGGCGCCGGGCGGCAGGCTGTCGCCGAATGCGTGGCGCAGGTCGGCCGCACTGTCGGGATACAGGCCGTTGGCGAACAGGCGCAGTTCATGGTCGCCGCGCGCGGCCGCCATCGCTTTGGCCAGCGACAGGCAGTAGCGTCCGATGCCGCGCAGGCGCGAGTCGGTCTGGCAGGGGAAAAGGTCGAAGATCAGGCGCAAGCGGTATCCTTAACTCGACGCCGGCGGCAGGCCGCGGCCAAGTTCGTCGAGCAGCAGCGTCTTGAACTGTGGTCCGACGATGTTGTTCGGGTCGATCGCCGGCGGCAGCGCCGGCGTCATCGTGTCCATCGCCGGTGCGGCGCCAGCCAGCAGCGCTTTCACGCGGCGCGCCAGTGCAGGGTGGCGCTCTGCCAGCGCGGCGATGCGTCCGCGCAGGTGCGCATTGCCGGTCATTTTTTGCGCCAGGCGCCCGAGCAGCCTGGCGGGCAGGGCGGCGAGCCGCGTGCGCGCGACCCCGCGCAGCTGGCGCAGCGCCGGGCCCGGCTCGCGCCACAGGCGTGCGGCCCAGCGCAGCAGCCTGGTGCTCTGCCAGGAGGTGCTGGCGTGAATCGCGTCGATTTGCTGGCGCAGCATTGTGGCGCGCGCGCTGGCCGCCATGCCGTTCGCCTGGGCCATCAGCAGCGCGCTGCGCGCCTGTTCGGCCTCGCGCTGCGCCAGTGCCAGCGCGTTGCGGCTCGTCTGCAGGCGGCTGTTCCAGGCCAGGCTGGCGCGTTCGGCCACTTGCGCATGCAGCGCGGCGTGGTCGCTGCGGATGAAAAGGTGGTAGCCGTCCTCGCCGATCGCGTACAGGTAGCCGTTGCGCATCAGCGTCGCGCGCCATGCCGGCGCCGGTACGGCGGGCAGTGCAAGGGACCCGGATTCGACCAGCAGCGCCAGCGGGCGGCAGGCGCTTGCCTGCCAGTGTTCAAGGGCGCGCACGGCGCTACCGCCGCGCACGGCCATCCAGTCGGCCTGCATTACGCCGGCGCCGACCAACAGGGCGTCGATATCGGTGCCGGCGCCGCTCTCGGCTACCGTCAGCGCGATGCCTTGCCAGCCTGCTTCTGCGAACTCGCGCGCCAGGCCCGAGGCCTGCATGCCGGCCGGCGCGGCCTCGACGTACAGGCCGGCGCCCTGCGCGCGCAGCGCCGCCAACAGCGTGCTTTCTTGAAATTCGGTGTTCATGCGGCGGCGGGCACGGGAAGAATGGCAGCGGGGCGGGCGTCTCGGGTGGCGGGCAGCATGGAGGCGTTTCGATGCGATTGTCAGATCGTTATTATAGAGCAGGTGTGCCGATGCCCGCTGCCGCCGCCAGCGCGGCTACAACCTGTTCGCTCCAGTCCCCGTTCGCGTCAGGCGTGTTCAGGCGCAAACTCGCCACGCCGCGCGCGCGCCACCTGGCCGGCAGCGCCGCGGGGGCGCCGTCGTCGAATGCCAGCAGCAGGTCGCCGGCGCCGGCCTCGGCGACGGCGTCTTCCATCAGCAGGTCGGCGCGTCCGATCAGGTCGAGCGTGAAGCGGCGCGCGTAGCGGTGGCGGGTGCCGTCGTGGCGCACCGGCTCGATGCGCCAGCCGGCGGGCGGGCGTGCGATCAGTGCGGCGATCAGCGCGCGTTCGGCCGGCGCCTCACCGGCGGCGATGGCGCTGACGTCGACCAGCAGCTGGCGCGCGCCGGTGCGTGGCCGGTTCACGGCGATCGCGGCCGCCGTCTGCAGCAGGTCGGGGTCGGGAACCGCGGCGCCCAGGGCTGCCACGGAGGCGAGCAGCCGCCCTTCGGCCGCGCCGCGGCTGGCGTCGGCGAAATGCTCGATCGCGTCGCGGTACAGGGCGGCGATGTGTGCGTGGCCGTGCTGGGCGCCCATGTAGGCGCGTGCTTCCCGGCTGACGGCGGCGCGCAGGCCGGTATCGCCATGCAGGCGTTCAAGCGCCTGGCGCAGCGCATCGTTGCCGAACGCGTCGTCCAGGCGCAGGCAGGCCTGCGCCGGCACTTCGGCGGCCGACCCATGGGCGTTGACGATGGTGGGCAGGCCGAACGACAGGCAGTCGAGGAAGGCGCCCGAGCTTTCGCCGCGCGATCCGCCGCGCAGCTGCACGGCGCCATCGGCCGCGGCCAGGTGGCGCCGGTACAGCGCGGCGCTGGCATAGCCCGTGATCCGGATGCGCGGATGCGCCGCGATGCGGTCGCGCAGGGCGATGCCGAAGCGTCCGGGCGCGACTTCGCCCACGAACACCAGGTAACAGTGCGGATCGCTTGCCAGGCTGCTGTCGATCCAGGCTTCGACCAGGCGGTCGTTGCACTTGGGCGCCGACAGGATCCCGAACGAGCAGACGACGAAGTCGCCCTCGCCGAAACCGAGTTCGGCGCGCGCGGCGGCGCGGTCGTCGTCCGCGCCTGGCACCAGGCAGACCAGCGGCATGACGCGCCAGCCGTCGGCAAAGCCGGCGCCGTACCAGCGGTTGGCCAGCGCCACCGCATGCGAGGAATGCACGATCATGCCGCTGGCGCGGTCGAGCACTGCCTTGTTGCACGGATAGCGCATGAGCGAGGCGGTGCGGCCAGCCTCCTTTTCCTCGGCCAGCGCGCCGTAGCCGTGCGCCAGGTAGAGCGAGCGGCAGTAATGGTTGGGCAGGGGATGGTCCGCTTCGTCATGGCTGATGACGCCGCTCAGGAAGAAGTCGTGCAGCACGACCACGCCCGGATGGCGTTCCAGCAGGCCGAACATGTGCGTGTGGAAGGCGGAATTGCCGAACTGGTAGACGATGCGCTCGTAGGTGTGGGCATTGGCATCGAACCAAGCGGCCGAGCGCTGCGGGAAGCGCAGGCGCGGATCCTCGACGCTGTCCTGGGCCAGGATCAGTTCGATGTCGTAGTAGCGCGCCAGTTCCGGCAGCAGGTCGGCGCTGTAGACGGCGATGCCCGAGCGCTGCGGCGGCAGCGGCGCGACGAACGCCAGGCGCGGCTTGCGTGGCGCGCTAGCAGGGCCGGGCGGCGCGGGGCGGCGCGCGTGCTGCGCCTCGAAGGCCTCGAGCGCGCGTTTGGCGCTCGCGTCCCAGGAAAAGCGGGCCGCCTGCACCAGCCCGTAGGCACGCAGGTCGGCCTGGCGCGCGGGATCGAGCAGCACCGCCGCCATGGCGGCGCTGATCGCGTCGACGCTGGTGGGGTCGAACATGGCGTCGTCGCGCCCGATCACTTCCGGGATGCTGCTGGTGTTCGAGCCGATCACCGGCGCGCCGCAGGCCATCGCTTCCAGCGCGGGCAAGCCGAAGCCTTCGTGCAGCGACGGGAAGACGAACAGCGCCGTGCAGTTGTAGAGCGAAATGAGGTCGTCGTCGGAGACGAAGCCGGTCAGCACCAGGTCGTCGGCGGCCAGGTTCAGTTTGGCGGCCAGGCGCTGCAGACGCAGGCGGTCCGATTCCTGGATGCTGCACACGACGGCCAGCTGGTAGCGCCCGCGCAGCGCGCCCGGCAGGCGCGCATAAGCCTCGATCAGGCCCTCGATGTTCTTGCGGTAGTCGATGCCGCCGGTGTACATGATGAAGTCGCGGCGCAGGCCATGGCGCGCCAGCAGGTCGGCGCGCGCCCCGGGCGCCAGCAGGCGCGGACGGAAGCCGGCGTCGACCGCCGACGAGATATTCACCACCTGCTCCGGCGCCAGGCCGAGCAGTTCGATGCCCTCCCGGCGCGCCGAGCCCGAGATGGCCAGCAGCAGGTCGGCCCGCTTGAGGCTCTCCAGCTTGCGGTAATACCAGGCGGCCACGTTCGGGTCGCCCAGGTAGCGCTCCTTGCGCATCAGCGGAATCAGGTCGTAGAGCGTGACGGCGGTGTCGATGGTATGCGTTTCCTGCGCCACCGAGGACACGGAATTGTCGCTCAAGCCCTCGAACAGGCTGGCCACGTGCACGATATTGGGACGCAGGCCGGCCAGCACGTGTTCGCGGATGCGTTCGGCCGCACGTACGCGCCAGGCATTGCGCTGATCGACTTCGCTGGCCGGCACCGGCGTGGTGAAGGTCGTGATGTGCGATTGCGGCATCAGCCCATCGAAGGCTTTTCGCAGCGCGCCGACACTGTCGGGATACTCCTCGTTGAGAACGATGCGCAGGTCGTGCGCGCCGCTGTTGCGGGCCATGGCCAGCGCCAGCGCGATCGAGTAGCGGCCTATGCCACGGTGCATGCTGGAAGCCTGGCAGGCCTGCAGGTCGAGGATGATGCGCATGGGATGGCGGTCCGGGGTTACGGGGTGTGGGTGTGTTCGAGGCTGCGGCGCAGGTCGTGCAGTACCTGGCGCGCGTTTTCGCTCAATTCGGCTTCATCGGCGAGCAGCACGGGCAGGCTTTGCCAGTCGGCGCGGCGCGAATTGGCCACCGCCGCGCGCACCCGTCCGGCCAGCATCGGGAAGCGGTAGATCTGACGGCGCAAAAATTCGTCGAGGCCGGGGCGCGCCACGATAAAGGCGACCGCGCGCAGCCCGCCGGCTTTGACGAACTGGCGCAGCAGGCGTTTGGCGCGCTGCGGGACGGTCGCGGCGGACGGCGCAGAAGCAGGCGGGCGCGCCATCCTCAGGCGGCCGGACGGTCCGCGCAATGCGGGCACGCCACGCCATACACGTACTGCGGCGAGAGCTGCTCGCGCGGCGTGACGATGGCGCGGCAGGCGAAGCACTGGGTGATAACGGTCGGCTCGAGCTTCGGGTTGAGCGCGGTACGGTAGTCGAACACGAAGCAATCGCCCGTGTAATGGGCGCCGCCGACGTCCTCGAAATACTTCAGGATGCCGCCCTCCAGCTGGTAGACGTTGTCGTAGCCGATGTTCTGCATGTGGATCGCCGCCTTTTCGCAGCGGATGCCGCCGGTGCAGAACGTGACCACGGTCTTGCCGGCGAAGTCGTCCTTGTGGGCGGCGATCACTTCGGGGAACTCGGTGAACTTGGCGATCCGGTAGTCGACGGTGTTGTCGAAGGTGCCGACGTCGACCTCGAAATCGTTGCGGGTGTCGACCATCACCACAGGTTTGCCGGCGTCGTCGTGGCCCTGGTCGAGCCAGCGCTTGAGCGTGAGCGGATCGACGGCGGGCGCGCGGCCCAGTTCCGGTTTGATCAGCGGCATGCGCATGGTGATGATCTCTTTCTTGATCTTCACCAGCATGCGCTTGTGCGACTGCTCTTCCGACAGGCTTTCCTTGACCTCGATGTCGGCGAAGCGCGCGTCGCCGCGCAGCCAGGCCAGGTAGGCGTCGATGTCGGCGCGCAGGCCCGACAGGAACATGTTGATGCCTTCCGGCGTGAGCAGGATCGTGCCTTTTAAATTCAGCTCCGCGCAGATCGCCTGGTACTGCGGACGCATCGCTTCGGTGTCGTCGAAGCTGACGAATTGATAAGCGGCGATGTTGACGTAGCGGCCGCTGCCTGCGGCGGCGTTGGCGGCGCCGGGGGCCGGCGCCGTGTGATCGGTGGTGGTTTGCATGATTGCCAAGTAGCTCGATTCGGGTCAACCGCTATTATAAGCCGTCGGGCTCGGGCGGAAATCACCCCACGCGATCCTGCCCCGCGCCGGCAGCCGATTCGGCCGCCAACTGTTGTGCAATCGCCCGCGAGGCGCAAATCAGGCGGTCGGCGCCAGGCAGCGCGCCGGCGCCGGCGCCGTGCACCAGCAGGTTGACCTGCACGCCGCGCGCGCGCCAGGCCGCCAGCAGGCCGGCATCGGACGCACGCCGCACCGCCGGCGAGGCGGCGTCCGGCGCGTAATAGATGTCGCCGGCGTGGACGTCGATCACCGGTTCTTCCTGCGCCGTCCAGCCCAGGCCGAGCAGGCGCCCGGCGCTGTTGCGCGCCTGGCGGTAGCAGGGCACGCCGCCGGCGGTATCGAGGACGACCGGCTCGACGCGCAGGCCGGCAGGCGCCTGGCCGAGCAATTCGCGCAGCTGGCTGGCCGCCAGCGGGTCCGGCGCGGCGCCGGGCGCGGCCCAGTCGCTGACGTCGACCAGCAGCTGGCGCCGCACGGCGCTTTCCTCGCCGGCCAGCGTCGCGGCCAGCGCGACCAGGCCTGGTTCGGTTGCGGCCCGGGCCAGCGCCGCGCGCCAGGCGGCGTGCCGCGCCCCGGTGGCGGCGCGCGCGCGTTCCAGCGTGTCCAGGTAGAGCCGCGCGCAGCGGGCCGGGCGGAAATCGGCGTCCAGCAGCGCCACGGCGCGCCGCCCCAGCGCCGCGCGCCGCGCGGGATCGCGGCGAAGCGTGTCCAGGGCCGCGCTCAATGCGGCCACCTCGAAGGCGTCGGGCAACTGCCACACCGCGTCCGCCGGGAGTTCCGCCATCGAGCCGTTGGCGTTGACGATCGTCGGCAAGCCGTAGTTCATGCAGTCGAGGACCGCGCCCGAGCTCTCCCCGTGCGCGTTCGTGCGCAGCTGCACGCCGACGTCGGCCGCCTGCAGGTATTGTCGGTAGACGGCGTCGTCGAGCCAGCCGGCGATGCGGATATTCGCCTGCGCGCCGGCGGCGCGGATCAGCGCCTCGACCTCGACGCCGTAGGGACTGTCGTGGTTGGCGCCGGCGAAGACCAGCGCGCAATTGCGCTCGGCGTGCAGCGAGGACCCGGTCCAGGCGCGCAGCAGTTCGTGGGTCAGCTTGTTGGGCGCAATGAAGCCGAAGCTGCAGACGAGGAAGCAGTCATCGGGAATGCCGAGCGCGGCGCGCGCGGCGGCGCGTTCGATCGGCGCAGGCGGGGTGCGCGGGTGCGGGATGACGTCGACCGCCTGCGCGGCCTGCGGGCCGAACCAGTCGCTGGCCAGCTGGCGCGCGTGGCGCGAGTGGACGATGGTGCGGGTCGCGTTTTCCAGCACCGCCAGGCTGCATGGCCAGTCCTTGTGCGCCTGGCCGCGCCCGGCCGCCGATTCGCTGGCGCGCACCGCCGCGTAGCCGTGCGCGTGCAGCAGCGCCTCGCTCCAGGCGCGCGGATCGGCGCCGCTCATCTGCGCATGCACCAGCGCGCCGCCGAGGAAGAAGTCGTGCAGCACGACGACGCCCGGATGGCGCGCCAGCAGCGCGAACATGTGGCTGTGGAAGGGGCTGTTGCCGACCTGGTAGAGCACCTGGTCGTACTGCGCGCCATGCGCGAGGAACCAGTCCGCCTGGCGCAGGGGCAGGTGGGCCAAGGCCGGCGGCACGACGGCGTCGATCTGGGCGACGACAAGCTCGATCTCGAAATGGCCAGCCAGTTCCGCCAGCAGCTCGATTGCATAGGTGGCCACGCCGGTGCGCGCGGGCGGCAAGGGCGAGACGAAGGCCAGGCGCGGGCGCGCATTCTCCGGGCGCGGCGCGCCGGCCTGGAGCGCGCGCAGGTTGCGCAGGATGGCATTCGCGCGCGGCGACAGCGTGTCGACCTTGTCGTCCTGTGCGGCTTCGGGCGCCGCGCTGGCGGCGGCCCCGGTAGCCATCATCATGCGGTAGGCGCGCGCATACAGGCCTGGAAAACGCTTGAGGATGCGCAGCGCCAGCTGGCGCACCCGGGGCCGGCGCAGCACCATGCGCGCCGCCAGCATCAGCGGCGCGCCGAGGCGGCGCAGGGGGCGGGCGCCGGCCGCGGAATCCGCCGGCGCCGCTGCCGTGCCGGGGGCGGCGGGCGGCAACATTGCGAGCGCGCAGCCGTCGAGCGTGGCAAGCGCGCCGGCGCAGGGCGCGGCCGTGAGCAG
>JANNNC010000006.1:0-42473 GCA_031398335.1 Massilia sp.
AGCCTGCGGGCATACGAATGTCGGCGCCGCGCACACCGGGTCGAAAGACGTCGGGACGGCTTGATGTAATCAACAAGCGGGCGCCGCACGGCGTTCGCTGAGGACGGCGCACGTATCCGCATTCAGGCGGGTCCGCGCGCCTCTTTCGTTTGTGGGGGGTGGCTTCGTCATGTTCAACCATCTCCGCGGCCGATGGGTAACAAGAATGGTCTCTAGAGCCCAAGCGGTGCAACCTCGTCTTGGCGAGACAATTTTTTGGCCCGCACACGCCGTACCGCGTGGGCCCACGAGCGCATCGCCGCCCGACCCACCCTGCAAATGCAAAAGGCCCAGTGCCGATGACTCGGAAACGGGCCTGTCGTTTGCTGCCAAAAAACGCCTACCTGTGCGGCACCAGCTCCGGCACGGCCTGCTTTGCCGGCGTCTTGGCCGCCATCTTCGGCGCGCTGCCGGTGGAGCAGAAGCGGTTCTTGCCGGCGCGCTTGGCTTCGTACAGGGCGTAGTCGGCGATGCTGATCAGGGCGTCGACCGATTCGGCGTCATCCGGGTAGATGCTGATCCCGATCGAGGTCGACAGGCGCAGGGTCAGGTCGTTGATGAAGAAGGGCTCGACCAGCGCATCGACCAGCTTCGCCGCGGGCCCTTGCGCGTCGGCCAGGCTGTGGATATCGCCCAGCACGACCATGAATTCGTCGCCGCCCAGGCGCGCGACCGTGTCTTCCTTGCGGGAAGTCGCCAGCAGGCGCTGCGACACCATTTTCAGGATCTCGTCGCCATAAGCGTGGCCGTAGGTGTCGTTGATCGCTTTGAAGCCATCCAGGTCGAGATACATGATCGCCGCCTTGGCGTGGCTGCGGTTGGCATGCTGCAGGGCGCTTTCGATGCGGTCTTCCAGCAGGCGCCGGTTCGGCAGTCCGGTGAGGGCGTCGTGCAGGGCCAGTTCCTGCTGGGCGCGGGAATATTGGGCAAGCTCTTTATAAAGCAGGCGCACTTCCAGCATGTTGTGGATGCGCTTGTGCACTTCCAGCAGATCGAAGGGTTTGCTGATGAAGTCGCGCGCACCGGCTTCCAGGGCCGCAATCTTGAAACTCGGCTGGGCGGTGAGGGCGAGAACCGGCAGGTAGCCGCCTTTTTCGATTTCCTTCAGGCTCTTCATGACCTGGAAACCGTTCAGTCCCGGCATCTGCAGGTCGAGGAGGATAAGGTCGTAATTGTGCTCGCGGTGCAGCGGGCAGACCTGCTCCGGCTCCATGGTCGAGCTGACGTTGCCGTAGCCTTCCTCGCGCAATATCTCTTCCATCAATTCGATATTGTCTGGCGAATCGTCCACGACCAGGATTTTGGCGTTCAGAATTTCTTGTCTGCTCGGCATGCTTTTTCTCGTCGAAATAGGTACAGGAAGGAAACTACTTTCTTTACAGGAATCCAACTTTCCCACTTCAATTAGTCTACCAAAGCCCAAAGAATTTCTTGTAGGACAGCGCCGCGTCGGATAGTAGGAACTTCATTAACGCTGACGCCCCTCAGTTGGACGCACCAGCGAGCCCACTGCGTCGATCAATTCGCTCGGCTCGACCGGCTTCGAAATATGCGAGGAGAAGCCCGCTTCCAGGGCGCGCAAGCGATCTTCCGAACGGGCAAAGGCCGTCAGGGCGACCGCGGGCAGCAGGCCGCCGCGGTCGCGCGGCAACGCCCTAATCCAGGACAATAATTCAAAACCATCGACTTCGGGCATGCCCAGGTCGCTAATAAGCAGGTTCGGCATGTCGGCCTGCAGGGCCTCGAAGGCCTCGCGCGCACTGGCCGAGATACGCACTTTCGCATGGCAGTCGGTCAGGATGCGGGCGATCAGCTCGCGCGCGTCGCGATCGTCGTCGACCACCAGCACCGAGACCCCGGTCAGGTCGCGCAAGGTCAGGTCGGGCGCGGCCGGCGGCGGGGCGCCGATGATCATGCTGGCGCGGCGCTCGGCGCGGGTCGGCGCCTTGGCCAGCGGCAGCTCGAACGAGAAGTTCGCACCCAGTCCCTCGCCGGGGCTCTCGGCGCGCACCGTGCCGCCATGTTGCTCGATCAGGTGCTTGACGATGGCCAGGCCCAGTCCCAGGCCGCCATGGCGGCGCGTCATCGAGGCGTCGGCCTGGCGGAAGCGCTCGAACACATGGGTGATGAATTCCGGGCGGATGCCGGCGCCGGTATCGCGCACCGTCACCATTACCGAACCGTCGCGTCCGCTAAGCTCGACCGTCACCAGGCCGTTGCGCGGCGTGAACTTGATCGCATTCGAGAGCAAATTCCACACGACCTGCTGCAGGCGCGCCGGGTCGCCGGCGACCATGCCCGTGTTCAGGGCGAAGCGTTTCTCGATGCGGATGTTCTTGGCGTCGGCCGCCGGGCGTACGGTTTCAATCGCCGCATCGAGGAAGCCCTGCGGGTTCAGGGTCTGCATGTCGAGCAGCACACTGCCCGACGTAATCCGGCTCATGTCGAGCAAGTCTTCGATCAGTTGTGCCTGGGCGCGCGCATTGCGCTCGATCGTCTGCAGGCCGCGCTGCAGGTCGGCCTCGTCCTTGCCGCCGCGGCGCAGCACCTGCGCCCAGCCGAGGATGGCCGAGAGCGGGGTGCGCAGTTCGTGCGAGAGCGTGGCCAGGAATTCGTCCTTCATCTGGCTCGAGCGTTCGGCCTCGGCGCGCGCCTCGCGCTCGCTTTCCAGCAGGATCTTGCGTTCTTCGGCTGCCTGCTGGGCCGCTTCGTACAGGCGCGTATTGTCGAGCGCGACCGCGGCCTGGGCGGCGATCCCGCGCACGATGCGCTCGGTGCGTTCGGTGAAGATGCCCGGCTCCGGGTGGCCGAAGAACATCGTGCCCAGCACTTCGCCGGAGCCGGCCATGACCGGCACGGCGAGGTAGCTGCGCACCGTCGGCTGGCCGGACAGCAGGCTGAACTGCGTCGGGCTGGGTCCGTAGCGCGGGTCGTCGGTGATGTCGCTCGAGCGGATCACGCCTGCGCCGCGGAAGCTCGGGCCGAACAGGGTGTTGGCCTGCGGCTCGCCGAAGCTCGTGAATTCATTCGAAGTGCCGCCCGACAATGTATACAGCGAGAACTTCGGTCCTTCGCTTTCCTTGCCATGGTAGAAGAAAGCGCCGAAGCGCGCGCCGGCAATCCCGCTGGCGGCGTCGGTGGCCACCTGCAGCAGCGAGCGCAGGTCGCGCGTGGAGGCCAGCGCACCGCCCGTGTTGTTGAGCAGCTCGAGCACTTTCGATTCTTCGCGCAGGGCCTGTTCGACGCGCTTGACCTGGTCGACGTCGGTATTCGTGCCGAACCAGCGCACCACCTTGCCGTTGCGGTCGCGTACGGCGTTCACCCGCGTCAGGTACCAGCGGTACTGGCCGTCGGCGCCGCGGATCGGGTATTCCATCTCGAACGGTTCGCCGCTGCGGATCGAGGCGCGCCAGTGTTCCAGCATGGCGGGCAGGGCGTCCGGCTCGACCGTGTCTTGCCAGCCCCAGCCGGTGGCGACGTCCGGCGTGGTGCCGGTGTAGTCGTACCAGCGCTCGTTGAACCAGACGATGGCGCCGTCGGCCTGGGCCATCCAGGCCAGTTGCGGGATGGTGTTGGCCAGCGCCCGCAGCACTTCCTCGCTCTGGCGCAGGCTGTCCTCGGCATTCTTGCGCGAGGAAATGTCCTGCATAACGCCGGTCATCCCGGTGACGCTGTCGCGCTGCGCGGGATCGGCGTAGTCGGCGCGCCCGACCAGCGCGATCCAGCGCGTCTGGCCGCCGTCGGGCAGCAGGCGGCATTCGATGTTCAGGTCGCTGTGCGAGGCAAACGCATGCAGCACTGCGTGGCGTACGGTTTCGCGGTCCGGCTCGTCCAGGCGCGCCCGCAATTCGGGCCAGGCGAGCGGGGTCTCGGGTGCGAGCCCGAGGATTTCGGCGGCGCGTTCGCCCAGGTTGATGCGGTCGTCGGCGGCGTCCCAGCGCCAGTCGCCCAGGCGCCCCGCGGCCAGCGCCACCTGCAGCCGGCTATTGCCTTCGACCAGGGCTTGCTGGTCGGCACGGCGCCGCGTGATGTCCTGGAAATACAGGGTCAGGCCGTCCGGCGACGGGTACATGCGCGCCTCGATCCAGACGGCCAGGCGCGGATAGAAGAATTCGCGGCTGCCGGTCTGGCGCGAGCTCATCGCACGCTCGAGTTCGGTCGCCAGGTTGGTGCCGGCGAGCTCCTCGAATTCCTCCCACAGGCGCTGGCCGAGCAGGCCTTCGCGCGACTTGTTCAGGGGCGCCAGCAGTTGCAGGGCGCGTCCGTTGACATAGGTGATGCGCCAGTCGAAGTCGACCGCGCAGAAGGCATCGGTCAGGCTTTCGAGCATGTTTTCCATGCGCTCATTGGCCTGGCGCAGCGCCTCCTTGGCGGCCATCAGCTCGGCGTCGGCCTCCTGGTGCACGGCTTCCACGGGCGAGGCATTGCACAGCGCGGCCGCGCGCAGCGTTTCGAGGTCGTCGCGGTTGTCGCTCACTCAGGTGCCCGCCCGCAGTGCACTGGTGACTTGCCCGAGCGCGTCCTGCAGCTGGTCGAGCTCGTACGGCTTTTGCAGCGACTGGTAAGGGAAAGTGAGATGGCGCAGCAACATGTCGCCATACCCGGAGGCGAAAATCACTTTCAGGTGCGGATAGCGCTCGATCGACAGGCGCGCCAGGTCCACGCCCGACATGCCCGGCAGGCTGACGTCGGTAAACAGCACGTGGTAATGGCGCACCGCCAGGTGCGCCAGCGCGTCGTCCGGATGGGCCACGCCGTCGGCTTCGTAACCGAAGGCCTTGAGCATCTCGCACACCAGGTATTGCGAATCGAGGTTGTCCTCGACCACCAGGATGCTGAGGGTGCCCGGCGCTTCGTTTGCGCTGGCCTGCTCGGGTTCGGCCATGGCCAGCGCGCACAGCACGCCTTCGCTGCCGACCGGGGTGAAGTGCAGGTCGAAATGGGTCTGCCCGGCGCCGAAATTGACGGCGGCGCCGGCAATGAGCGCCGGTTCGCCGCGGCGCGCCGCCGCCAGCGCCGCGCCGGCCGCCGCGAACGGCGGCGGCAGCACCGCCGGCACCGAGCCGCCCGGCACCCGGCTGAAACCCGGGCCGGCCAGGGCGCCGTAGGCCTCGTTGCACAGCACGATCGGCTGCTCGCCCCAGGCCAGCAGCATCGGCAACGGCGTGTTGAACATCAGGTCGGCGGCCTGCCGCAAGGGCTGCGGCCAGAGCGCGGGATCGCCCAGCGCGCTGGCGCTCCAGTCGTAGGAGGAAACGGTGCGGACGGACTTACCGGAAGCGAGCATGGGAAACGACCTGTTGTGTATTCAAAAACATGGCCGAATCGTACACTAATTGCCTGCCGCTTGTCGGCGCGCTGAAGCGCGGCGCGCCGGCGCGCGGGATCGGATCGGCGCGCAGGCGCCTCATGCGCGACGGCCGGCAGCCAGTGCGAGGGCGTCTTCGAGCCGGTCATCGCCCCAAAACATCTCGTCGCCCACAAAAAAGGTCGGCGCCCCGAAGATGCCGCGCGCCGCCGCCGTTTCCGTATTCGCGCGCAGGCGCAGCTTGTTGTCCGGGGCGAGGGCGGCTGCAAGCAGCGCGGCGGGTTCAGGCACCAGGCCGGCCAGGGCGGCGCGCACGACGGCCTCGTCGTCGATCTCGCGGTCGTGGACCCAGTTCTGCTCCATCACGCGGCGGCAGAATTGGCCGATCCAGGGCTCAAGCGCCCCCAGGGTCGCCACGCGCATCGGCAGCAGGGCGCTGCGCGGAAAGACGCTCGGGCGGCGCCAGGGCAAGCCATGTTTTGCCGCCTGGCGCTCCATGTCGCGCCACATGTGGCGGCCCTTGGCTTGCTGCAGGACGAAGGGCGAGGTGCTCCAGCCGAGTTCGCGAAAGATGGGCCCCAGCAGGAAAGGGCGCCACAGCGCCTTCACGCCGGCGGCGCGCGCCAGTGCCTCGATCCGCATCGCGGACAAATAACTGTAGTTGCTGCCGAATTCGAACCAGAATTCGATCGAGGGGTGGGCTGCGTCAGGCTGGGTCAAGCTGGTCTCCCGGATGTCGCCTGGGCGGCGTTCGGGCAATGATAGCAATGTCTTGCCGAGAGTCGCCCAAAAAAAAGCCCGCTCACAGGGAGCGGGCTGAATCTATTTCCGAGGAGGAGATAGAGGAGACAGGAAGAATTATGCTGCAATTGCAACGCCGAACACCAATTTAGATTCCTGATGACAGTCATTGACGTTCGATATGGCTGGTGGATATGTGCAAGCCAGTGCGCACTTGCTTGGTGCATTGAAGAAAATGTTTTACCATGACATATGTTACGAAACAATTCATCGCTTCGCAATACGGAAGTCCGGGTACAGTGGAGGCGCACCCTGCGCCGCGCAGGCGGTGCGGGGCGGCACGCGCGCTGCTGTCCGACGGGCATGCCGGGTCTGGCGAAGCGGGTGTGCGCCAGGCGATCGATCGCATCAGCAATGAGCGCGACTTGCAAATTTAACCCCGGCCAATGATGCAACACCGCTTTTCCCGCATTCCGCAGCTGTCGTCATCCGCGCGCACGCGCTGGCGCGTGGCCGGCCGCATCGCCGGCTGGTCGCTGGCCTGCGCCCCGGTGGTGTTCGCGGCCGCCGCCGCGCCGCCATTGCCGGCGGTTGCGCAAAGCGGCAGCAGCCAGGCGCTCGAGCGCCGCGTGAAGGCGGCCTTCCTGTATAAATTTCTCGGTTATACCGACTTTCCCGCCGCCGCCTTTGCCGACAGCGCCGCCCCGGTGACGATCGGCGTGATCGGTTCCGACGACATGGCGGCCGAGCTGGCGCGGGTGGTCGCGGGGCGCCAGGTGCGCGGCCGTCCGATCGTCGTGCGCGCCCTGCGCGAAGGCGAGCCGGGCCAGGTCCACCTGCTGTTCGTGGCGGGCGCCGACAACGCACGCGCGGCGCGCATCCTGCGCACCGCATCGACCGACGCGGCGGCCCTGCTGCCGGTCACCGAGTGCGAACAAGGCCTGCAAGCCGGCAGCGTCATCAATTTCAGGATTATCGAGGAGCGGGTGCGTTTCGACGTCTCGCTCGAATCGGCATAGAGGAATAACGTGAAACTCAGTTCGCGCCTGCTTACGGTCGCCAATCGCGTGGTAAAGGGAACAAGCTGATGCAGTCTCGCAGGCATTCGCACGACGGCGGTTCCGTTCGCAGCAAACTGATCAAAATGGCCGTCTTCACGACGCTGGCGGCGCTCCTGTCGGCCTCGGTCGCCATGCTCCTGCTCGACCTGCGCACCTTCCAGCGCTACTGGGTGGACGATCTCACCACCCAGGCCGACATCATGGCCAGCGTCACCGCGCCGGCCCTGGCCTTCAACGACGCCCTGACCGCCCAGCAGCAGCTCTCCGTGCTGCGCGCGCGTCCGCAAATCCTGGCCGGCGCGGTGTACGCGAATACCGGCGCGCGCTTTGCGACCTATGCCAAGGCCGGTACCGAACAGGCGCTGCCGCCGCGCCCGCTGGCGGCCGGCTACCGCATCGAGCGCGGCCATCTCGAGGTCTGGCACAACATCGTCGAAAACGGCGAAGCGGTAGGGACCGTCTTCCTGCGCTCGCGCTACGGCCTGGTGGAACGCCTGCTGAACTATGGCGCCATCCTCGGCGGCGTGATGCTGGGCGCGCTCGTCATTGCGGCCCTGGTCGCCTCGCGCTTGCAGGCGGCTATTACCCGCCCGTTGGAGGCGGTGACCAACGTGGCGCGCCAGGTGATGCAGCAGCGCGACTTCACGCTGCGCGTGCCCGGCAATAACAGCGGCGAGATCGGGGTGCTGGTCGAAGCCTTCAACGACATGCTGGCCGAGATCGGGCGCCGTGCCGACGCCTTGCAGGCAGCCAACCGCACGCTCGAACACGAAATGGACGTGCGCCAGAAAGCCGAGGACGCGCTGATCGTGGCCGACCGCCGCAAGGACGAATTCCTGGCGACCCTCGCGCACGAACTGAGGAACCCGCTGGCGCCGATCCGCACCGGCCTCGACATCCTGCGCATCCGCAGCGGCGACGCCCAGGCCACCCAGCGCGCGACCGACATCATGGAACGCCAGCTGCGCCAGATGGTGCGCCTGGTGGACGACCTGCTCGACGTGTCGCGCATCAATACCGGCAAGTTCGCCATCAAGATGGGTCGGGTCGAACTCAAGGCGGTCGTCAACGACGCCATGGAAGTGGTGCGCTCGTATATCGAGCTGCATGGGCACGAGCTGGCGATCGACTTGCCGGACCGCCCGGTGTTCCTGCACGGCGACGCCACGCGCCTGGCGCAGATCCTGTCGAACCTGCTCAACAACGCCGCCAAGTACACCAACCGCGGCGGCCGCGTGACCCTGGCTGCGCATGTCGAGGACAAGACCCTGGTGCTGGACGTGACCGACACCGGCATCGGCCTGGCGCCCGAAATGCTCGACTCGGTGTTCGAGATGTTCGTGCAGGTCGATTCGACCCTCGAGCGCACGAATGCCGGCCTGGGCGTGGGCCTGTCGCTGGCGCGCAAACTCGTCGAGCTGCACGGCGGCACCATCGCCGCCTCGAGCGACGGCCTGGGACGCGGCAGCCGCTTCACGGTGCGCCTGCCGATCGTGGTCGAGCCGGAACTGCCGACCAAGCCGACGCCGGCCGCCTTCATCAGTGCCGAAACCTACCGCATCCTGCTGGCCGACGACAACGTCGATTTCGTCAACAGCATCGGCGCGCTGCTGACCGCCATGGGCCACAGCGTGGTCATCACCCACAACGGCCCCGATGCACTGGCGGCCGCGGCGCGCTTCTGCCCGGACTACGCCTTCCTCGACATCGGCCTGCCGCAAATGTCGGGCTACGACCTGGCGCGCGGCATCCGCAAGCTCTCCTGCGGCCCGATGACGGTGCTGATCGCGGTGACCGGCTGGGGCCAGGAAAAGGACCGCCAGCTCGCCTTCGAGGCCGGGTTCGACCATCACATGGTCAAGCCGGTGCGGTTCGAACAGATCGAGGAAATCCTGGGCAACCGCAGCGTCATCAAGAAGCTGCGCAACTAAACCTGCACCCTGCCCAGGGCAGGGCGGAAAGGTACAGCGGGAACGACGCGATGCCCCCGCCGTACCGGGCCAGGCGATTATCTGGCCTTGCGGCGCCGCGCCAGGAAGCCCAGGATGCCCAGGCCGCCCAGCAGCATGCCGTACGCCTCCGGTTCCGGCACCGGCACCAGCATCATCGCCCCGCCGAACGATGCGCCGTCGTCCGAGACAATGGTGCCGTTCACGCGCAGGTAATAGTCCCCCGCGCTCAGGTTGCCCCCGGCGACCGTCCACACGTCCGTCGCACCGCCTTCCAGCGAGATACCCTGGCTCAGCAGGGTATCGTTGCCCTCGAATAGCCAGAAGCGGGTGATGTCGAGGCCGACTTCGGCGGTACGGCTCACCGAGGCGACGATGGCATCGAGGTTCAGGCCGACGGTATCGGCGATGGTGAAGGTGAAACGGTCTGCGAAGATAGTTCCGCTATTGCCGGCTTCGAAGCTGCCACTGAAAAACGCGGAGTTGTCGACCAGGTCGAGGGCCTGTGGCGGACTGCTGACATCGGTTTGCGCCCATGCAACCGGGGCGCCGAACGATGCGCTTGCCAACACCACTGCGGCAATCAAAGATTTTTTCATAACGTCCTCTCGCGAAATCAGCCGCGTCCTGCGGCCGGGTTATGGCAATCGGGGACTTCATGCTGGCAAAGGGAGTGGCTGATTTACGTCTTTTGCAAGAGCTGTGACGCTGCGGCGACAGTCGATGCTATCCAGGAAGTTCGGTCGCTGACTGCTTGAAAAGGCTTCTCATAGGAGGGACAATACAAGACAATTGTTGAGCGGAAAAGGCAGCTGAGTTGCTTGGGTAACGTCAGCCGACTCCTATCAAAACAGGGGATGGAGTCCTCTGCCGAGCTAAGCCCCGGTTAAGACAAAGAGACGGGCGCCGGCGGCGGAGTTTGCTTGAGGGGGAGAAGGGGAGCGAGGGGAGGGAACAGCAGGGCGGAAAAGAAAAATGGCTCAGAATCTCTTCTGAGCCATTTCCTTGAAACTGTGGTGCGGCTGGCAGGAATCGAACCCACGACCCCTTGGTTCGTAGCCAAGTACTCTATCCAGCTGAGCTACAGCCGCCCGAAGCACGCATTATAGCGGGGCATGGACAAAATGGGAAGTGTTCATGAGGCCCCCGCAATCCGGCGCCATGTTCGCCGGTCGGGCGCGCCGACGAAAAAGGCCAGATCTTGCGATCTGGCCTTCGTATTCGTTGGTGCGGCTGGCAGGAATCGAACCCACGACCCCTTGGTTCGTAGCCAAGTACTCTATCCAGCTGAGCTACAGCCGCCCAAGGCCAGCATTATAGCGGGGCACCGGCGATTTGGGAAGTGCCCGCCCGACGCCGGCTACGATGCCTGGCGGCCCACAACGAAAAAGGCCAGATCTCGCGATCTGGCCTTCGTATTCGTTGGTGCGGCTGGCAGGAATCGAACCCACGACCCCTTGGTTCGTAGCCAAGTACTCTATCCAGCTGAGCTACAGCCGCCCAAGGCCCGCATTATAGCGGGGTATCGTGGATTTGGGAAGTGTCTGGCTGACGCGGGCGAAATCACCGCAGGGTGGTCGGCTCCATCATGGCGGATGCGCATTGTCGATCCAGGCGCCGCCCACGCGTTCAAACGCAGCGTGAGGAGACGCGGGGTTTCCGAAGCTGGTTGAACGCGTGGGCGGCGCCAGATCCGTAGAGCGTGTGAAAAAATCGCCATCGCGGCGTTGCATTCGTCTCGCCGTACCAGCGTACTGTCTTCGCGGTCCGCCGATGCGCCTTGCTCTGACGATTTTTTCACACACTCTACGTGCAGCAGGGTACAAACGAAAAAGGCCAGATCTCGCGATCTGGCCCTGATATTCGTGGTGCGGCTGGCAGGAATCGAACCCACGACCCCTTGGTTCGTAGCCAAGTACTCTATCCAGCTGAGCTACAGCCGCCCGTGAGACGAATTATAGCAGCGGCGTCGGCATTGCGGAAGTCTTAATTTATTACAACTGTTTGGCATCCTCTGGTAGATTAGGCGTTCTGCATTTCGATTCCAAGAAACTATGCTGGGCATCACCTTGCGCGCGAGCGCAACCGCGGTGCGCACCGTGCTGGCGGCGCTGCCCTGCGTGCTGGCGCTGGGCGACATTGCCACCGCGGCCACGCCGCGCAGCCTGCGCTTCGAGCAAGTGTCGATCGAACACGGCCTGTCGCAGGAATCCGTGCTCACCATCCTGCAGGACCGCCAGGGCTTCATGTGGTTTGGCACCCAGGCCGGCCTGAACCGTTACGACGGCTACCGGATGACGGTCTACCGGACCGACCCGCGAGACCCGGATTCGCTTCCCGACAGCTTCATCAATGCATCTTTCGAGGACGCCGAGGGGCGCCTCTGGTTCGGCACCAAGGGCGGTCTGGCGCGCTTCGACGCGGCCGCCGGCAAGTTCGTGCGCTATGCGCTGGCCGATGCCGGCACGCCCGCGAGCAGCAACCGCAGCGTCAACGCGATCGCCGCCGACCGCCAGGGCATGCTCTGGCTCGGCACCAGCGACGGCATCAAGCGCTTCGATCCGGCCAGCGGCGCCTTCAGCACGATCCGCCACCCGGGCCACGATGGCGGCCTGGGCGGAAACACCGTCACCACGCTCGCCTTCGACGGCCATGGCGCGCTGTGGGCCGGCACCTCGCGCGGGGTGGGACGGCTGGCGCCCGGCGCAAAGCACCTCGAACATTTCGCGCCCTCGGACGCCGACCCGCGCCGGGCGCGCGTCAACACGCTCTCGATGGGCCCGCGCGACACGCTCTGGATCGGCACCGACGCCGGCCTCGAGGCCTGGGGCCTGGGGGAGGCGGCGCCGCGCCGGCGCACGATCGGTTCAAGCGAGGGCGTCGGCAACGTGCGCATCCTGGCGCTGTACCACGACGCCGGCGGCACGCTCTGGGTCGGCACCGACGTCGACGGCGTGCGCTGGCGCGACCCCGCCAGCGGGCGCTTCGTCGCCTACGGCAACCGGCCGCTCGACGCCCACAGCCTGGCCGACAACCAGATCGCCGCGATCCGCATCGACCGCAGCGGCACGCTCTGGGTCGGCACCCGTTTTCGCGGCCTCTCGCGCACCGACCTGGCCAGCGGCGGCTTCTCGAACTACAGCTTCCGTCCCGAGGGCAGCTACCGGATCGGCTTCGAGAAGGCGCGCGACATCGCGGTGCGCGCCGACGGCAAGCTCTGGATCGGCACCACCGGCGGCGGCCTGGTCCTGCTCGACCCAGAGACCGGCGCCAGCTCGCAGCAGCGCCACCAGGCCGGGCGCGGCGACTCGCTGCCGAGCGACGTGGTCCACAGCCTGTCGATTGTCGGCGAGCGCCTGTACGTCGGCACCGCGGGCGCGCTGGCCTGGAGCGACGTGCGCGGCGGGCCCTTCCGGCGGGTCGAGCTGCCGGGCCTGGGCATGGCCACGGTGCAGGCCGTGAAGCGCACGCGCGACGGCGTGCTCTGGGCCGTGACGCGCGCCGGCCTGTATCAGCTGGACGACGACTTGCGGGTGCGCCAGGCCTGGCGCCACGATCCGCGCAACCCCGGGGGCCTGGGCGACAACACGCTGTTCGAGATGGTCGAGGACGCGCAAGGCATCCTCTGGATCGGCACCGACAACGGCCTTGACCGGTTCGACCGCAAGAGCGGCATTTTCACCCATTACCGCCACGATCCGCGCGACCCGGCGAGCCTGCGCCACAACCGCGTGTATGGCCTCACGCTCAGCGCGCGCGGCCAGCTCTGGGCCGGCACCGCCGGCGGCCTGCACCGGGTCGAGCAGGGGCCGGGCGGCAAGCTCGCCTTCCGCCTGGTGAAGCTGCAGGACGCACGCGAGCCGCTGCCGATCGGTGCCGTGCTGGAAGACGCGCGCGGCCGGCTGTGGGCCAGCATGACCGACGGGATCAGCCGCTACGACCCGGACACCGGCCAGTACAAGCACTTCACGGCCAAGGACGGCCTGATCGACGGCACCTTTTTCGTGGCGTCGGCCGCGCGCGGTCCCGACGGCCAGCTGCACTTCGGCGGCGTCAACGGGGTCGCGTCCTTCATGCCCGATGCGATCCGCGACAATCCGTATGCGCCGCTGGTGCGGATCACCGATTTCCTCGTCTTTAACAAGCCGCAGCGCCTGGCCACGCCAATCGACCGCGCGCACACGATCACGCTGTCGCACCGCGAGTCGGTGTTTTCCTTCGAGTTCGCCGGCCTGCACTACGCCGCGCCGGGCAGCAACCGCTATTCCTACCGGCTCGAGGGCTTCGACGCGGGATGGGTCGACACCGACGCGGGAAAACGCTTCGCCACCTATACCAACCTCGATCCCGGCAGCTATGTGTTTCGCGTGCGCGCCAGTAACAAGGACGGCGTCTGGAGCGAGGCGCCGGCCGCGGTGACGATCACGATCACGCCGCCCTGGTGGAAGAGCTGGTGGTTCCGCCTGCTGGCGCTGGCCCTCGTGGCAGGGGCAGGGGGGGCTGGCTATCGCCTGCGCATCCGCGCGCTGATGCAGCAAAAGGACGTGCTCGCGCGCGAAGTGGGCGCGCGCACGGCCGAACTGGTCTTGCAGAAGGACGCCGCCGAACAGCGCAAGCGCGAGGCCGAGGAGCAGGGAGAGGCGGCCGACAGCGCGCGCCGCAGCATCGCGCTGCTGTCCGACATCGGCCGCCGCCTGACCGCCAACCTCGACACCGAGGCGATCATGACGACCCTCTACGAGCACGTGCAGGTGCTGATGGAGGCGCCCGTGTTCGCGGTGGCCGTCGCCCGTCCCGACGGCGCGCTGCTCGACTTCCCGTATGCGATGCTCGGCGGCAGCCGCCGTGCACCCATGGCGCGCGAACGGCGCGATCCGCGCCAGCTGGCCGCCTGGTGCATCGAGCATGGGCGCGAGGTCTTCATCAACGACCTGGCCATCGACGCCGCACGCTACCTGCCCGGTATCGACCCTGACGAGGTCGCGCGGGCGGCGCTGCCGTGCGCGCCTGACGCGGCAGCGCACGGCCTGCCACGCTCGCTGCTGTACGTGCCGGTCGCGGTCGGCCAGCGCGTGCTGGGCGCCCTGACCGTGCAGAGCTTCGCGCCGCGCGCCTACCAGCGCGTACACCTCGACATGCTGCGCACGCTGGCCGCCTATGTCGGCGTCGCGCTCGACAATGCCCAGGCCTACCGCCAGCTGAAAGACGTGCAGGGCCAGCTCGCGGCCCAGGAAAAGCTCGCCTCGCTCGGTTCGCTCGTGGCCGGCGTCGCGCACGAACTGAATACCCCGATCGGCAACAGCCTCCTGATGGCCAGCACGCTGCACGAAAAAACCATCGCCATCGCGCATGCGCTCGACACGTCGGCCTTGCGCCGCTCGGAGCTGCAAGGCTATGTCGGCGCGGCGGGCGAGGCGTCCGAGCTGATCATGCGCAGCCTGCACCAGGCGGCCGACCTGGTGAACAGCTTCCGCCAGGTCTCGGTCGACCAGGCCAGCGCCCAGCGCCGCCGCTTCGAGCTGGCGCGCGCCTGCCAGGAAATCGTCGCCACCCTGATGAACAAGGTGCGCCTGGCCGGGCACACGCTGGAACTGGCGGTGCCGGACGTGATCGTGATGGACAGCTATCCCGGCCCGCTCGGGCAGGTCCTGATCAACTTCGTCAACAACGCGCTGCTGCACGCCTTCGACGGTCCGGGCGGGAGCATGCGCCTGGCGGCCGAACTGCTCGGCCAGGACTGGGTGCGCATCGTCTTCAGCGACGACGGGCGCGGGATCCCGGCCGAACACCTGCCGCGCGTGTTCGACCCCTTCTTCACGACCCGCATGGGGCAGGGCGGCACCGGCCTAGGCCTGAACATCGCCCACACCATCGCCAGTTCGCTGCTGGGCGGCTCGGTCCGCGTCCAGAGCACCCCTGGCGAGGGCACCATTTTCATCCTCGAACTGCCATTGAGAGCGGCCGAGGCCCGACCCGCAACACCCCTGGAGGAGAGGAAAATGCACGCATGACCATCATTACGACGATCGAGGATTTGCGGGTACTGGCCAAGAAGCGCGTCCCGCGCATGTTCTACGACTATGCCGACGCCGGTTCGTGGACCGAATCGACTTACCGCGCCAACGAAACCGATTTCGCGAAGATCAAGTTCCGCCAGCGCGTGGCGGTCAACCTGGTCGACCGCAGCCTGAAGAGCACGATGGTCGGCCAGGAAGTGGCGATGCCCGTGGCGCTGGCGCCGACGGGTCTCACCGGCATGCAGCATGCGGACGGCGAAATCCTGGCCGCGCGCGCGGCCGAGAAGATCGGCGTGCCGTTCACGCTCTCGACGATGAGCATCTGCTCGATCGAGGACGTGGCCAGGCACACGACAAAACCGTTCTGGTTCCAGCTGTACGTGATGAAGGACCGCGATTTCATCAACCGTCTGATCGACCGCGCCAAAGCGGCCAGGTGCTCGGCGCTGGTGCTGACGCTCGACCTGCAGGTGCTGGGACAGCGCCACAAGGACCTGCGCAACGGCATGACGGCGCCGCCCAGGCTGACCATCCCGAACATGATCAACCTGGCAACCAAGCCGCGCTGGTGCTGGAACATCCTGCGCACGCCGCGCCGCCAGTTCGGCAACATCGTCGGCCATGCGAGCAACGTGTCGGACATGAGTTCGCTCTCGTCCTGGACCTCGCAGCAGTTCGACCCGGCGCTGTCCTGGGACGACGTCGCCTGGATCAAGGACCGCTGGGGCGGCAAACTCATCATCAAGGGCATCATGGACCCCGAGGATGCGCGCCTGGCGGTGCGCAGCGGCGCGGACGCGCTGATCGTGTCGAACCACGGCGGACGCCAGCTCGACGGAGCGCAGTCGAGCATCGGGGCATTGCCGGCCATCGTCGCCGAAGTGGGCAGCCAGATCGAAGTGCACATGGACGGCGGTATCCGTTCCGGCCAGGACGTGATCCGCGCGCTGGCGCTGGGGGCGCAGGGCGTGTACATCGGACGGCCCTTCCTGTACGGCCTGGGCGCGATGGGAGAGGCGGGCGTGGCGCGCTGCCTCGAGATCATCCGCAACGAGCTCGACCTGACGATGGCCTTCTGCGGGCTGCGCGACGTGCGCGACGTGGACAGCAAGATCCTGCTGCCCGGGACCTATTGAGCGGGGCGGGGACGCTTGCGCGTTCCCGCATGGCGCGTTTGCTGATGCGCCTGTGATAGCATCGCTGGGTTCCTTGCCTCATTGGCATCTCTGCATCTCGTCACCATGCCCACATCGATCCATGCTGTACAGGTAGTCCATGAAACGGTCGCGCACGACCCGGCTTCGCCTGTGCACGTGGATGTCGTCCCGGATTTCAGCCCGAAGTCCGCCTTCCTGACGCGGCGCGGCCCGTGGCGCCTGAACACGGCGTTCTCGATTTCCCTGCTGGCGCACGCGCTGCTGCTCAGCGTGGCCCTGGGCGGCGAGGCGTTCGGATTGCCCGGCCTGAATCTGCCGTGGAAGGAAAGGCGCCTGGGGGCCAACGATTTGCGGGTCAAGCTGGCGCCCTTGCTGGCGCCTGCGCCTGCGCCGGCAGCGCCCGCCGTCACTGACGCGGCGCCTGGCGCCGCGCGCCAGCGCGTCATCGCCTCGGCCAATCCGGCGCCCGCCCTCGAGCAGGTCGGGTCGGCGCCCGTACCGGTTGCTCCGCCGGCGCCCGCGCCGCTTGCCGAACCTGCGCCGCCGCCCGCGCCGGCGGCGCCTGCCGCACCGTCGATGAAAGCAGCGGTCGATCTCGTGGAACGCGCCGCTCCGCTGCCGCCGGTTGACGTGCCGCTGCCCGACGCTGCGCAGGAAGCGCGCAAGCGGATCGACGAGGAAGCACAGGAACGCGCGCTCGAAAAGATCATGCTCGAGCAGGAACAGCAGGGCGCCGAGCGCTTGCAGCAGGCGAACCTGATGGCGCAGGAGGAAGCCGCACGGGAAGCGCAGCGCGCACAGGAGGCCGCCCGCGCCGGGCAAGTGGCCCGGAGCGAAGCGGCGCGCCTGGAGGTGGAACGCCAGGCGCTTGCGCGGCAAGAGACGCTGCGCCGGGAAGCGCAGCAGGATGCCGAGCGCCAGGAGCGGGAACGGCTGGACGCCGCACGCACGGAGCAAGCGAAACTGGACGCTGCGCGCACGGAACTAGCGAAACTGGACGCGGCGCGCAAGGAACAGGCGCAGCTGGAAGCGGCACTCACGGAACAAGCGCGGATCGAGGCAGCCCGCAAGGAACGGGCGCAAGCCGAAGCTGCGCAACGCGAGCAGGAGCGCCCGGAAGCGGCGCGCCAGGACGCACTCGAGAAAGAGGCGGCACGACAGGAACAGGCGCAGCTGGACGCGGCGCGCAGGGAGCAGGCGCAACGCGAGGCCGCGCGCAGGGAACAGGCGCAACTCGATGCGGCGCGGCAGGAACAGGCCCGCCTCGACGCCGCGCGCCAGGACGCGGCCAGGCAGGAAGCGGGGCGCCAGGCACGGGCCGGCCAGGAACAGGCCCAGCGCGAGCGCGCCGAACAGGAAGCGCAGCGCGAGGAGCGGCTGCGCGCGATCGGCAAGCAGCTCGACAAGGAAGCCACCCAGCGCGACGCGGCCGCGAATCGCCCCTCACCGGCGCTGACGCCGACCACCAGCAGCCTGCGCCGCGGCTGGCTGTTCGGGCGGGCCGATGCGAACGCCGACCTGGTGCAGTACGCGCAAGCCATGAGCCGCAAAATCGAGATGAACATGACGCTCGACATGCTGCGCGACCTCGTCAAGGAGCGGCACACGCAACCGGTCGTGACCCTGGCAATCCGCGCCGACGGCTCGGTGGAAAAGGTGACCTTCGTGGTGTCGAGCGGCGTCCCCGCGATCGATGAGGCGATCCGGCAAGTGGTTGCCAGCCAGGCCCCTTATGGCCCGTTCCCGCCGGCGTTGGCGCGCCAGTACGACGTCATCGAAATTCGCCGCACCTGGATCTTCGACGTCGCCATCCGGCTGGAGTAAATCGGCCCGGCCTGGGAATCGGCTCGAACCGGGAATCGGCCTGAACCGGGTTTCGTATCAGCCCACCAGATTAGTCGCCCGTCCCGCTTCCCACGCCTCGATATTGTCCACCAACATATCGGCCAGCGTCTGCATCGCCCCGGCGCTGGCCCAGGCCACGTGCGGCGTCAGGATGAAATTCGGCAGGCGTAGTCCCAGCAGCGGATTGTCCTGCGAGGGCGGCTCCTTGCTCAGCACGTCGAAGCCGGCGCCGCCGATCGTGCGCCGCATCAGGGCTTCGGCCAGCGCATCCTCGTCGACCAGGCCGCCGCGCGCGGTGTTGATCAGGAGGGCGTTCGGCTTCATCAGGCCCAGCTCGCGCGCGCCGATCATGTGGCGCGTGGCCTCGTTCAGGGGCAGGTGCAGGCTGACCACGTCGCAGGTGGCCAGCAGTTCGTCCAGTTCCAGTTGCGCCACGCCGTCCTCGTTGACGGGCGAGCGCGAGGTGGCCGCGATGCGCATCCCGAAGGCCTGGCCGATCTGCGCCACGCGCCGTCCCAGTGCCCCGTAGCCGACGATGCCGAGCCGGCTGCCGGCCAGGTCGCCGATCGGGTGGCCGAGCAGGCAGAAGCGGCTCGAACGCTCCCAGCGGCCCGCCTCGACGTCGGCGACATAGGCGCGCAGGTTGCGGCGCAGGGCCAGCATCAGCGTGAAGCAGTGCTCGGGCACCGAGACGACCGAGTAATCGCGGATGTTCGCGACCATGATGCCGCGCGCGCGGCAGGCGGCCAGGTCGACGTTGTCGGTGCCGGTGGCGGCGACCGCCACCATGCGCAGGTCGGGCAGCTGCTCGAGCGCCTCGGCGCGCAGCACTACCTTGTTGGTGACGGCGACCGTGGCCCCCTGCAGGCGTTCGACGACCTGGTCGGTCGAGGTGGCCGGATAATCCTGCCAGTCGTGGGGGAAGGCGGGCCGCCGTACCTTGGCAAGCAGGCTGTCGCGGTCGAGGAAGACGATCTTGTGCATGGCGCGCTCCAGGAAGGGGTGCGCATATTGTAGAGCATGCGCCTGATGGGAAAAGAAAACGGTCCGGGGCTCATCCGGCAGCCGTTCAATGCGGGGGAAACCGTATCCGGCGCGGGTAGAGCATGCGCCGGTATCGCGCGCGCGTCCACCAAAAAGCAGGGCGAAAAAAAGACAGGGCGAAGCCTGTCTTTTTTGGGCTATGGTGGGGCTCGAGCGGCCTGTAATTATTTGGTGGTCGTGGTGCTGGTCGTGGTCATGTGCGCAGCGTGGGCGGCGCCGTTGGCCTTGTGATCCGCTTTTGCTTCGGCGGCGTCGGACTTTGCTTCCGCCTTTTTCTTGCTGGCTTTCTTGACGGCCTTTGCCTTGTCCTTCGCAGCGTCCGCTTTCGCTTCGGCGACGTCGGCCTTCGCTTCAGCCGAGGCCTTTTCTACCTTGGCATCGGCCTTCGCAACTTCCTTCGCTTCCTTGGCTTCTGCCTTGGTAGCCGGGGCGGTCGTGGCGGTGCTCTGGGCAAATGCCGAGGTAGCGAACAGGCCGGCGATCAGGGTAGCGACGATTTTGCTCATGGTGGTCATTCCTTCAGGAGTGGGGAAATGGGTGGAAGCGAATGATCGCGGTGATCGCGCTTCCCGGTGCTGCTGTGCCCAATAACGCGGGCCGGATCGACGGCGTTGACGCCAATTACATCCCGTTACAATCTCCGCCGGGCACCATCGAAAGCGCAACCGTTAGCTGCCGTACGGTCGCCCGCATGCCTGCTGCCTACACTGGCCTTACCGGAAAAACGCAGGAGTTCGCCATGACCGATGCCCTCAAGCTGTACAAATCCAAACGCGATTTTTCGATCACCTCCGAGCCCGCCGAAGGCGGCCAGCCGGGGGCGGACGCGCTCACCTTCGTCATCCAGAAACACTGGGCCAGCCGCCTGCATTACGACTTCCGCCTGGAGCTCGACGGCACCATGAAAAGCTGGGCCGTGCCGAAAGGCCCGAGCTACGACACCCACGACAAGCGCATGGCCGTGCACGTCGAGGACCACCCGATCTCGTATGCCGATTTCGAGGGAACGATTCCTGAGAAGCAGTATGGCGCGGGCAAGGTGATTATCTGGGACAAGGGCACCTGGAAACCGGACGGCGATCCGCAACAGGGCTACGCCAAGGGCAACCTGAAATTCGAATTGCATGGACACAAGATGCACGGACGCTGGGTACTCGTGCGCATGAAGGGGCGCGGCGAGAAGCAGGAGCCATGGCTCTTGTTCAAGGAAAAGGATGACTACACGCGCCCGGCCGAGGAGTTTTCGGTCGTCGACGAGATGCCCGACAGCGTTAAATCGCTGCCGATGCCGGGCACGAATGCGAAACTGCCGGCCAGGGTGAAGGCGAAAGCGGCGGACGAGGCGGTGGCGCCCGCTGCGAAGAAGGGTCGCGCCACGAAAGCCAAGGTCACGCACGACGCGCCACCTGTGGCAAAGTTTGCCAAAACTGCCAGCGGTGCTGCCAAAGCCAAGGCCGGCGCCGCCGCGGCGGCGCGCGACGCCAGCCTGCCGGCAGGCGTGGTCGAGGCGCCCCTGCCGAAGGATTTCGCGCCGGAACTGGCGACCCTGGTCGACAGAGCGCCGACGCATCCGGAAGAGTGGGTATTCGAGGTCAAGTTCGACGGCTACCGCATGCTCGCGCGCATCGAGAGCGGCGAAGTCCAGCTGATCACACGCAACAACAACGACTGGACCGGCAAGCTGGGGCCGCTGCAGCAGGAAATCGCCGGCATGGGCTTGCCGGACGGCTGGTACGACGGCGAAATCGTCGTGCACGACGCCCAGGGACGGCCGAACTTCGGCCTGCTGCAGCTGGCCTTCGACGGCAGCAACGGCGTCGATATCGCCTACTTCCTGTTCGACGCGCCTTACCTTGGCGGCTACGACTTGCGCAAGGTGGCGGTGGTCGACCGCCGCGCGCTGCTGGAAGCGGCGCTGACCCAGGCCAGGCCGTCCGACAAGGTGCGCTTCTCCGCCGAATTCGGCACCGATCCGGAAGGGCTGGTGGTTGCCGCCTGCAAGATCGGCCTGGAAGGCGTGATCGGCAAGCGCCGCGATTCGCACTACGTCTCGCGCCGCTCGCCCGACTGGATCAAGCTCAAATGCGGGCAGCGCCAGGAGTTCGTGATCGCTGGCTACACCGACCCGAAAGGGTCGCGCACCGGCGTCGGCGCGCTGCTGCTGGGCACCTACGACAAGGAGGGCGTGCTGCGCTATGCCGGCAACGTCGGCAGCGGCTTCAATGCCGAGAGCCTGCGCGACGTCACCGCCAGGCTGAAGGCGCTCGACACCGACCTTAGTCCCTTCCCGCCGCGCTCGGTCCCCGGGCGCAAGCACCACTGGGTGAAACCCGAACTGATGGCCGAAGTGAGCTTCTCCGAATGGACCAGCGCCGGCGCGGTACGGCATCCGGTATTCCAGGGCATGCGCACCGACAAACCTGCGAAAGGCATCACGCGCGAACTGCCTGCCCCCGTAAAGGACATCGACATGAGCGACGACGCCGAGAGCGCAGCGAACCAACCCGTGGCGCCTGAATCGAAGCTGCCTGCCACCCTGAAGATCACCAACGGCGAGCGTGTCGTCGACGAAAAGAGCGGCGCCACCAAGATGGACGTGGTGCGCTATTACGCGCTGGTGGGCGACCTGATGATGGACCACCTGAAGGGCCGCCCGGTCTCGCTGGTGCGCGCCCCGAGCGGCATCAAGGGCGAGCCGATATTCCAGAAGCACGCCGATATCAAGAAGCTGCCGGGCATCAAGCACATGGACCAGGCGCTCGACCCGGACCATCCGCCGATGCTCGAAGTCGCCAACAGCGCCGGTATCCTGGCGGCCGCGCAGTGGAACGCGGTCGAGTTCCATACCCAGAACGCCGTCGGCAAGTCCTACGACAAGCCCGACCGCATGGTGTTCGACCTCGACCCGGGAGAAGGCGTGGAATGGCAGGCGATGCAGGAAGCGGGGCAGCTGATGCACGCCTTCCTCGACGAACTCGGCCTGCCGAACTTCCTCAAGACCAGCGGCGGCAAGGGCTTGCACGTGGTGGTGCCGATCAAGGGCGGCAAGGACTGGGACACGGTGAAAGGCTTTTCGCAGGCGATCGTGGACCACATGGCCATGACGCTTCCGGACCGCATTTCCGCCAAGAGCGGGCCCAGGAACCGGGTCGGCAAGATCTTCATCGACTACCTGCGTAACGGACAGGGCGCGACCACCGTCTGCGCCTGGTCGGTGCGCGCACGACCGGGACTCGGGATCTCGGTGCCGCTGGCCTGGGACGAACTGCCGACGCTGAAGGCAAGCGACTACTGGAACGTCAAGAACGCGCAGACGCGCATGGACAAAGGGAACGATCCGTGGGAGGGGTACGCGAAGGCGGCCAGGACCTTGACGGCGGCGATGAAGCAGTTGGGGTACAAACCTGCTTGAGGGCGGTGTTCGGGCGAATGGGGGCTGTTTCCTGATACGTAATCAGAGTGCTGGATCCGCGTGGGCACGGAGTGCCCGCCCTACCGGAAACGCCGCGGGCCGTGCGCCGCCGAGGCACGAGCCCGCGACCTCATCCGTAGGGTGGGCTCTCGAGCCCACGCGGATCACGCATATCACTAGCAGCGCAGGCAACAGCCCCACTACTCATCGAAAACTACAAACATATGCGGGCCAGGCAGGTGCGACATGCACCCGCGTGGCCCGCGGTTTCCCATGCCAAGCGCTCATGCTTGGCCGTTCAGGCATCAATAGCGGCGCGTGGTGGTGGTGCCGTTATACGTCTGCTTGTTCATCTTGGCCTGGATTTTCTTCCAGATGAAACCAGCGATTGCCATCATGATCATCTTGCGCATAAAAATCTCCTTGTTGGTGGACGGCGGGATGCCATCCGGTTGATATGTTTTCCTGCATTGCCGGCTGCGCGTTTTGCTCAGCCCGACGATTCGTTTTTGAAGATGCCGCGTACGTTCATCGCCATCAGCGCCACCTGCAGCGAAATCAGGGCCCAGGCTTCGTCGTGCACGCCCCAGACGATCCACAGGATGTTGCTGAGGATGAAGGTCCAGAAGCCGAAAATGCGTTTGTCCGCCTTTTTCGAGCCGATCAGGAAGGCGGCGTACAGGCTGACCGCCATCGCGGGCCATTGGAGAAAGTCGAGAAATTCCTCCATCTCTCAGGCCGCTTTCTTGCGGCGCACGGGCGCCGCGGCCTTGGTCGCTCTGGCGGCCGGCTTGGCGGGGGCTTTGGCGGCGGTGGCGCGCTTCGGCGCGGCCTTGGCCGCGACGGCTTCGCGGCTGGCCGTGCTCGTCTTGCGCGCACGCGGCGCCGGTTCTTCTTCCTCTTTGGCCTCGGCCGGTTTCGGTGAGCGCTTCGGCGGTGGCGGTTCGTCGTCGTCCTCGTCGCTTGCTGCCGCCTTGCCCGGCTTCTTGCCCAGGCTGGCCTGCAGCAGCGAGACCAGGTCGATGACATTGGTCGGCTTGGCCGGTTTTTCTTCCTTGTCCGGCATGGTGATCGTCTTGGTCTGCCTGGCCTTGATCTTTTTCTCGATCAGGGCCATGACGTCTTCGCGGTAGGTGTCGTGGTATTGCTCCGGCTCCCAGTCCTCGCTCATGCCTTCGACGAGGGCCATTGCCATCTTCAGTTCCTTGTCGCTGATCGCATTCTTCGCGCTCTTCGCCGGAATTTTCAGGTCGGCCGGGTCTCGGA
The DNA here is from genome assembly GCA_031398335.1 of Massilia sp. Classification (GTDB taxonomy): domain Bacteria; phylum Pseudomonadota; class Gammaproteobacteria; order Burkholderiales; family Burkholderiaceae_D; genus Telluria. Next base: position 23,840 of record JANNNC010000006.1, read on the forward strand.
TCTCATCGGCATAGCGCAGCGTGTTCATGACGATGGTGTTGCCGACGCAGTGCAGGGCGGCCAGGTGCTGCTTGACGCGGATGACGACGTTGGCGATGCCGATCCTGCCCACTTTTTTCAGGGTGTCGCGCAACAGCGCATAGACCTTGTCGCCGCCCTTGCCGGGCGCGAGATAGTAGGGCTGGTCGTAGTAAATGAGCGGCACGTCGCCGGCGTCGACGAAGGCGAGGATGTCGATCGTCCGGGTCGCTTCCGGGTTGGCGCGGCGCAGGTCTTCGTCCGAGAGCACGACGTATTCGCCCTCGGTGTATTCGTAGCCCTTGATGATGTCGTCCCAGCCGACTTCCTTGCCGGTATTCTTGTTGTAGCGCTTGAACCCGATCGGAGAAAAATCGCGGCGGTCGAGCATGTTCAGGTCGAGCGCATGGTTGCTCGTCGCCGGATACATCTCGACCGGGATGTGCACCAGCCCGAAGCTGATCGCCCCCTTCCACAAACTGCGTGCCATGACGATTCTCCTTGTTCTTTATAGTGACTTCATTCGCCGACGCTGCCGGTCACCGGCAACACGATGCCCGTGATGTAGCTCGAGCAGGCGTTCGAGGCGAGGAACACATAGGCCGGCGACAGTTCTTCCGGCTGTGCTGCGCGCCCGTAGGTCGTGCTTTCGCCGAAGTGGACGATCTTGTCCGATGACTGGTCGGCGGGATTGAGGGGCGTCCAGACCGGGCCCGGCGCCACGCAGTTGACGCGGATGCCCTTGTCGAGCAGGTTGGCCGCCAGCGACATGGTGAAGGCGTGGATCGCGCCTTTCGTGCTCGAATAGTCGAGCAGCATCTTCGAGCCCTTCAGGCCCGTCACCGAACCGGTATTGATGATGGACGCGCCGCGCTTCATGTAGGGCAGGGCGGCTTTGGCCATGTGGAAGTAGCCGTAGATATTCGTGCGCATTGTTTCGTCGAAGCGCTCTTCGGTGATGTCGAGCAGCGAGGCGGCATGCATCTGGAAGGCGGCGTTATTCACCAGCACATCCAGGCGGCCCCATTGCGAGAAGACGGCGTCGACCGCCTGCTGGCAAAAGTCCATGTCCTTGACGTCGCCGGCGATGGTTACGCAGCGGCGGCCCTCGGCCTCGATGCAGCGCTGGGTCTCGGCGGCGTCTTCGTGTTCGTTCAGGTAGAGGATGGCCACGTCGGCGCCATCGCGCGCGAACAGCACCGCGACCGCGCGCCCGAAGCCGGAGTCGCCGCCGGTGACGATCGCAGCGAGTCCCTCGAGCTTTCCGCTGCCCTTGTAAGCCTCGGCCATGAAGCGCGGTTTGAGCTCCATCTGCGCCTCCAGGCCCGGCTTGGCCAGGTGCTGCGCAGGCATCGGCGGGACCGGCTGCCCGGCGCCGATCTGCACCGGCTTCTGCCCCTCTTCCTGGGCACCGCTGGCGTCGATCTGGTCCTGGCGGTTCTGGATCGCCTTCTGGTGGTTCGCTACATCGTCCTGGTTGGCCATCGCGCGCTTCCTTTCCTCGGCATTGTTCGTAACCGGCACAGTATCGGGCGCACAATTGGGCGCGACGGTGCGCTCCCACACACAGGACGGCACTTCGGCTGTTCGGTGGCGGCCGTTTATGTCAAAATCGGCATCGTCAAGACACTATTGCATGCCAAGGAGAAAGCCATGCCCCATCAGGCCGCGCCGCAAGGCCTCTACACCGGGTTGTTCGTCAACCCGGCAGCCGGGCGCCGCGCCGATTTCCAGGCCGCTTGCGGCGCGCAATTCGGCGCCCTGAACCTCGCCGACGGCGCCGACGCCGCCCTGGCCACACCCGGACTGGCAGAACTCGACCTGCTCGTCCTCGATCTCGACCATTTCGACCCCGAGCTCGACCATGCCGGGCTGGCGCGCCTGGTGGCGGCGCGCGCCGGCGCCCCTGTGTTTGTGCTGTGCCCGTTCGCAAATGGGCGCTGGCTGCCCGCCCTGATGGCCAGCGGCCCGGTCGAGTATGCGATCGGGCCGCTGGGCGAGGATGCCTTGCGCGCCGCCATCGGCGCGCGCCTGGCGGCCGGCCCGACCCCGGCGGCGACGCCCAGCCCGCGCGAACAGGAACTCGACAGCCTGCACGCCTTGCGCGCGCGCGTGCGCCAGGCACTGGCGCAGGGCGAGGAACTGGCGGCGCTGGCCGAGCGGCTGTGCCAGGCCCTGTGCGGCTGGCCCGGCGTGGCGCATGCCGCGCTGTTCTACCTGCAGCCGGGCGGCGACCTGCAACTGCAGGCCCAGTATGGCGAACGCAAGCTGAACCTGGCCAGGGTGCTGGGGCGCGCCGACCGCCTGCTGCAGTCGCCCCTGCGGCATGCCTTCCCGGGCCTGCTGGCGGCGGCCGCGAACACGATCGCGCTGCTCGACGACCTGGATAAATCGGGCGAGCCGGCGCTCACCGAAGCCTTGCGCGAACACGGCGTCAAGATGGTGCTGGCGCTGCCGATCCCGTCGAACGGTCCCGGCACGCCGCGCGGCTCGCTCTGCCTGCTGTTCCGCGAGGCGCGCACGTTCTCGCGCGACGAACTGGGCGCGCTGGCGGAACTTGCCGATCTCGCCGAATTCGGCCTGCGCATGGCCGACCTGAACCGCGAAAGCGAAGCGATGCTGGTGCGCGTCACCCACCTGTCGACGCTCGATGCGCTGACCGGCGTGGCCAACCGGCGCCACGGCGAAAGCCTGCTGGAGCACGAGATCAAGCGCGCGCGCCGCTACAAGCTGCCGATGGCCCTGATCGCCTTCGACATCGACCGCTTCAAGGCCGTCAACGACCGCTACGGCCACCCGGTCGGCGACATGGTGCTGCGCGCCGTGGCCGACGCCGCCCACAAGCTGGTGCGCGCCAGCGACGTGCTGGTGCGCGCGGGCGGCGAGGAATTCCAGGTGATCGCACCGCACACGAGCGCCATCGACGGCCTCAGGATGGCCGAAAAGCTGCGCACGGCGATCGAGGCCACCGCGATGCCGGGCGTCGACCAGGTCACCATCAGCCTCGGCGTGGCGCAGCTGGGCGAGCACGAAAGTGCCGATTCGCTGACCGTGCGCGTGAACGCGGCGCTGGCCCGGGCCAAGCGGGCAGGGCGAAATTGCGTCGAATTGGCGATGGGCTAGGGTTGCTTGAATCCGCGTGGGCTCGAGAGCGGATCGCCGCCCGGCCCACCCTGCGAGCGTTTGAAAAAATCGCCATGGCTGCGTTGCATTCGTCTCGCCGTACTAAGGTACTGTCTTCGACGATGCGCCTTGCCCTGACGATTTTTTCACACGCTCTACGGTGCACCGCGGCCACTGATTGCATGTTGGCCGTCGCGTAACCCAGGGTGGGACCTCGAGCCCACGCGTTTCACATGCATCGGTACCACCACCGTCGCATGCCCCACATACGCCGGCATACCTTACCCCTCGGCATGCTACCCTTGCCCTTTTGAAACGGACAAGCAATGCTGCACTGGTTGAGGCACTACCGGCGCGCCATGCTGCCTGGCGACATCAGCGCCGGCGTGGTGGTGGCGATGATGATGATCCCGCAAGGCATGGCCTACGCTCTGGTGGCCGGCTTGCCGCCGGTGGCCGGCATCTACGCCAGCATCGTCCCGCCCATCCTGTACGCCTTGTTCGGCACCAGCAACACCCAATCCGTGGGGCCGATGGCGATCATCTCGCTGATGACGGCTTCCAGCCTGGCGCCGCTGGCGGCCGCCGGCACGCCCCTGTATGCGACCCTGGCCGCCCAGCTTGCCCTGCTGTCGGGCCTGGTGCTGCTGGCCTGCGGGCTGCTGCGCATCGGCTTCATTGCCAACTTCTTTTCGCGCCCGGTGATGAGCGGTTTCACGATCGGCTCGTCGATCGTGATCGCGCTCGGCCAGTTGCCGGCGCTGCTGGGCGCGAGCTTCCCGGGCCTGCACCTGCCCAGCGCCATCCTCGGCCTGGGCGCGCTGCTGTTCCTGCTGGCGGCGCGCGGCATGCTGGCGCCGCTGCTGCGGGCAATCGGCTTGAACCCGGTCGTGGCCGACATCGGGGCCAAGCTGGCGCCGATGGCCGTGGTGCTGGGCGCGACCGCGCTGGTGCCGGTCCTCGGCCTGGAAGCGCTCGGGGTGCGCACCACGGGCGCGGTGCCTGCCGGGCTGCCGATCTTCCACCTGACGACCTCGTTCGGCCACTGGCAGCCGCTGCTGCAGCCGGCCCTGCTGATCGGTTTCATGGTCTTCTTGATCAGCATGTCCGGCGCCCAGACCCTGGCCCTGAAACGCGCCGAAAAACTGCACAGCAATTACGAACTGATCGGCCTGGGCGCGGCCAACGTCGGCAGCGCGCTCTCGGGCGGCTTTCCCGTCACCGGCAGCATCTCGCGCTCGGCGGTGAACTTCGCCGCCGGCGCCAACACCCAGCTCGCCAGCCTGTTCACGGCCGCCCTGCTGGCGCTGGCCCTGGTCGCCCCGACCGGCTGGCTGGCGCTGCTGCCGCTGCCGGCCCTGGCCGCCACCATCATCGTCGCCGTGATGGGCATGCTCGACACCACCACCTTGCGCATGGCCTGGCGCTACGACCGGGTCGACGCGGCGGCGCTGCTGGCTACCGCCGCCGGCGTGCTGGTGCTGGGGGTCGAGGCGGGCGTGGTCGTCGGCGTCGCGCTGTCGATGGGCGCGCTGATCTGGCGCGCCAGCCGTCCCCACATCGCAGTGCTGGGACGCATTCCCGGCACCGAGCATTTCCGCAACATCGAACGCTATACCGCCGATACCGCGGCCGGGCTGCTCCTGCTGCGGGTCGATGCCGGGCTGTTCTTCGGAAACGTCGAGGCGGTGAACGAACGCATCGAAGACGAGATGGCGGCCCACCCGGACACACGCCACCTGGTGCTGGTGCTGTCGGCGGTGAATGCGATCGATACCTCGGCGCTGTTTGCCTTGAGCGAACTGAACGCGATGCTGCGCACGCGCGGCATCGGCCTGCACCTGGCCGAAGTGAAGGGGCCGGTGATGGACCGGCTCAAGCACAGCGAGCTGCTGGGCGCCCTGAACGGCAAACTCTTCCTGAGCACGGCGATGGCCTGGGATGCGTTGTCGCCAGACTCACGTATTCACTGAGCATTGCGATAGTGCAATCGCTATGGCAGTATTTACTGACAACAATCAACGAGGAGCTGCGATGCATCGCCTGATTACCTTCGCATGCATGGTCATGGCCACGATTTTGTGGATTGCCGGTATCAATGGGGGCTCGCTCCTGTTCTTCCTCGCCGCTGCCGCCTTCGAGCTGGTGTTCTGGCGCCGCTTGCTCGCGTACCGTCACGCCTGAACGGACAACCACCATGACCACGCTCGCTCCTTCCCGGCGCGGCGCCGGAACCGGCACGCCTGTTGCATTCCCTCTGAGCTTGCGCCGCCGCGGCGCCGGCCTGGCAATTGCGCTGCTGAGCCTGTCTGGCGCACAGGCCGGCGAATTCAAGGCGAGCGGGCGCATCACCTTCGGTACGAGCGTGCGCGTCGAAGACCGCGATCCGCAATTGCTCACCGGCGTCAATGCGGCCGCGATCGGCCTGGCGGGCTTCGGCAGCGGCGGCAATGCCGACGACGCCAACATGAATCATGCCCGCGGCGACGCGGCCTCGACCGCGCTGAAAGCCTGGGTCGACTTCAGCGCGCGCGAGGGCGCCTGGTCGGCGCTGGTGCGCGTCAAGGCCTGGCACGACCTGGCGCTGGAGCGCCGCCAGCGTCGCTGGGGCAATGTCGCGAATGGCTATGCGGTCGACGCGCCCCTGGGCGACGCCGGCGCGCCGCGCCTGTCCCGCTTTTCCGGCGTGGCGCTGGGCGACGCCTGGCTGCAGTACAGCGGCGGCGCCGGGCCGGCGGGGCTGCGCACCACGGCGCGCGTGGGGCGCCAGTCGCTGGTTTGGGGCGAGCGGCCCGGGATGGCGGGCACGCCGGGCGGCCTGGAGGCGCTCAATCCGAAGGACTGGCCGGCCCTGCGCCGCGCCGGCGCCGTGCCGCAGGAAATGCGGGTAGCCGCGCCCATGCTGTCCGGCCGCCTCGACCTGAACCCGGCCGTCGGCATCGAGGCCTTCTACCAGGCGCGCCACACGCCGACCGCGCTCGACATGTGCGGCACGCTATGGTCGCTTTCCGACTACCTGACGCCCGGCTGCGAGCTGGTCATGTCGGGCCAGCCCCAGGTGAGCGACCGCGCCCGCATTCCGCTCGGCGCCACCATGAAGCGCCTGCCGACGCCCGACGTGGAGAAGGGCGAATACGGACTGGCCCTGAACTGGAAGTCGGCGCAGGCTCGGCAGGGCAGTGCGGGCCTCGAGCTCGGCCTGCATCACGCCCGCTACAACGCGCGCACCGCGCTGCCGAGCCTGCGGCGCAGTACGCGCGCGGGCGGGCCGGCCTTGATCGCCGGCGACCCGGACGGGCGCAACATGGCGTATTTCACGGAATACGTGGAAGGCCTCGCGATCACGGCGCTGACCTTCGCCCACAAGCGCGAGCGCACCAGCTTCTATGGCGAAGCGTCGTACCGGCCGCGCCTGCCGCTGATGCTGGCGCCGGGCGACGTGCTGCCGCCTTTCCTGAACGCGACGGCGCCGGCCCTGCTGCGCGCCAGCGCGAATGCCGTGCCGCCGGGAGGGCTGTTCCATGGCTACGACCTGTACCCCATGTCGCAGCTGCAGCTGGGGGCTGCGCGCGAATGGCAGCTGGGGAAAACCGTGCTGGCGGCCAGCGTCGAAGTCGTCGCCAAGCACCTGTCCGGGTTGCCCGACCCGTCCGTGCAGCGCTACGGCCGGGCTGATATCTTCGGCGTCGGGCAAGTGTTCGGCGCCTGCACCGTCACCACCGGCAACGCCGGGCGCCAGTGCAGCCTGCGCGGCTACGCCACCACAGACAGCTACGGCTACCGCCTGCGCCTGGATGCCCGCGTGCCGGCCTTGCTGGAGGGCCTGGCGGGCAGCGCCAGCCTGGGCTTTGCGCACGACGTGAAAGGCTGGGCCGGCGACTTCCTGCTCAACCAAGGACGCAAGACGGCGAACCTGGCGCTGCGCTTCGACTACCGCCAGCGCTACCTGCTGGAGATGGGCTGGCTGCCGAACTGGGGCGGCGACTACAACCAGGTGGCCGACCGCGACGTCGCCACGCTCGCTGCCGGGGTCCGGTTCTAGTGCAGGCCGCACCGGCATGGTGCATGCGTGCCGCTGCGCCGGCCAGGAAGGCGGGCATGAATCCTGCACACTCTTCCATATCAACCAGGGAGGACATAACATGCAGGTAACAATGCTGGACGCCGCCGGCGCCCTTGCCCACGCGGCGCAACTGCGCGCCTTGCTGCTCGACGCGGTCGCGCACGGGGCGTCGGTCGGCTTCGTCATGCCGCTCGCGGACAGTGCGGCGGACGCTTACTGGCACACGGTAGCCGAGGCGGTCGGGGCCGGCTCGCGGATCCTGCTGGTGGGCTGGCGCGACCGCGTGCTGGTGGCGACGGTGCAGCTCGACCTGTGCATGAAGCCCAACGGCAGCAACCGCGCCGAGGTGCAAAAGCTGCTGGTGCACAGCGGCGCGCGCCGCGCCGGCGTGGCGACCGGCTTGATGGAGGCGGCGGAGATGCAGGCGCTGGCGCTGCGGCGCGGCCTGCTGTTCCTCGATACCGAGGCCGGCTCGCACGCCGAGGCGCTGTATGCGCGGCTCGGCTATACGCGGGTCGGCGAGCTGCCCGAATACTGCGCCACGCCCGACGGCGCCTGGCGCGCCACGGCGATCTGGTACAAGACCCTGTTCGTACGCCAACGCCAAGGCGTGCTGCGGGCCTGAGGCCGGAAACTGCTTACATTTTGCGGCGGTCGGGACCGATGTGGGGCGGGGCCAGCTTGATCGGGGCGGCGTCCTGCGGATGCAGGGCCTGGCGGTCCTTGAAGCCGGCGGCGATCGCCGCCATGTCGATGTCCTGGTCGCCGGTCAGGTGCACGATGTCGACCACGCCCAGTTCCTTCGCGGCATAGTCGATATAAATCAGCAGCAGCGGCACCTTGGCCGCCATGCCCAGGTGGTAGAAACCGCTCTTCCAGTGCGGGCGGTAGCTGCGCGTGCCTTCGGGCGTGATCGCCACCCAGCACCATGGCTGGCCCAGCATGCGCTCGGCCAGCATGCGCGTCGCGCCCATCGGCGCCCGGCGGTCGACCGCCACGCCGCCCCAGTAGCGCATGAGGGCGCCCAGCGGACCGCGAAACAGCGAATCCTTGGCCAGCCAGCTGAACTGCAGGCCCAGCGCCCATTTGCCGAGCAGGCCGATCGGGAAGTCCCAGTTCGAGGTATGCGGGTAGATCACGGCGATGCCGTGCGGGCCGGGCAGGGGCCGGTAACGCAGTTTCCAGCCGACCATGTTCAGCAGGCGCAGGGCCAGGCGCTGGCCGAAGGTCGGCAGGGCCGCCGGATGCATCAGGGTGTCGCTCATTATTTCTCCGTCGTGCCGCCGGGGGCGGCGGTCTTGTTCTGTGGTCTGACTCGCGCAAGCAGCTACATTACCTTGCGGAAAAGCGGGGAATTTTATAGCGCCAAGGCAAGAGCGACAAGTGAAAAAACTGTTCTGTTACCCGGTCGGGCCGTATCATGGCGGCCTGTTTGCCAATTCGACCACCATGGACATCACGATCTATCACAATCCGCACTGCAGCAATTCGCGCAGCACCCTGGAGAAGATCCGCGAGGCCGGCCTCGAGCCGCGCATCGTCGACTACCTGGCCACGCCGCCGTCGCGCAAGGAACTGGTGCGCATGCTCGCCGCGGCCGTCCTGCAGCCGCGCGCGGCGATGCGCACCAAGGAGGCTCTCTACACGGAACTCGGACTGGACAAGGACGGGGTCACCGACGATGCCCGGATCGATGCGATGCTGGCGCATCCGGTGCTGATGAACCGCCCGTTCGTGGTCACGCCGAAGGGCGTGCGCCTGTGCCGGCCGCCGGAGACGGTGCGCGACATCCTCTGAAGCGGCGCGGGCCGCGCCGCGGGGAGGCAGGCTAGCGGCTTGTCCCGGAACCCGCGAGGCCTGGCAAGTCGGTTTCCGGCGGCTCGTGCTGGAAGGCGCCGATGTCGAAGCCGGTCGCCTGGCTGCGCTGCTTGCCCTCGAAGTCCGGTTCCGGCACCTCGATGACCGTGCCGCGCCCGATGGCCGGCGAGCGGCTGCTCAGGCGGAAATCGGGGGGGCCGGTGCGGCTGTAGTCGAGGAACCCCGGTTCGGCCGCGATGGTCCCCACGTGGGTGCGGCCCGGCGCCAGGCGCCAGTCGTTCGCCGTGTTCTGGAACACCAGGTTGTGCACGTAGCGGTTGTTGCGGCCGGTGGCGCCTTGTTCGAGGATGCCGTGCTTGTTGTCGAAGACGATGTTGTTGGCCACGACCGTATGGTCGTTCGGCCCCTTCGAATAATAAAAATCGCCGCCGCCGACGACGATGCCCGAACCCGAGGTGGAGACCGTGTTGCCGGTGATGTCGACGCGCTGGGCGTCGTGCCACAGGTGGATGCCGGCGCCCGAGATCCGGTAGGCCACGTTGCTGCGCACGCGCGCCTGGGTGCTGATGTAGATGCCGTGGTGGAAGCGGCAGTCGCCCGGGCCGATGTCGTGCACGTTGTTGCCGATGACCTCGCCTTGCTTGCCCTTGTAATAGCTGTCGACGCCGATGCCCGAGCCGCCGGCCGCCTCGCAGGGAACGTCGAGGGCGATGTGGTGCACGTGGTTGTGGCGGATGCTGTTGTAGGAGCCGCCGTTGTAGATGCCGCTGAGCCATTTGGTACCGCTCTGGTACTGGCTGCCGTCGACCTCGAAGCCGATGATGTCGACATGGTTGCCGCGATTGTCCCAGGCGCTGCTGGTGCGCGAGTCGAGCGGCGGGACGATTTTGGCGCCCCAGCGTTCGGACGAGACGAAAATGATGCGCGCCTCGGCGCTGCCGTTGACGTTGGTACGAAAGCCCCCGGTGTACTGGCCGGGCGCCACATACACGGTCGTACCCGGCGTGACCACCTGGGCCGCGCGCGCGATGGTGCGGAAGGGTTCTTCCTGCGTGCCCGGATTGGCGTCCGAGCCGCCCTGCGCGACGAACAGGTTGGTGCGCACGACTTCGGGGATGACCAGCTGCTCGGAAGTGCCTTCGCGCAGGCTGCACCCATCGAGCCCGAGCAGGACGGCGCAGAACAACACCGCGAGCAGCGGATTTGCTGGACGATTCGGCGGACCGGACATGGCAAGACCTCGTGGGCGGCGGACACCAGTGCAGTGTCGCCCGGTGCGAACGGCTACCCGCCCGGTTTGCTCAAGTTTGCTTTCGAGCAGGCGCAAGGTGAGTCACGTCGCCACATGCAAGGGCTCATTACCTTCATTCTTTTGCACGACCTGCGGCATATAGGCGTCGAGAAACTCGGGCGGCATGCGGCGCGGCCGGCCGCCGCTGATGTCGATGCAGACCAGTTCCCAGCGCCCGCGCAGCACGGTCGCCCCGTCGCTTGGCCGCACCAGCTGGAAGCGGCGTTCCATCGACAGCTTGCCGTCGCCGCCGACGAGCCAGGTCGCGAGCAGCAAGGGCTCGCCCAGCAGCGTCGGCAGCACGTAATCGTATTCGCCGCGCCGGATCGCCATCGCGCGGTCGAGGCGCCGGTAATCGTCGATGCCGAGGCCCAGCGACTCGGAATGCGCCCAGCCGATCTGCTCGCACCAGCGCACGTAGACGGCATTGTTCGTGTGGTTCAGCCCATCGATATCCCCGACGCCGGGCGCGAGGGAGAGCAGGTAAGGGTGCGGATAATCCCAGGTCAATTGGTGTCCTTCTCGTGCATGGCGCGTGGCGCGGTAAAGCGCCATTCTAGCCGGATGCGACGCCCACTGCCGGGGCGGCTTCACAGTCCCGGCGGGACCTGATCCAGGTCAGCCGTGCGCGCCGAACCGCGGCGCTGCCGGGCGCATCCAACCTACAGGCTGGCAAGGGGAGCGCGGCGTGTTCACGATCATCCTGTTGTTGTATCTGCAACTGCATCTCGAGGTAAGGCTCGAGGGCAGCAGCCTGCGCGGCGCGTATGCCACGCGTGCCGAATGCGAGGCCGCCGTCTGCCTGCCGATCAACCGCGACGTCAAAGTGAACGAAATGGCGCCGCTCGATTTGCGGGAACTGTTTCAGCGCCAGCCGCCGCTACGCGAATCCGGCGCCGCCGGTGCCTGGCGCCGCCTGGACGAGCTGTGCGCGCGCAGTGGGAGCCTGGTGCGTCCGGACGAGGGCCCGCTAGTGTTGCGTCCAGCTGACGCCGCTCGGGCAAGGGGTGGATCCGGCGCCGCGGCCATCGGCCACGCCGAAGCCGGTTTGCAGGCCGCCGACGCTGCCGCCGCGGTAGCAGCTCTTGCGCCCGGCGATGGTCTTGCGGTAGAAGATTATGCCGTCCGGCGCCTCGTAGCGTTCGAGCGTGAGGGAGTAGCTCCTGCTCGTTTTCGCAGCGGCGAAGGCGTCCGCGAAGCGTTCCCATTTGCGCTCGGGTTCAGCCGTGATCGGGCTGCCTTCTTTGCGCAGATCGCGGTCGGCCCTTCCCGCCAACGCTTTCGAGTGCGCGAGCACGTCGCCTGGCAGCGCCGGGGCCGGCGCAGTGTCCGATTGCGGTTCGCCGGCCGGTTCAGGATCGGAAGCGGGCGTGGCGGCCTGGGCTGGCAGCACGGTAACGGGCGCCACGAAAGCGGCCGGATCGGGCGAGCGCAGCCTGGGCTGCGGCGGCACGCTCGGGGCCGGCGTGGGCCGCGCCACTGGCTGCACCAGCACCAGGGTGGAAGCGCGCTGCGGCGGCTCGCGCACGAGGCCCGCGCGGGCGCCGATCAGCCAGGCCAGCACCAGCAGCAGGTGCAGGCCCACGGTCAGCGCGAGCGGCGTCCACGAACGGGACGCCGCCCAGGGCGGGGCGTCGGCGGGCGTCGGCAATTACTTCGGCGCGGTCATCGCTTGCCTGATGCGCACGCAGCGCTGGTCCTCCTGCTGGGCGTCGAGCAGGGCGCGGCGGGTGCCGGCCGACAGGTCCTTCATCTGGCCAGCGGCCTGGGTCAGGCGCTTGATGCTGGTCGGGGTGCAGCTGGCCGGGATCAGCGCATACGCATAGCTGCGCATGTAGACCGGGCCGGCTGCCTTGTCGATCGCCGGCAGCTTCGCCAGGCGCTGCGCGGCCGTCGCTTCGGCCAGCACCTTCTGCTCGGCCGGATACAGGCTGCCCATCGCGGTGCGGATTTTCGAGAACGGCAGCTTGGTCTGCAGGTCTTCGACCTTGACCAGCCACTCGGCCTTGAGGCTGGCGTCCGGACGGATCACGGTCGCGGCCAGCGCGGCGGCCTGGCCGGCGTCGGACTTGTCGCGTGCGGCTTCCGCCTCCACCAGGGCGGCGGCGCCCGGATGGTTGTAGCGGTTCAGGCGGCGCACGATGGCCCAGCGCAGGTCCTGGTTGATCGCCAGGCCCTCGACGACCGTGCTGCCGGCCAGGATGCCGGCCAGGCGCTCGAGCGCCTGCGGGGTGCTCGACAGGCCGATCCAGGCGTCGAACCAGCGGCGCTGGAAGCTCTCGTTGCCCTTGTTGGCGGCCGCCGCGTTCCAGGCCATCTCTTCCAGGGCGGTGCGGGTCTGCGTGGCCCAGGCCGAGCGCAGGCCCATCAGGTCGAGGTATTCCTTCGAGTGGGCGACCTTGCCCAGCACGTCGCCCAGCAGCGTGTAATCCTTTTCCAGCGGCGCATTGACCAGCACCGTTTTCAGGAATTCGTTGAGCGGCAGCTTGCCGTCGCGTACGCCGTCCCACAGGCTCTGCCACAGCATCGTGCGCAGCAGGGCATCGTCGACCTTGGCCAGGCTGGTGCGCGCGGTCTCGAACGAGCGCTTGTCGAGCTGCACCTTCACGAAGCCCCAGTCCTGGTAGTTTGGGTAGACCAAGTCCGGGCAGGCGCTGCCCGCCAGGGCCGGCAGCTTCGTGTTCACGCCTTTGTAGGTCACCGGCACGGTTTGCAGGGGCACCAGTTTGCCGCCGTCGAGCTTGAATGTAGCCACCTGCACGCGCTGCTCGCGCAGTGTCGGCAAGGCCTTGCCCGGCGCCGTCTGGCCCAGGGCGAAGGCGTCGACCTTGCCGTTGGCGCAGCTGAAGTTCGCGGCGATGGTGTTCACGCCCGCTTCGTACAGCCACTCGCGCGTCCATCCCGACAGGTCGCGCCCGGCGGCTTCGCCCAGGCTGCCGATGAAGTCGTCGAGCTTGGCGTTCTGGTAGGAATACTTGGTCAGGTAGTTGTGCACGCCCTTGCGGAAGACTTCCGCACCCAGCAGGTGGCGCAGCTGGATCAGGGTCGAAGCGCCCTTCGAATAGGTAATGGCGTCGATGTTGTCGAAGGCGTTCGCAGTCGACGGCACCGGCACCTCGATCGGGTGGGTATTCGATTTCTGGTCCTGCGCATAGGCCGCCTGCTTGCCGGTCGAGTAGAAATGCTGCCAGGCGTCCTTGAATTCGGTCGCCTCGGCCGTGGCCAGCGTGCCCATGAAGGACGCGAAGCTTTCGTTCAGCCACAGGCCGTTCCACCACTGCATGGTCACCAGGTCGCCGAACCACTGGTGCGCCATCTCGTGCATGATCACCGAGGCCAGCGACTGGCGCTGGGCATCGGTCATCTTCGCCTTGTGCAGGTAGCCGCCTTCGCCAAACGTGACCGCGCCGGCATTTTCCATTGCGCCGTACAGGAAGTCCGGCACCAGCAGCTGGTCGTATTTCTCGAACTGGTAAGGAATGCCGAAGTAGTTGTCGAAGAAGACCAGGCCGTCCTTCGTATAGCGGAACCAGTCTTCGGGCGTCACTTGCGCGGCCACCGACTGGCGCGCGAACAGGCGCATCGGATATTTACCGCTCTTGTCTTCCCACACCTTGTACGGGCCGGCGTGCAGCGAGAAATTATACGGGCTCAGTTTTTTCGACTTCGGGAAGACCCAGCGCTTGCTGGCGCCGGCATCCTCGATGCGCGTTTCGCGCGTGGTCGATACCACGAGCCAGTCGGCCGGGGCGGTGGCCGTGACCTGGTAAGTCGCCTTCAGGTCGGGCTGGTCGAAGACGGCGAACATCTGGTGCGCGGCGGCCGGCTCGAAGTGCGAATAGGTGTAGACCCGGCCGTCGACCGGATCGACCATGCGGTGCAGGCCTTCGCCATTCGTGCTGTGCAGGCGCTCGTAGTCGATCACCACGGTATTGCGGCCCTTGGCCAGGTCGGCGGCGGCAATCGTCACGAACCAGTTGTTGTACCTGGCCTTTACAGGCCTGCCGTTGACGCTGACCGATTTCACGGTCGCTTTATCGAGGTCGATCGTCAGCGGCGCGGCATTGTCCGCCAGGTCGAAGTTCGCTGTGGTGACGCCGCTGAAGGTTTCCTTGCCGGTCAGCGTGAACGCCAGCGCGTAATCGACGTTCGACACGCGCGCCGAACGGGCGGCGGCATCCTGCTGCGAAAGGAAGGCATTTTCAGCGCGCGGCGCGGCGCTGGCGGCATGCGCGCTGCCTGCGAAGGCCGAGGCGGCGAAGACGGTGGCAATGGCGAGCGACATCGCCCGTGGTACAAAACGATTCAAGATGGTTCCCTGTCAGAGCGTGCACCGCCAACCGGCGCAACCTGCGAATCGCGCAAGAATATCATGAGTGCAAGAGTAACTGCAGGGAAAACCGGGCGGTTTTACGGGGCGTACATACCCAATACATACGTGTAAATACCGCGTCGACAGGGTTTTGAAACGCTCCCGGAACCGGCGCGCGGGAAAGGAGCAAGGCCCACGCGAGTGCGTGGGCACAGGGGCCGGCGCCCGCCGATTACGACGCCTGCTTCAGGGAGGCGTAGTCCGTATAGCCTTCGGCGCCGCTGCCGTAGATCACATCCGCCCGCAGGTCGTTCAGTGGCGCACCGCTTTGCAGGCGCTGCGGCAGGTCCGGATTGGCGATAAACCACAGGCCGAAGGCGATGGCATCGGCGTCGCCCGCGGTGAGCAGGCGCTCGGCCGTCTCGACTGTCATCTTTTCGTTGGCGATGAAGACGCCGCCGAACGCTTTTTTCAGCAGCGGGCCGAGGCTGTCCTCGCCGACCGCTTCGCGCGCGAAGATGAAGGCGATGCCGCGTTTACCGAGTTCGCGGGCGACGTAGCCGAAGGTCTCGACAGGGGTCGAATCGCCCATGTCGTGGGCGTCGCGGCGTGGCGCCAGGTGCATGCCGACGCGGTCCGCGCCCCAGACGGCGATGCAGGCGTCCAGCACTTCGAGCATCAGGCGGGCGCGGTTCTCGATCGAGCCGCCGTATTCGTCGGTGCGCAGGTTGGTGCTGTCTTGCAGGAACTGGTCGAGCAGGTAACCGTTGGCGCCATGGATCTCGACGCCGTCGAAGCCGGCTTTCTTCGCATTCTCGGCGCCCTGGCGGTAGGCCTCGACGATGCCGGCGATCTCCTGCGTTTCCAGCGCGCGCGGCGTGGCGTAGTCGCGCTTCGGGCGCACCAGGCTCACGCTCCCGGCCGGCTTGACCGCGCTCGGGGCGACCGGCGCCGCGCCGTCCAGGAAGACCGGGTCGGAAATGCGGCCGACGTGCCACAGCTGCATGACGATGCGCCCACCGGCGGCGTGCACGGCCTCGGTAATCTGCTTCCAGCCGTCCACTTGCGCGTCGGACCAGATGCCCGGCGTGTCCGCATAGCCGACGCCCATCGGCGTGACCGAGGTCGCTTCCGACAGGATCAGGCCGGCGCTGGCGCGTTGCACATAGTATTCGCGCATCAAGGCGTTCGGCACACGGTCAGGGCCGATCGCGCGGGCGCGGGTCAGCGGCGCCATGATGATGCGGTTCGGCAGCGCGAGGGCGCCGATGGTGATGGGGTCAAATAAAGTCGTCATGTTGGTTCCTCGTGCGTTAAGAATCTATTCCAGTAGGGAGGAGGAAGTTGTTGGCGATGCATGGCAAGCGCGGGCAAGGCGCAAGGAGGCCGCATGGCTGGCCACGAATTTGCCAAATGCGCGACGAGCTCTGCCGCACCCGCTTGTCAGGCGCGTCAGCAACGACGCATCCCTACGGGGATAGGTTCTGAGTCGGGGCATCTTACTGGAAGCGCCGAATTCCTGCCGAGGCCGCCCTATTTTTGCCGGCGAGCCAGGCCCGGCGCGGGGCGGTGCTATACTTGCGGCCGTTTTCAGGCAGGGGCACGCCCCGCGAAAGGTCGATGATGAGCTGGATTTACCTGGTGGTGGCGGGGCTGCTGGAAGTGGCGTGGGCCGTGGGATTGAAGTACACGGCAGGCTTCACCAAGCCGATTCCTACGGCCTTCACACTGCTGGCGATGCTGCTCAGCGTCGGCATGCTGGGCCTGGCCCTGCGCAACCTGCCGCTCGGCACCGCCTACGCGGTCTGGACCGGCATCGGCACCATCGGCACGGCCGCCTTCGGCATGATGATGCTGGGCGAACCGGCCGGCGCGCTGCGCATCGGCTCGATCGGCCTGATCGCGCTCGGGATCGCCGGACTGAAGCTGCTGACGCCGGCATAAAAAAAGCAGGCCGGCGGCCTGCTTCTCATGCGTCCCCGCTGCGCTGCATCAGAAACGGTAGCTGACGCCCACGCGGAGCACCGGATAGAACTTGAGATCCTTCACTTCGTCCGCCAGCTTTTCGTTCTCGGCGGCCACGTCGTTGGCGATCATGGTGCACACGGCTGCCAGTGCGGCGCAGCCGGTCGACACGAGTCGGGTCTTGGGTGTACCCTGGAAGGCCAGGCCCAGGTCCATGCCAAAGCCCCAGCCGGACGCCTGCACCGGATTGCCCCAGCCGATGCCGAGGTAAGGCGCCACCTTGCGGAACTCGACGTCGCCTTTCATCTGGCCCACGGAAGCGGCGTTGTAGCTGCGGCCGTTGATCGTATAGCTGCCGTTCGCGTTCGGCCTGGCGTTCACGTCGACGCTGTTGCCGTTATGGATGAGGCCGCCGCTCACGCGCAAGCCGCTGTCGAACGGATGGTAGTCGAGCAGGGCGTCCACGGTTGCAAGCTTGAGCTTGAAATCGTACTGCACGTCCGAGGTGTTGCCGCTCGAGGAATAGTTCGCGTAGTTCAGGCCAACGCGTGCATTGAGTTGCGCGCTGAGCGGGGTAGTGAGGTGCAAGCCGAGGCCGGTCGTGCCGAGGCCGATGGTGGTAGCGATCGCGCCGGCTTGCGCGGCGTTCGCGGTTGCCAGTGCGACCAGCAGGGTCGACACAATCTTAGTCAATTTCATCCGAATTCCAATATCCCAGCAAGCGCTGGTACAGGCTAATAATTGCCGAGCGGCAATCCAAGTCGTCAATGATCGGGTTCGGAATTGGAGGGCGCAAGCCTTTTTGCCGCGTAGAAACATGGCTTGTTGTGGCAGGGCGACAGCTTGCCAAAGGCATACAAGGCGCGGTGTCGCAGCGCGGATACCGGCGCAGCAGCAGGCTGCGCCCGGGCCGGGGAAAGTAGAGGGTGGTGGAAGATAGCGGCGGCGAATTGCCTCACGCGCCGGCGGGTCGATCAGCGGTAGAACGCTTCGACCTTGCCCTTCAGTTTGATCAGCATCGGCTTGCCCTTGCGGTCCAGCGTCTTGCCGGCGGCGACCTTGATCCAGCCTTCGCTCAAGCAATACTCTTCGACGTCGAAGCGGTCCTTGTCGTTGAAGCGGATGCCGACGTCATGCTGGAAGACGTCGCGGTTGTGGAAAGGGCTGCCCGGATCGATCGAGAGCCGGTCTGGGAGAGGGGGGAGGGTTGCGGTATCGGTCATGGTGGCGAATTATCCACTAGAACGGCAGTAGCGGCAACGCCGCACGCTTGCCCTGCAGTGCAAGCGGCCGCGCATCCGATCCCTCAATCGCGCCCGAAATCGGGATTGCCCCGCGTCAGGTAATACCACTCCGAATTCGCCCCCGCCTTCGCATCCGGGAACAAGATCCGGCCGCTGAATTCCGCCAGCACCGGCGTGCCGTCGGCGCGCGTGCCGATCTGTTCGCCCTCGGCGACAGGATCGAAACTCGCCCAGCTGCGCGAGAACTGGTCGCCCGCATCCTGCTTGTCGTGCACCATGACCATCTGCAGCGCTTCCATTTCGTCGAAGGGCACCGGTCTTGGCTCCGGCGCGTCGATCAGCTTCAGGAAAGCCAGCGTGTTGACGATGGCGCGGTAGGCCACTTCCGGCGCCTGCGGGTCGACGTGCTGGCCGCATTCGAGCGTCAATGCATAGCCGCCCGTGGTGCGCATGTATTCGGTGGTGCCGACGCCGTAGCGCAGCACGGTTTCCAGTTCGGCTGCGTTGCCGCGCGAACGGCGCTGCACGCCGCCGCCGTAGGCCGCCATCCAGCCGGTCACGAAACGCCGCACGCCCAAGCGCCGCGCCAGCGCGCGTTCTTTCTCGGCATGCTGGAAGGCTTCCAGCGGGCCATCGTTGTCGACCGGTCCGACCATCACGAAGGGCTCGCCGTGGGCGGCGTTGAACGAGTGCAGGTCGAGCAGCACGTCGTGTTGCGCCAGGAGCGGACACAGCCAGTTGGCGACCTGGTCCTCGAAGTCCTGGGGATCGTCTTTCGGGAACAGGTTGCGGTTCAGGTT
>JANNNC010000044.1:0-42739 GCA_031398335.1 Massilia sp.
GTTCGATGCCAGGCCGCCCGCACCGCCGGCGCCCGCCGTGGCCGCACCGGCCATCGCGTTGCCGGTCGTGGCGCCGCCGCTCGAGGCGCTGCCGCCGGTCGAGCCCGATGCCGCCTGGCCGCCGGTGCCGGCTGCGCCCGCGCCGCCGTCGCCGCGTGCCAGGCCGCCGGTGCCGCTGGCGCCCGCACCGCCGGTCGCGCTGGCGCCGTTGGCGCTGCCCAGGTTGTTGGCGACGTTACCGATATTGGCGATCGAGTTGCCGGTCACGGTGCCGTTGAGGGTGCTGTTGGCGGTCGCGCTCGAGGTGTTGAAGGAGTTCGAGAAGGTCGAGGTCGCGGTCCCGCCGTTGTTCGCGGCGACTGCGCCGACAGCGCTGGCCGCTGCACCGCCGGTGCTGCGGTTCTGGCCCGAACTGTCGCGCGAGGAAGAATCGTTGTCCCGGTTCGAGTTGTCGTCGGTGTTCGTGGTCGTGGCCGTGTTGGTCGACGAATTGTTGCCCTGGTTAGAATTATTCGTGTTGTCCGTATTCGTCGTGGTGTTCGTGTTCGTGTTGGTTGACGAATTGTTGCCCTGGTTCGAATTATTTGTGTTGTCCGTACTCGTACTACTGTTCGTGGAATTGTTGTCCGAACTTGCCGTGCCGCTATCGTTGGCATTGACGCCCGGACCCGTCTGGGTCACGGTAGTGGAAGAATCAGTGGTGGGATCCGTCGTTTGCGCCTGGGCAGTCAGGCTGAAAGCAAGCGACAGGGCAGTAGCCAGCAAAGTCTTGTTCATGCAAGTTCCCCTAAAATATTTAGTTGAGTTCGACTGGCGGCCGTGCCAGCTGAACTGGTTCATATGCAAGAGCAATGCCAGCGAAGAATGTATCTTCTCAAACCATTGATAATTAAGCACAATGCATATTGGAAATGACGAAATTACGCACCCGCATTGTTGTTAGGAATTTAACGCGCGGGGTGTGTACCGGATGTGGAACATTTGTGTACCGTTTGGCAGAGCTGGGGGCGGACACTGTGCACGCGGGCTGACACGGCCGTGGGCGGGCGGTGCCGGGCCGGTCAGGGGAGAGTGGCTTGGGTACTGGTTTATGGCTGCGCAGGCTGCTTGTGACGGGAGTTCGCCATCTGTGCCTGAGCCGGGCGATAAAGACGGCGTGGTTTGCTTGCAATGCGAAGGCCAGGTTTTATCCCGTATCGTCGAGGTAACCTAGGGTGTGGGCTCTGGAGCCCACGCGTTACGGAAGAGGCAAGCCGCGTTGAATGATTTTGCCGCGCGCGGATGATCATCGGCGCGATCCGCAGATGCGGCGATGCGCCTTGCCCGGACGATTTTTTCACACGCGCTACATTATGCAGCGGTCAACCATGCATTCGCGAATCGGGGCCAGGTCAGCAATGGATGGGAATCTCAAGGACGCATGCCGTGCTTCGCCAGCAGCCGGTACATGGTCGTGCGCGAGACGCCGAGGTCGCGGGCGGCGCGGCTGACGTTCTGGCCGGTGCGGTCGAGGCAGGTGCGGATGGCGAGGCGCTCGGAGCTGCAGCGGGCGTCGTCGAGCACGGCTTCGATCGGCGGCGAGGGCATGACGAGGTCGAGGTCGTCCGGCTCGATCCATTTGCCGTCGGCCATGACCATGGCCCGGCGCACGCGGTTGATCAGCTCGCGGACATTGCCCGGCCAGTCATGCGCCGCGATCGCCGCGAAGGCCTTGCTGCTGAAGCCTTTCAGGCGCGGCGACTTGTCGCTCGAGTACAGGTCGAAGAAATGCTCGGCCAGTTCGACCAGGTCCTCGCGCCGCTCGCGCAGCGAAGGCACCGTGACCGGCAACACCGAGAGCCGGTAGTACAGGTCTTCGCGAAAATCCCCGTGGGCGACGGCCTGCTGCAGGTTCACGTGCGAGGCGGAGATCACGCGCACGTCGACCGGAATGGCGCGCGTGGCGCCGAGCCGGATGATCGTCTTGTCCTGCACGAAGCGCAGCAAATTGGCCTGCAAATCCTTCGGCAAGTCGCCGATTTCATCCAGGAACAGGGTGCCGCCATTCGCCGATTCGATCAGGCCGACCTTGTCGCGCGCCGCGCCGGTGAAGGCGCCGCGCTCGTAGCCGAACAGTTCGGAGTGGATCAGGTTGGGCGCGATGGCGCCGCAGTTGATCGGCACCAGCGGTCCGGTCGAGCGCAGCGACTGGCGGTGGATGGCATGGGCCGTGAGTTCCTTGCCGCTGCCGCTTTCGCCCCAGATCAGCACCGGGGCGTCGACCTTGGCGACGCGCTCGACCTGGCTGCGCAGGCGCCGCATGGCGTCGCAGCTGCCGATGAGCGAGGAGGGAGTGGCGCCGGGACGCGGGCGCGGCCGGCGCAGCAGCGCGTGCCCGTGCACATGGCCGAGGGTATGGACGAGGCGCCGGATGTCGAGCGGCAGCGTGTGGTAATCGCACAGGTAGTCGGCCACGAGGTCGCGCCAGGCGGGCGCACCCATGGCCTCGGCGCGGAACACGCCGACCCACTGGATATGACTGTGCTGGCGCAGGAAACGCTCGAGTTCAAGATGCGCCCGCGACCCGATCACATGCATCAGCAACCCGACCAGGTAGGCATCCTGGCGCAGCTCGGAGCACGCTTCGTCGACGCTGCGCACGGTGCGGATCTCCCAGTCGGGCATCTCCGCGTGCAGGACGCCGATGGCACCGGGGTCATCTGGTGAAATGCAGAGTAATCGCTTCTGGAGCATGCAGTCTTCCCAGGTCAGGTTGCGTAGCCGCGAAGGAGGCGCCTGCTGGCCTCGCCATAAACCCTGTAACTGCGGGTAAGCATACTGCATTATTTTGTTGTATGGCCGACAATTGAAATCGCCGTGTTTCGTTACCAACTCGACAATGTGCGGAGCTTGACGGCGGGCCGAAGCTAGTGCATGCCTAGCAGGTCGGCGCGCGGATAGCCCCAGCGCGGCAAGTCCCGCGGACAGGCCTGCGCCGCGTCCGCCAGGGGCAGGGTCGAGAAATTCGGCTCGCCAGGCGCGCCGAAGCGCAGGTCGGTGGCGCTGCCGTTGGCCAGCGAGGGCACGCGCGCAAAGCGCAGCCAGGCGTCGACACGGCAATCGCGCCGCAATGCGCGCAGCGCCGCCACCGAGCCGCGTTCTTCCCAGCCCCAGGCCACGCTGGCCGGGCCGGGTGCCACGCGCACTCCGCCGATCGCCGGCGGGCAGTTCGCTGCCGGCGTGATCGCGGGCGCCAGGCTCAGCACACCGCGGCGGATGCGGTAGCCGTCGCCCCCGTCGCGGGTGACGGCAATCGCGGCCCAGCACAGCGGGTTGGCCGGGAAGGCGGACAAGGGCAGGTCGAGGATGGACGCTGCGGGATCGGCGGCTCGCAAGGCGGCGACAAGTTCGCCGCGCGCGCGTTCGGCCATGGCGCCTTGCAGCAGGACAAAGCCGGCGCTGAGCGCCACGCCGGCCAGCAGGGCGGCGCGCTCGCCGACGCGGCGCGTCAGCAGCACGGCCAGCGCCCACACCAGCGTCAGCCCCAGGAACGATCCCCACTGCAGGTGCCCGGTAAACACGAACAGCGCCGGCAGCGCCAGGAACAGTCCCAGCAGCAGGCGGCGCCAGGGGCGGCTGGCGACGTGCGCGGCCAGCGGCGTGCCCAGCGCCAGCCAGAATACCGGTTCGATGATGAAGACCATGTCGCCGTAATACCAGCGTGGGTCGAACGGGGCGAACGGGTGGATGCCGTAGACGTTGAGTGCGTCCATGCCGAAGTGCAGCAGCAGGCCGAGCACGGTGGCGGCCAGCAAGCCATGGGGCGCGGGCGCGCTTGTGCGCAGCAGGCTGCGCGCCGCCGGCCAGCACAGCCAGAGCAAGGCCAGCAGCAAGAGCGCCTGCGGCAGCGCGTACAGCAGTGTATGCGTATGGCCGCGGTGATGCAGCAGGTAGCCCAGCGGCGCGGCGGCCAGCGGCGTCAACACCAGGTCGAGGTCGGGGAAGTTGCTGGCCAGCGCGGCGCTGGTCAGGAGCAGGCGGCGGCGCGTGGACGCGCTGGCGGCATCAGGCTCCGAGGGCAGGAGGCGATGGGTCAGTTCGCCGAGCGCGAGGCCGACCAGGGAGTGGGTCAGATTATCCATAATGCAATTTTAGCACCCGGCCCGGCGGGTGGCAGGCCCAGCACATACTCGCGGTTTTGAACTGTCAAGCTCAATTCTTTTGATGCAGCGCATGGGAGCACGGATTGAATGCCGGCGCTATGCGCCAGGAATGAAATGTTTCCGGTATTAATTCCTTATCGACAATTTGTTGCTCCTGGGTTAGCCTAGCTTTTTTTGCAAGGGCCAAGGCTCCCCATGAACATGCTCAACCGCGCCGCCATGCTCGCCTTCCTGTCGCTGAGCGCCCAGACGGCCGCGCAGGCGGCCGGCTTCCAGCCCTGCGCCGACCGCGCCAGTTCCCCGGCCTTGGGAGGCAGCCTGTGCGCCGTCGAAGCGGCGCCGGCCGATCCGGCAGGCATGGCTGGCACCAGCGGCGAGGTGGCGCTGTTCGTGCGCAAGTTTCCGGCCGAAGGGCGCCACCGCGGCCAGGTATGGCTGATCGCCGGCGGTCCGGGCGAGTCGGGCGCCGCGTTCTACGGTCTGGTGCCGAAGCTGCGCGCGACCTTCCCAGGCTTCGACCTGATCATGCCCGACCACCGCGGCACCGGTTTTTCGACGCGCATGTGTCCGCAGGAAGAAGGGCAGGATTCTCCCGGCGGCACAGCCCTCGCCGGCGCGGAATGGGGCAGCTGTTTTGGCCGCCTCAACGCCGATCCGGCCACGACGCGCCAGTTCTCGCAAACGAATGCCGCGCACGACCTCAGGCGCTTGATCGAAGGCGCGCCGCGCAAGGGCAAGACCTATGTCTACGGGGTCTCGTACGGCACCCAGCTGGTGCTGCGCACGGTGGCGCTCGGCACGACGGCCATCGACGGCGTGATCCTCGACTCGCTGGTGCCGATGCAGGACGACCAGAAGGCCGACCTGAGCCGCGCTTCGCTGGCGATGGACGCCGCCGGCCGCCAGATCCTGGCCGACTGCGACGCCAGTGCCCGCTGCCGCGCCGCCATGGGCGAACCGGCCGCGCAGCTCTACCGCCGCGTGCTGGCGCGCGCCGCCTAGGAGCCGCAGTTGCTGGACGCGGTGCCGGGCAAGAACATGAAGCGCTTCTTCGGCGCCTTGCTCGACGTGCCCAGCGCGGCCTGGCAGATTCCCTACCTGATCAAGGAGATCGACGCCGGCAAGCGCGAGCGCATGCAGGCCGTGATCGCTGAAGTGGAGAAGGAGATGGCGCCGCACGGCGGCTTCGCGCAATCGCCGCCGTCGACGCCGCTGGTGATCCTGATCAGCGGGTCGGAAAACAACCTGCGCCCCGGCCGCAGCGCGCAGGACGTGGTCGACGAGGAAGCCGGCCTGCTGTTCACCAGCGCGATTCCCGGCCACCTGGTCGATACGCCGTTCCCGCTGTACGGGCGCGACGCCCTGTACGCGCGCCTGCCGTCCCGCCTGCCGCCGACACTGGTGGTGCACGGCGACCGCGACGGCAAGACCGCGCACGACGCGGCGCTGCGCCACGTCGCAGCCCTGCGCAAGGCCGGCCCGGTGCGGCTGTACACGGCGAAGCAGGGCGGCCATTTCGTGCTGTGGTCGGACCGCGGCTGCGCGCGCGCCGGGATGCGCAAGTTCGTGCTCGGCCGCGATGACGGCAAACGCTGCGTCGCCGCCCCTGCCTTCGACTGACGGGCAGCGGCCGCCTTGCATCGTCGGCCCGCACCCGGTGCCGTCTTCCTTCTCGATACGCTCCTGGCAGGGCACGCAGGTCTGCACCGTCGGCGTGGCCAGCAGGCGCTGGTCGGGAATCCCGCTGCCGCAGGACATGCAGATGCCGTAGCCGTCGGATTCGAGGCGGCCGATGGCGGCGTCGATGTCGTCGTGGAGCGATTGCGAGAGTGTCATGCGGCGTCCCGGTGTCTGAAGTTGTGTAAACAGTCCGGAGATACGCTAGCCGCTTCCGACGGATGCGCGCGTGCCTGGGTCCCCGGCACACGCGTTCCACCGGGCTTACTCTAGCGTCGGCGGGGGGCAACGTAAATATTGTCGACTCAAACTCTTCCATGTTAGATTCGCCCCGGCACTTTGCCGAACCATAAACCGAAGAGACACCATGCCGATTTCCTCCCAGCGCAGCCTGCGCGCCGCCGTCGCTACCCTGTTCGTGCCGCTTGCGCTGGCCGCCGCCGTCCTGCCCGACGCCGCGCTCGCCGCCCCAAGCGCGACAGCCGGCGCCGCCAAACCGAGCGCCGCCTTCGATCAATGGGCCGAGCGCTTCGCCGACGACTGGGTGCGCATGAACCCGCAGACGGCCAGCAGCACCCAGTATTTCAGCGGCGCCGAGCAGGCCGCGCTGGACCGCCAGCTGACGCCCCAGACGCCGCTGCATCGCAAGAAGATGGTGGCGATGGCCAGGACCGGCGTCGCGCGCCTGGATAAATGGATGGCCGGCCCGCTCGCCGAAACCCAGAAGATCTCGGCTGCGGTGATGCGCTGGTCGCTGACGAACGTGATCGCCAACGAACCCTTCGAAGACGTCAATTTCGTGTTCTCGCAGTTTGGCGGCCCGCAGGTCGGCCTGGTCAACTACATGACCCAGACGCATCCGATGCGCAATGCGCAAGACGTCGACAGCTGGCTGGCGCGCCTGGAGCAGGTCGGCACCCGCATGGAGGAAGCGCTGGCGCGCGCGCGTTCGGCGACCGAACGCAAACGCATCCCGCCGCGCTTCATCCTCGAACGCGCCCAGTTCCAGGTCGATACCTTCCTGAAACCCGCCGCGCCGCAGAACGTGCTGGTCGCCTCGCTCGAGAAACGCAGCGCCGAACTGAAAGACCTGACGCCCGAAGCCCGTAGCGCCGCTATCGCGCGCGCCACGCGCATCGTCGAAGAAAAGATCCGCCCGGCCTATGTGCGCGTGCAGGGCTTCATGGCCGAGCTGCATCCGAAGACGAACGACACGGCCGGCATTTCTCGCCTGAAGGACGGGCTCGAAGCCTACGACCGCGCGATCGCCAACTTCACCAGCACCACGCTCACGGCCGACCAGATCCACGCGATCGGCCTGCGCGAAGTGGCGCGCCTGGAAGGCGAAATGGACAAGCACCTGCGCGCGCTCGGCTTTAACGAGGGCAGCATCGAAGCCCGCATGAAGGCGCTCGACGCCACCTTCCAGCCGAAAGGAGAAGGCGACCCGCGCCCGACGATCCTGGCCAGATACAAGGAGATGGTGAAAGACGCCCAGGCGCGCAGCGAGTCGCTGTTCAACCTGAAGCCGCGTGCGCCGGTCGACGTGCTGCGCGAGCCGCCGCTGACCGAAGCCTCGGCCGCCGCCCACTACAGCCTGCCGGCGCCGGACGGCAGCCGTCCGGGCGTGTTCTGGGTGCCGCTGCGCGGACCGACTTTCAGCATGATCCGCATGCGCAGCCTGTCCTACCACGAGGCCGTGCCGGGCCACCACTTCCAGTTGGCGATCCAGCAGGAGCTGGCCGGCATCCCGAAATACCGCAGCCAGCGTATTTTCAGCGGCGGCAGCGCGCACAGCGAAGGCTGGGCGCTGTACACCGAACGCCTGGCGGTGGAGCAGGGCTGGTACGAAGGCGACGTTCCGGGCCTGCTCGGTGCACTGGGTTCCGAACTGTTCCGCGCCCGGCGCCTGGTGGTCGACACCGGCCTGCACACCAAGGGCTGGACGCGCCAGCAGGCGGTCGACTACGGCATCAACGTCGAGGAAGTCGACCGCTACGTCGTCTGGCCGGGCCAGGCGACCGCTTACATGATCGGCATGCTGCGCATCGTCGAACTGCGCGAGAAGGCGAAGGCGGAACTGGGGGCGAAGTTCTCGCTGCCGGGCTTCCATGACATGGTGCTGGGTGCGGGGTCGGTGCCGCTCGATGTGCTGGGGCAGCTGGTGGATGGGTGGATTGCGAAGGAAAAAGCGAAGGTGTAATCGCCCGGGGCCGCGGCGGTGCGGACGATGTAACGCGTGGGCTCGAGCGCGGTTCGCCGCCCGGCCCACCCTACGGTGCACCACTGTCATCGACCCAAATTGTCGACCGCTGCGTAACAAGGGTGGGCTCTCGAGCCCACGCGTTCGTGCCGCCGATCCGCCGCAACGTCCGCGACGGAAAACGCCGCTGGAACATCCCGCGCTGACTACGGCATCAGCTCCATGAACAAAACAACCTGGCCCACGCCGGGCCGCTCGCCGCACCGCGCGCGGCAGCGGACTTGCGTCCAAATGCTGTCCACCCGGCAAGGCTCGATAAGCCGGTGCAAGTGCGCTACCGCATCCGTGTAGATGCGTGTCCGGTCTGAGCAGATTGGCTATTGTGCGCGCCCGAAGCCATGCTAGATTCTGGACACGGCAGCGCAAGGGGAGAACACATGTTCGGCGTATCGGCCTTGGATCTGGCACGCATCCAGTTCGCATTCACGATGTCCTTTCACATCCTGTTCCCGGCGGTGACCATCGGTCTTGCCAGCTACCTGGCCGTGCTCGAACTGTCCTGGCTGCGCACCAGGCGCGCCGTGTACGTCGACCTGTACCACTTCTGGCTGAAGATATTTGCCGTCATGTTCGGCATGGGCGTGGTCTCGGGCATCGTGATGGCCTACCAGATCGGCACCAACTGGAGCTACATGTCCGAGTTCGCCGGCTCGATCATGGGGCCGGTGCTGGCCTACGAGGTGCTGACCGCCTTCTTCCTCGAAGCCGGTTTCCTCGGCGTGATGCTGTTCGGCTGGACCCGGGTCGGCCCCGGCCTGCACTTCCTGGCCACCTGCATGGTGGCGGTCGGCACGCTCATTTCCGCCACCTGGATCCTGGCCGCCAACAGCTGGATGCAGACGCCGCAGGGGTATGCCATCGAAGGCAACCGCATGGTGCCCGCCGACTGGCTGGAGATCATCTTCAACCCTTCGTTCCCCTACCGGCTGCTGCACATGGTGGCGGCCGCCTATCTCACCACCGCGCTGATCGTCGGCGCGGTCGGCGCCTGGCAGCTGCTGCATAGCAAGGGAAATGCGCGGGACAATCCGGCGGTGCGCAAGATGCTGTCGATGGCGATGTGGATGATCCTGCTGGTCGCCCCGATCCAGGCCGTGATCGGCGACTTCCATGGCCTCAACACCGCCAAGCACCAGCCGGCCAAGCTGGCCGCCATGGAAGGGCACTGGCAGAACCAACCCGGGGAAGCGGTGCCGCTGCTCCTGTTCGGCATTCCCGACATGGAGGCGGAAACAACCCGTTTCGCGGTCGGCATCCCGCACCTGGGCAGCCTGATCCTGACCCACTCCTGGTCCGGCCAGATACCGGGCCTGAAGGAGTTCGCGAAAGAAGACCGTCCGAATTCCCTGATCGTGTTCTGGAGTTTCCGCCTGATGGTGGGCCTGGGCGTGCTGATGATCGCACTCGGCGCCTGGAGCCTGCTGTTGCGAAGGCGGGGCCGCCTCTTCATGGTGCGCCCCTTCCTGCGCGCCGCTTTGTGGATGGGGCCGGCGGGACTGGTCGCCATCCTGGCGGGCTGGGTGACGACCGAAGTAGGGCGCCAGCCCTGGGTGGTGTACGGCGTTCTGCGCACCGCCGACGCCGTCTCGCCGCACGGCGCGTCGGCGCTGGCGCTCACGCTGGCCATCTTCGTCGTCTCGTATTTCTTCGTGTTCGGCGCCGGCACGGTCTACGTCGTGCGCATGATGCGCAAGGGGCCGCAGGCCTTCGAGCTGCACCGGGCCACCGAGGGCGGGCCGGGCGAAGTGCGCACGCCGATGCGCCCGATGTCGGCGGCCGACGTCGGCAACGACGACGAAGGCACCGGGGCCGGCATGGACCTCGATACGAGGGGAGGCTGAGATGGGCATCGACACCTCGGTCATCTGGGCCGTCATCATTTATTTTTCGGTCTTCATGTATGTACTGCTCGACGGTTTCGACCTCGGCATCGGCATGCTGTTTCCGTTCGTGAAGGAAAAGGGCGACCGCGACACCATGATGAATACTGTCGCCCCGGTCTGGGACGGCAACGAAACCTGGCTGGTACTGGGAGGAACAGGGCTGCTGGCGGCTTTCCCGGTGGCCTATGCGATCATCCTGTCCGGGCTCTACCTGCCCTTGATCTTCATGCTGGTCGGCCTGGTGTTTCGCGGCGTGGCCTTCGAGTTTCGCTTCAAGGCCAAGGCGCACGGACGCCACGTGTGGGACAAGGCCTTTATCGGCGGCTCGGTGGTGGCCGCCTTTTTTCAGGGCGTCGCGCTCGGCGCTTTCCTCGACGGCATTACCGTGTCGGGGCGCAGCTATGCCGGCGGCACCCTCGACTGGATCGCGCCGTTTCCGCTGCTGTCCGGGGTCGGCGTCATGATCGCCTACACGCTGCTGGGCAGCACCTGGCTGATCATGAAGACCGAGGGCGAGCTGCACAAGCGCATGGTGCAGGTGGCGCGCCCGTTCGCGCTGATGCTGCTCGGCGCCGTGGTCGTGGTCAGTATCTGGACGCCGCTGCGCGACGCCGCGGTGGCCGACCGCTGGTTCACCTTCCCGAACATCGTCTTCCTGGCGCCGGTGCCGATCCTGGTGCTGCTTTCGATAGCACTCCTGCTCGGCTCGCTCAAGCGCAACCCGCACCGCTGGCCTTTCGTCGCCGCGCTGGCGCTGGTCTTCCTCGGCTACACCGGCATGGCGATCAGCATCTGGCCCCACATCGTGCCCCCGTTCATCACCATCTGGGAAGCAGCGTCTCCTCCCAGCAGCCAGGGCTTCGCCCTGGTCGGCACGCTGTTCATCCTGCCGATCATCCTGATGTACACGGTCTGGTCGTACTGGGTCTTCCGCGGCAAGGTAAAAGCGGACGCGGCGTACCACTGATGGGCAAATTACCTGCACACGGGCCTCTGCGCCGGCCCTGGCTGCGCCGCCTGGGCTGGCTCGTAGGACTGTGGGCGGGCGGGGTGCTGACGCTCTACCTGGTTGCCGGCCTGATCCGGGTAATCATGCACGCGGCGGGAATGCGTTGAACCAGCGGAGCGGCGCGCGATTGACTACCTGCGATCACAGGGCACGCACATGCACCAAAAAAGTTCAACCGTGCGCACCTTTTGCTAGCGGAAAGCTTACAATTTCAATGAGGATTTATTAACGGAGCGCCACCAGTGTCCATGCAGTCTGCATCACCGAGTTCTGAACACGCTGCGGCGCCCGGCGCCGCCCACGCCGGCGTGGCTGCCACGGTGGCGCTGCCGCTGGCCGCTGAAGACCAGGCCCGGGCCGACCTTTACGCCCTGGCGGCAAGCCTGCTGCTGGCCCCGCCTGGCGGGCAGCTGCTGGCCGGCCTGGCGGCGGCCGATCCGATCCAGTCGAGCGGCGCCGAGCATGCGCTGGCCGACGCCTGGGAAAACCTGGTGCTGGCCGCCAGCGTGATGGACGCCCATGCGGTCGCCGAGGAATTCGATGCGCTTTTCATCAGCAGCGGCACGCCGGCCCTGAATCCCTACGGCTCGCTGTATTTGTCCGGCTTCATGAACGACACGCCGCTGGCCGAACTGCGCGCCGACCTGGCGCGCTTCGGCATCGGGCGCGTGCGCGGCGCCTTCGAGTCGGAAGACCACCTGGGCGCCCTGTGCGAGACGATGCGCGTGCTGATCGCGGGCGGCTCCGGCATCCGGCGCCAGCCCCTGGCCGAGCAAAAAGCCTTTTTCGAAGCGCGCATCGCGCCCTGGTACGCACGCTGCCTGGCCGATATGCGCAATGCCGAAGGCGCCAATTTTTACCGGCTGATCGCGGCCTTCGTTACCGCGCTGCTGGCGATCGAAGCGGACGCCTTCGCCGTCGAAGATGGCTTCGATTCTTAATCAGTCCAAGGAAAATGCGATGAACACCGAGAACGAACAAGACAAGGCGGCGGAACCGATCCCGGATCCGTCGCGCCGCAATTTCCTGAGGGCGGCGCCGCTGGGCGCGCTGGCGGCGGTTGCCGTGGGCGCCGAGGCCAAACCCGAGATCGCGCCTGTCGAGGCGGCCAAGCCCGAGGTCAAGCGCGGCTACCACGAGACCGAGCACATTCGTCGTTACTATAAAACCGCCGCCTACTGGTGAGCGTACCCGGAGACCTGTCATGTCTTTAGTAAAGAGTTCAAACGACAAGGGCGTCAAGCGCCGCAAGTTTCTTGTCGGTGCAGGCGTGGCCGCGGGTGCCGGCGCCATTGCGCGCACCTTGCCGCTGAACGTCATCGAGCCGGCGCAGGCTGCCCAGGCGGCGGGCGAGCCGGCCAAGATGGAGCTGAAACGCACCGTCTGCACCCACTGCTCGGTCGGCTGCTCGGTCGATGCCATCGTCAGCAACGGCGTCTGGGTGCGCCAGGAAGCGGCTTTCGATTCGCCGATCAACATGGGCGCGCATTGCGCCAAGGGCGCGTCGGTACGCGAGCACGGTTTCGGCGAGCACCGCCTGCGCTACCCGATGAAGCTGGTGAACGGCAAGTACACGCGCATCTCCTGGGACCAGGCGATCAACGAAATCGGCGACAAGATGCTGCAACTGCGCCAGGCATCCGGTCCAGATTCGGTCATGCTCATCGGCAGCTCGAAGCACAGCAACGAGCAGGCCTATTTGCTGCGCAAGTTCGCCGCCTTCTGGGGCTCGAACAACTGCGACCACCAGGCACGCATCTGCCACTCGACCACGGTGGCGGGCGTGGCCCAGACCTTCGGCTACGGGGCGATGACGAACTCCTTCAACGACCTTCACTATACGAAGGCCGTGATGTTCATCGGCTCCAATCCGGCCGAGGCGCACCCGATCTCGATGCTGCACTTCCTGCATGCCAAGGAACTGGGCGCGAAGATGATCGTGGTCGACCCGCGTTTCACCCGCACGGCGCGCTTCGCGCACCATTACGTGCGCGTGCGGCCAGGCACCGACATCCCGCTGGTCTGGGGCATCCTGTGGCATATCTTCAATAACGGCTGGGAAGACAAGGAATACATCGCCGCCCGTACCTACGGCATGGACGAGGTCCGCAAGGAAGTGGCAAAATGGACGCCGGACAAGGTCTCCGACATCACCGGCGTGCCGGAAGCGTCGGTGCGCATGGCGGCCGAAATGCTTGCCAAGAACAAGCCGTCCTCCGTGGTCTGGTGCATGGGCATTACCCAGCACCACGTCGGCACCGCCAACGTGCGCGCGCTCTCCATCCTGCAACTGGCGTTGGGCAATATCGGCGTACCCGGCGGCGGCGCCAACATTTACCGCGGCCACGACAACGTGCAGGGCGCGACCGACGTCGGCCCGAATGGCGACTCGCTGCCAGGCTACTACGGCCTGGCCGAGGGCGCCTGGAAGCATTTCGGCAGCGTCTGGGGCGTCGACTACAACTGGATGCTCTCGCGCTTCGGTTCGAAAGAGCTGATGGAAAAGCCCGGCATTACCGTATCGCGCTGGTTCGATGCCGTCAACGAGGACAACCAGTACGTCGACCAGCCGGCCAACCTGAAAGCCGTGTTCTACTGGGGCCACGCGCCGAACAGCCAGACCCGTCTTCCCGAGATGAAGGCTGCCATGCAAAAGCTCGACATGCTGGTCGTGGTCGACCCGTATCCGAGCATGACGGCGGCCATGCACGGGCGCACCGACGGTGTCTACCTGCTGCCGGCGGCTTCGCAGTTCGAGACCCAGGGTTCGTGCACCTCGTCGAACCGCTCGATTCAGTGGCGCGAAAAAGTAATTGCACCGCTGTTCGAGTGCAAGACGGACCATGAGATCATGTATTTGTTCGCCAGGAAGCTCGGTTTCCATAACGAGCTGTGCAAGAACATCAAGGTCGTTCTCAACGAACCGGTCATTGAAGATATCCTGCGCGAGATTAATCGCTCGTGCTGGACGATCGGCTACACCGGCTGTTCGCCCGAGCGCCTCAAGCTCCACATGGAGAACAAGCACACCTTCAATCCGACCACCATGCGCGCCGAAGCCGGTCCCTGCAAGGGCGACTATTACGGCTTGCCGTGGCCATGCTGGGGCACGCCGGAAATGAAACACCCGGGCACGCCGATTCTGTACGACATCAACAAAACGGTGGCCGAAGGCGGCCTGCCGTTCCGCGCCAACTGGGGCGTCGAGTACAACGGCCAGACCCTGCTGGCGGCCGACGGTTCGACCAACAAGGGCTCGGAGCTCGATACCGGCTATCCGGAGTTCGACCACGTCTTCCTGAAAAAACTGGGCTGGTGGGCCGAGCTTACCCCCGCGGAGCAAGCCATGGCCGAGGGCAAGAACTGGAAGACCGATAATTCCGGCGGCATCATCCGCGTGGTGATTGCCCACGGCTGCGCGCCGTTCGGCAATGCGCGCGCCCGCTGCAATGTCTGGAACTTCCCGGATCCGATCCCGACCCACCGCGAGCCGCTGCTGTCGCCGCGGCGCGACCTGGTCGCCAAGTACCCTACCTATGACGACAAGGCCAATTTCCTGCGCCTGCCGACGCTCTACAAGTCCGTGCAGGACGTCGACTTCTCGAAGGACTTCCCGATGATCATGACCTCGGGGCGCCTGGTCGAGTACGAGGGCGGCGGCGAGGAAACCCGTTCCAACCCGTGGCTGGCCGAGCTGCAGCAGAACATGTTTGTCGAGGTCAATCCCCAGGATGCGGTGCAGTCGAGCATCCGGATCGGCGATTATGTCTGGGTCGAGACCCCGACCGGGGCGCGCATGAAGATGATGGCGATGGTGACCGAACGCGTGCCAGTGGGCATGGTGTGGGCGCCGTTCCACTTCGGCGGCTGGTGGATGGGCGAGGATCTCGAGCGCCACTACCCCGAGGATGGCGCCCCGACCGTGCGCGGCGAAGCGATCAACACCGGCTGGACCTACGGCTACGACGCGGTCACGATGATGCAGGAAACCAAGGTATCGCTGTGCCGCATCGTGCGCGCCTGACGGACCTGAACAGGAGACAATCATGTCCGCAAGGATGAAGTTTATTTGCGATACCGAGCGCTGCATCGACTGCAACGGCTGCGTTACCGCATGCAAGAACGAACACGAGACGCCCTGGGGCGTGAACCGGCGCCGCGTCGTCACCATCAATGACGGCGTGCCGGGCGAACGCTCGGTCTCGATCGCCTGCATGCACTGCACCGACGCGCCTTGCCTGGACGTGTGCCCGGTGAACTGCATCTATCACACCGAAGACGGCATCGTCTTGCACAGCAAGGACCAGTGCATCGGCTGCGGATACTGTTCCTATGCCTGCCCGTTCGGCGCGCCGCAATTCCCGGAAACCGGCCTGTTCAATCACCGCGGCAAGATGGACAAGTGCACCTTCTGCGCCGGCGGCCCGGAACCGGATACCTCGGACGCCGAATTCAAGAAATACGGCCGCAACCGCATCGCCGAAGGCAAGCTGCCGGCCTGCGCAGAAATGTGCGGCACCAAGGCGCTGCTGGGCGGGGAGGCGAACCTGATCGCCGACATCTACCGCCAGCGCGTCGAAACGCGCGGCTACGGTCCCGAGCTGTGGGGCTGGAAGATCGCCTACGGCCCGAACAAGCGCGGCGGCCCGCGCAAGGCCACCGGCGACTTGCCACGCGAAAACCAGAAACGCGGCGACAGCCAGAACATTCCTGGAAAGCTACCGACATGAAACCATTCAAACTCATGGCGGCCCTGCCGCTGGCGCTGGCGCTGTCCGGTTGCCTCGAAACCGAACAGCATCCGGCCTGGATCCGTGGCGAGTATGCGGGCAAGGAAGACCCGCGCCACTTCCAGACGCTGTTCCACAACGACAAGCTCGCCTGGAGCGCTGCGATCACCAATCGCACCAACCAGCAGAACGAGTACAACCGCGCCAACCCCTAGGAGCCAGCCATGTCGATGCGAGCGAACCTGATTGCCTTGCGCGTCATCCTCGGCCTGCTGTGCGCGCTGGTGCTGGCGCCGGGCTGGGCGGCGGTGCCGAACAAGGATGCCAAGCCTGCCTACGCGGAAGAGCAGACCATGCTGCAGATCGAGGGAGATTCGAACGTGCGCGAACCCGGCCTGGGTTCGGCAGCATCGGGCCGCGTCCACATGGATCGCAACTTCCTGGGCCAGTACGGCAGCACCGAAGCGAACGTCATCGTCCAGCGCGGCGGCAATACCTGGCGCCTGCTGCGCAACGGTCCCGTCGCCCTGATTACCGGCACGATTTTGCTGGCCGTGCCGTTCCTGATCTTCGTGTTCTACCGCGCCTTCCGGCCGCCGGCGCTGCCGGTCTCGGGCCGGCGCATCCACCGCTTCAGCAGCTGGGAGCGCGGCGTGCACTGGGCCACGGCCTATTCCTTCATCGCGCTGGCGATCACCGGCATCATCATCATGTTCGGCAAGGTCCTCATGCTGCCGTGGATGGGGCATACGCTGTTCTCGTGGGTGGCGATCATCTCGAAATACGTGCACAACGTCGTCGGGCCGCTGTTCATCCTGTGCTCGATCCTGATGTTCTTCACTTTCCTGCGCCGTAATTTCTTCAACCGCATCGATTGGAACTGGGTCAAGCAGGGCGGCGGGCTGACCTCGCACAAGCACGTCCCGGCGGGCTTTTTCAACGCCGGCGAGAAAACCTGGTTCTGGTTCGGCGTCGTGCTGCTGGGCCTGGTCATGTCGATCACCGGCCTGATCCTCGACTTCGTCACCTTCGGCCAGACCCGTTACGTGCTGCAGGTGGCCAACATCCTGCACGTGGCAGGCGCCACGATGTACATGGCGGCGGCAATGGGCCATATCTATATCGGCACGATCGGCTCGCCCGGCTCCTACGAGTCGATGCGCCAGGGCAGCGTCGACGAAAACTGGGCCAAGGCGCACCACGCGCTGTGGTACGAAGAAGTGAAATCGGGCGCGGTGCCGGAAGGCACGCGTCCAGGCTCGGCGCCGCCAGTGGCGTCGCGTCCGGGTCCCGCACACTGAGGTCATCGATGAAAGCATTCATTCTCGCGCTTGGCACCGTTGCCGCCTGCATTGGCCTTGCCGGCTGCGACCGCGGCCATACCAATCCGAAAGACGGCGTGATCCAGACCAAATTCCCGGGGCAGATCACGGCCGGCGGGCTCACCAGCGGCCAGGTCATGGCGCGCAGCAGCAAGCCTGAAACGAATGCGGCCTATGCCGGCGGCACGCCCGGCCTCGCCGGCGGCTCCGGCGGCAATACCGCAGGCGCGGCCATGGGCGGCACCGTGGCCGAGACCGGCCAGGGACCGTCGCAGGGTGTGACGGCGCCGGCCAGCGGCGCGCAAGCTGGCAACAAGCCCCCGGGCGACTATGGCACCAAGCCGGCGGACGCGCCGCAGGCTGGCGTCACGCCGGTCGGCGCCGGCGCCGCGACCAACCAGGACAGCAAGCCGGCGGCCGCGCCCGGTACTTTGACGGGAGATAAAAAATGATGCGTCCCCGACTCTTCAGGCACGCGCTGGTCCTTGCCGCCTGCGCCGCGAGCAGCCTGGCCTGGGCCGCACTGCCGGCGACCACGCCTGCCCAGCAGCAGGCGGCCGCCGTCAAGAAAGCGGCTGCCGATGCACAGGCGGCCAAGGCCAAGGAGCAGCTGGCCGCCTCGATGGACGCGCTCAGCACGCGCTGGCGCTCACAGGCCGGCACCAAGGGCTGGACCACGCACCCGCCGGTGGCGATCGCCGCCGCGCCGGCGCCTGGCGCCCCAGGTGCCCCAGCCGCCGGCGTGCCTGCGCCCGGCGCTGCCACCACGACGGCGCCTCCTGGTACGCCCTTGAGCGGCGCGGTCCCGGCCGCAGTCCAGGTCACCGGCGTGGCCATTACCGGTACCCCGATGCCGGGCGTCGCACCGAGTGTCACGGGCGTGTCGGCCAATACCCTGACCGGCACCCCGGCCGGCAATGCGGCCGCGTCGCCAGGCGGCGGCGCCGCGCCGCGCAGCCTGCAGGCCCTGCAATCGGCCAACATACCGATCAAGAGCGAAAAGCTGGGCACCGCTACCCCAAGCGCAGACGTGAAGAAGGAGCAGACCAAAGCCATGCCGAAAGGCGCCTCGCCCGCGGTCGACCGGGGCAACTCGAAAGAGGTCAAGAACTGATGAAAATGGCCAGCATGCCGATCGCGGTGATCATGCAGCGTCGCACGCTGCAGCACCGCTGGGCCGACGAGGCCTGGTCCGCCGTCGGCGTGGTGCCGGACCGCGGCAACCTTCCGCGCCTGCAGGTGCTGGGCGAAAGCCCGGAGCGCGACTATTACCTGGTCTCGGGCCTGGAACTCGAGCTCTACACGGACGAGAACGAAGGCTATTACGAGAACGTGCTTGCACCCGAATCGAAAGTGTTCGTGCTGTGGCGCATGGAAGACGGCCGCGCCATGCCGGCGCGCGCCTCGGTCAGCTATGTCGAAGGCACGCGCATGTTCGACTCCGGCGAATCGGCCGATGGCGTGACGATGCCGGCAGAAATCTACGCCTGGGTTGCCGGCTACCTGCGCGAGCATTACACGCCCAAGCCGCGCCGCGGCCGCCAGCACGGGTAAGGCGCACCATGCCCGAAGAAGGATTCCTGCGCCGCTGGGCGCGCGTGAAAGCCACCGGCGGCGAGGCCGTGGCCGAAACGGCGCCCGCCGCCGCACCCGTCGCACCCGTCATCGTTCCCGCAGCCGCAGCGCAGGCGCCGCATGGCGCGCAGCAGGGCGCGGCCGTTCCTCCGCCGCCCACGCTGGCCGAAGCGGCGCAGCTGACGCCCGCCTCCGATTTTTCCGCCTTCGTCGGCCAGGGCGTCGACAAGGACGTGCGGCGCCTGGCCCTGAAAAAACTGTTCGCCGATCCGCACTTCCACGTGATGGACCGGCTCGACATGTACATGGACGACTACAACCTGCCCAGCCCGGTTTCGGCGGCGATGCTCGCCGGGCTGGAACACGCGCGCAGCGCGCTGCGCCGTCCGGAAGAAGTGCAGGCCGAACTGGCGCGCCTGGCGGCGCTCGATCCGCCGGAACACGCCGCCGGCGTGGTTGCGGCAGTGTCGGGCGAGGTGGCGGCAGTGCCAGTCGGGGAACCGGCGCTCGACGAGGCTGAGGATGTCAAGGCCGAAGAATTGCCGCTCGCCGGCGAGCACGCGCCGGAAAACGTGGAACCGGACAGCCTTGTCCAGTTCGAGCCGCTCGCCGCCACCCCGCTTGCCGCGGGGCCGGTCACCGTAGAACCCGATCCTGCCGCTGGCCACATGCCAGTTGCCATCGAATCCGATAAAGATGCCATTGCGCTAACAATCGTGCGCGCGCACAATGGAGAAGCTCGCGCGTAGTCTGCGCCCTTATTTCGCTCCAGTCTCAGGCATCATTCCCAATCGCATCAATATCAAGCGCATCAATATCAAGGCTAAGCATGAACATCCGATTTCTGGAAGGGCAGGCCGGCGATCCGCTGCAGGAACGCCGCAACGCCCTCGCCAAGACCGCCGCCATCCTCGCGGCTGACGCCGTCACCCCGTTCGAACCGGGCGTCGCGGTCAGTTACCGCTCGGCCGGCCGCACCCTCGTCGTCGGCAGCTCGCTCCAGGCCCTGGCCTGGGCCGACCACCTCTCGACCGCCTTGCCGGTCACGCTGCTGCTGCTCGATAACGTCGACGTCGGCGAACGCAGCTACCCCGTGTTTGTCGCCCGCACGGTTGCCGTGGCCGGCTGGCTCGGCGCTTTCGATGCGCGCTGGCAGGCCCCCGGCCAGAAGGTCGAGCAAGGCAAATTCGACCTCGTGCTCGACCTGTGCCCGAGCCCGCTGATTGCAACGCACCAGAACCCGCACGGCTATTACGCCCCCGGCATGGACGAGTCGGCCCGGCGCGCCGCTGCCGCCGAGATGATGGAAATGATCGGCGACTTCGAAAAGCCGAAGTATTTCGCCTACAAAGAACGCCTCTGCGCCCACAGCCGCAACCAGCTCAAAGGCTGCACCGCCTGCATCGACATCTGCTCGGCCAAGGCCATCGTCAGCGACGGCGACCGGGTCAAGGTCAATCCCTACCTGTGCGCCGGCTGCGGCGCCTGCAGCACGGTGTGCCCGTCGGGCGCGATGAATTACGCCTATCCGTCGGCCGCCCATACCGGCAGCCGCATCAAGGCGGCGCTGCGCGCCTATCTTGAGGCCGGCGGCCAGGAACCGGTGCTGCTGCTGCACAGCGAGGGCGGCGCGCCGCTCCTCGAGGCGGTGGCGGCCGACGTGCCCGGCCGCGTGATCCCGCTGGCCCTGCATCACACGGCTTCGACCGGCATCGAGGTCTGGCTGGCCGCCCTGTGCTATGGCGCGGCCGGCATCACCGTCCTCATGACGCAGGACGAAGCGCCGCAGTACGCTGCGGCGCTCGAGACCCAGATGCGCGTCGCCCAGACAGTGCTCGACGGCCTGGAATACGCGGGCCCGCACTTCCAGCTGCTGCGCGTCTCGAACGCGCAGGAACTTGCCGTCGCCCTGCAGCATGCCCCGCGCGGCGAGACCCCGGCGCAAGTGGCCACCTTCAACCTGGCGCAGGACAAGCGCAACACGCTCGACTACACGCTCGACCATTTGTACCGCCATGCGCGCCAGCAGCCGGAAGCGGTGCCGCTGCCGATTGGCGCGCCGTTCGGGGCGATCGTCGTCAACAAGCAGACCTGCAGCCTGTGCATGGCCTGCGTCGGCGCCTGCCCGACCTCGGCCGTGATGGACACGCCGAATGCGCCGCAGCTGCGGTTCGTCGAGCAGAACTGCGTCCAATGCGGCCTGTGCGCGAATACCTGCCCGGAAAACGCGATCACCCTGGTGCCGCGCATGGCTTTCGGCGACACGCGCAAGCAAACCGTGGTGCTGAACGAATCCCAGCCTTTCCACTGCATCCGCTGCAGCAAACCGTTCGGGACGCTGCACATGATCGAGAACATGCTGGCGCGCCTGTCGCAGCACAGCGCCTTTGCCGGCAACCTCGACCGCCTGAAAATGTGCGGCGACTGCCGCGTGATCGACATGATGCAGCCGGAAGGCGAGCTGTCGGTGCCGCTGCGCCGTCCGAAGTAGCCCCTTGCGATCACTGCGCACAGGAGACACCATGAGCCCTTACCAGCGTTTCGTCCAGGCCCGCGACTTCCTGCAAGAACACCGCACCGACTACGACACCGCCTACCGCGGCTACCAGGCCCCGAAACTCGACACCTTCAACTGGGCGCTCGACTTCTTCGACCAGGAAGCCAGGGACAACCCGGCGCCCGCCTTGTGGGTGGTCGAGGAGGACGGGCGCGAGCAGAAAATCTCGTTCGCCGACATGTCGTCGCGCTCGAACCAGGTCGCGCAATACCTGCAGCAATGCGGCGTCGAACGCGGCGACCGCGTGCTGCTGATGCTGCCGAACCGGGTCGAACTCTGGGAAATCATGCTCGCCGGGATCAAGCTCGGCGCCGTGCTGGTGCCGACCACCATGCTGGTCTCGACCGCCGACCTGCAGGACCGCATGGAGCGCGGCCGGGTGCGCCACGTGATCGTGCAAGTGTCGGACGCGCACAAGTTCGAGGGCGTCACCGGCAACTTCACGCGCATCGCCGTCGGCGGCAACCTGGATGGCTGGCACGACTTCGACGATTGCCGGCGCGTGCTGAGCGTGTTCATGCCCAAGGGCGAGACGCGGGCAAGCGATCCGCTGCTGCTTTACTTCACCTCCGGCACGACGGCCCAGCCGAAGCTGGTGCTGCACAGCCACCAGAGCTATCCGGTCGGCCACCTGTCGACCATGTACTGGATCGGCCTGCAGCGCGGCGACGTGCATTGGAACATCAGCTCGCCTGGCTGGGCCAAGCATGCCTGGAGCTGTTTCTTCGCGCCCTGGAATGCCGGCGCGACCGTTTTCGTCTACAACTACGAACGCTTCAGCGCGAAAGCGTCGCTCGACACCGTGCAGCGCTGCGGCGTGACCTCGCTGTGCGCGCCGCCGACCGTCTGGCGCATGCTGATCAAGGAAGACCTGAGCCAGTGGCAGCCGCCGCTGCGCGAACTGGTGGGGGCGGGCGAGCCGCTGAATCCGGAAGTCATCGAACAGGTCGAGCGCGCCTGGGGCATCCGCATCCGCGACGGCTTCGGCCAGTCCGAGACCACCGCCCAGATCGGCAACCCGCCGGGCCAGCTCGTGAAACCAGGCTCGATGGGGCGTCCGCTGCCGGGCTACGGCATCGCGCTGCTCGACATCGACGACCGGCCGGCGCAGGAGGGCGAGATTTCGGTGAAACTCGATCCGCTGCCCCTGGGCCTGATGCTGGCCTATGAGGGCGACGAGGAAAAGACGGCGGACGTGATGCGCGCCGGCTTTTATCACACCGGGGACACGGCCCTGGTCGACGAGGACGGCTATTATTTCTACGTCGGCCGCAACGACGACGTTTTCAAATCGTCCGACTACCGCATCAGCCCCTTCGAACTCGAGAGCGTGCTGATCGAGCACGAGATGGTGCTGGAAGCGGCCATCGTGCCCAGTCCCGACGCGCTGCGCCTGTCGGTGCCCAAAGCCTTCATCACGCTGCGCCAGGGCGTCGAGCCGAGCCGCGAACTGGCGCGCGAACTGTTCGCCTTCGCCCGCGACCGCCTGGCGCCGTATAAACGCATCCGCCGCATCGAGTTCCGCGAGCTGCCGAAAACCATCTCGGGCAAGATCCGCCGGGTCGAACTGCGCAAGCAGGAAGCCACGCGCGACACGGCGCCCGGAACGGGGCCGGAGTTCCGCGAGGAGGAGATGGACGACTGAACGCGTTTGTGGCGGATGAAGTGCGGCACAGCGGACAAAAACCTATCATAATGGAAACTTGTCCGCGCCCCGCGTCATCCGCCAACCTGAACCGTTCATGCCCACCACACCCGCAGCCAAGGCCGATCAGGCCTATGAAGTCAATCAGTCTCCCGTCCACGGCAACGGCGTCTTCGCCCGCCGCTTCATCGATGCCGGCGAGCGCATCATCGAATACCGCGGCGAGCGCATCAGCTGGGACGATGCCACCGCGCGCGCGGACGAGCGCGGCGGCCCGATCAACCACACCTTCTACTTCAGCCTGCACGACGGCCGCGTCATCGACGGCGGCAAGCGCGGCAACGAGGCGCGCTGGATCAACCACGCCTGTTCGCCCAATTGCGAAGCCTTCGAGGAAGACGGGCGCGTCTACATCCACGCGATCCATCCGATCGAGCCCGGACAGGAGCTGAACTACAACTACGCGCTGATCTACGACGAGCGCCATACGCCGGCGCTGAAAAAACTGTTCGAATGCCGCTGCGGCACGCCCGGCTGTACCGGCACCATGCTGGCGCCTAAAAAACGTCAAAAGAAAAAGGCGTGAAGACCCCATGAAGCCGATCGTCCGTAGCCTGCTCGAAACCGACCTGTATAAATTCACGATGTGGCAGGCGCTGCTGCACCGGCATCCGAACGCCCATGGCGAGTACGAATTCTTGTGCCGCAACCAGCCCGACTATCCGCTGGCCGAGCTCAAGGAAGAGGTCGAGC
Organism: Massilia sp.; assembly: GCA_031398335.1. Classification (GTDB taxonomy): domain Bacteria; phylum Pseudomonadota; class Gammaproteobacteria; order Burkholderiales; family Burkholderiaceae_D; genus Telluria. Next base: position 23,557 of record JANNNC010000044.1, read on the forward strand.
GCGAACTCGATCTCCTGTGCGAAATGCTGTTCACCGACGACGAGATCGCCTACCTGCGCAGCCTGCGCTTCATTAAAAGCGACTTCGCCGACTTCCTCACGGTGTTTCGCTTCCAGCGCAAGTTCATCACCGTGAAGACCGACGGGCCGCACCTGCGCATCCGCGCCTGCGGCCCGGTCGTGCACGTCATGGGTTTTGAAATCTATGTGCTGTACATCGTCAACGAACTGTATTTCCGCCGCTTCGACCAGCAGGCGGCGATGGTGGAAGCGCGCAAGCGCCTGGCACTGAAGATCGAGCAGTTCCGCGAATTCGACCGCGAACCCAGGCGCATCAATCCTTTCGAATTCTTCGACTTCGGCGTGCGCCGCCGTTTCTCGGGCGAGTGGCAAGACGAAGTGGTATCGACGCTGGCGCGCGAGCTGCCGCAGTTCTTCAAGGGCACCTCGAACGTGCACCTGGCGCGCAAGTACAACCTGGTGCCGATCGGGACCATGGCGCACGAATACCTGCAGGCCTTCCAGGCCTTCCCGGTGCGACTGCGCGACTTCCAGAAGGCGGCGCTGGAAGACTGGGTGCAGGAATACCGGGGCGACCTCGGTACAGCGCTGACCGACGTGGTCGGGATGGACGCCTTCCTGGCCGACTTCGACCTGTATTTCGCCAAGCTCTATGACGTTATGTTAACCGAGTCGTATCGTTACACCGTATCTAGGGGATTTCATCGTCAACATACTGGCTTCGTCGTATCTCGACATACTGCGCGGTCCTCGACCGCTCGGATGTCGCGATACTCTCGAAAAGCATCGAGACGAGAAGACTGTGCCCCGACGAGCTGCTACTGTCGTCACGAGCAGGATGAAGTACAAAGTGAGAAATTAGATTGTAAGTTGCACTGCTCAATTGTACGGGCGTCATCGTTTGAGCGTGCGCAGAGCCAAGCCAACTCTTTGACATTGCGATCCTAACTTGCTGACGCGAAAACAACTAACCGCAGACCGTAGACTGTCGGGTAGTCCGAGCATTGATTGCAACTTTTAGCGTGAAGGATGTTCGGGAATTTGCATGTTCGCAAAAAGGAACATGCAGCTTGACGGGTGCGTTTAAATGTTGCAGCGGAGAAATTGCCATAACGACGCGCCGACAGAGAGGTTTTAGGGACTCTGAAAAGTTAGCTCATGCAGCATCGCCGTGAAACCACACGCGCCAAGGCGCTAGCGTTGATTCAGGCGTGGCCCCGTATTCCTTCACGATTAACCAGACTGTGCGTGTGCAGATAGAGGTAGCGACCCGACGAAGGCCAACGAAGGGTCTGGTCAACTGGAGGATTAGGTATTAGCAAGATGCGTTTCATGCCGGCTGACGGTGCTGAAATCTGGCACCTTCTCGTCCAAGCGATGTGAAGAACGAAAGCAATCATCACTGACTGAATAAGTCGTCACCGGACGAATAAAACGCTACTTACTTTTATAGCAACGTTGCCCGCACACTGTGCGCTTGCCAACGTCCTCAATTTACCAGCGTTCTTTCAACAAGTTCGTGCTTTACCTGTGCCACTGTTGGCAGCCTACTAATAGAGCGCGTTGCCCGAAAACGCTGAAGGTCGAGGCTCGGGCGGCGCAGAATATTCTTGCGCAGTGAGACCACCATCGACGACCAATCCAGAACCAATTGCAGAGCTTGGCGCTTGGCTGCACAGCCATAGCACCGCTGCGGGAGTCCGCTGGAATTGTCGAGTCGCCCGTATTCTGATCGCTTGGCGCAACGCCAAGCAAAGTCGCACGTGATCGTGACGTAGAACCGAAGGGAATCATCACGGTACTTCTGAGAGCGGCCAAAGTTGCCGGCAATCCCGTCATGCAGCACATGTCGGACGTCATCCAGACGAGCAGCGAGCATAGTGCTTTGATCCGTGCTTGTAGGCTTTCCAGTAAATCGTCGGCGGTAGGCAGCCTCGCAACGAGCAACCCACAGGGACGTTTGTCCGCCGCATTTTGGCCATTCTGAAACGGTTTGTGGAAAAACCTTTTCCCTGTGCTATTTAAAGTTGAGCATCTCAGCTGGTGGTACGCCGAGTGTGTCGGCGAGCACACAAATATTGACCAACGCAATGTTGCGTTGCCCCCGTTCAATGCCTCCAACGTACGAGCGCGCAAGTCCACTCTCGAACGCGAGCCTTTCTTGCGACCAGCCGAGTGCTTTCCGCAACTCGACAAGATGGGTTCCAAACAGCTTAAGTGGTTGATATTCCATTACATTGGTTGATGAGCTAACGACGGAAAATAGAATACGTCCTTGACCTCTATCCTGCCACGCTCTATAGTTGCACGTACTATAAGTGACATCTGACACCTGCCGATCCTGGGACGGGGGTGTGCAAGGTCTGCTTTGGCCAGCGAAATCGTCTCCTTAAGTATCGGAGTAAATATGAAACGATCGTTTCCAGGGGCGGCACAACACTATGGGCCGGGATACGTGTACGTCGCATCTAACGAATTTATGCCTGGACTTGTCAAAATTGGCAGGACAGGTGGACTAGTTAGATATCGATTACAGTCTCTTTACGCAACTGGTGTTCCGGCGCGGTTTAAAGCTGAAGGAGAACGTTTCTTTGCAGAAGTTCACGAGAGTGAGAGACTCATGCATGAGGCGCTTTGCCGTTTAGGCAAACGGTGTCCTAATAGAGAATTCTATGAAGTTTCGACGACTATCGCTGTTGATGCCCTTGAGAATATGTATGAATCCCAGCACGAACGGATTCGACCCGACATTTTTGAGTGGCAAATCGAGGAAGCATTTGAGAAATTTTTGTCGACCGGCAATATAACATCCGCCGAGCACACACTTGATATAATAGTTTCGCTCCCGGAGGAAAGACGTGTGCTCTTGATGCTGCAACTTCTTGCCCACGTGATGCATCGCGGGGTCGAATCATACGCAATGTGGCTGGTCTGCAATTGGGGGGTTGATCCCCAGATGCCAATTAAAAATCCGAGACATGGAACTGGCATTCCCCGGTACGACTTAACGGCATTCGAATACTCGATTCTCCTAGGCCTCACTAAATTCGAGAGGTATCTCGCTCGACATGGTTGCGATTTACGCAACTCGACGGTATTGTCTCTATTAATTGATGTGATGATAAATGGACCGCGCAATTTTGACAGTCTCTCAAGGTGCGCAGATTTTGCTGTCGCCTTAATCGATCGGGGTGCGTGCATCCATTGGCCACTGACCGGAAGTCTTTTTTCGGAAGCTAGGAGGAAAGCCACGCTTGACGGAGGGTTTAATTTCGATCTCTACCCGAGAAACAGTGATTTAAGTTGCCTGGAAATAGCCGCTCAGCTCGCACCAACAGATCGTTGGTTTGCAAAGGTTTATCGAGCGATGGTTGGCCGAATTTAACGTTTTAAATATAGTAACACGCAGATTCGTTTCCGAACCTTGCCAATCTGACTGGGACGGTACTGAATTCGTGCATTAGGGCCGGAGGGCAAATGAAGACGCGCAAAATGAGAGTCTTGAAAGTGGAACGTGACCGTATTGTGATTGCAGCAACCTGTCGGGCGAGAGATGTCATGATGTTGTTACATGGCGCAAGAGTCGACCTCGGACGGCAGCACGGATTCCTAGATCTGGAGAAAGATATTCTTCGGTTAACTGAGGTACTACGAGCGATGGGAACCGATCCGCCGTTCCCTATACTTGAATAAACGAAGGTGCACCTGGCTTGACTGCCGAGCAGTGCTTTTCATGCACAGACGTAGACGAAACAGGCTTCTGAGCAACAGCCTTGTAGATTGAACTCATCCAACCGCTCCCTATTAGCTGAAAGTGGATGCAAATTTTTTCCCAAACGTTGGGGGTACTTTGCAAATAAATATAACGGAGATGTTCTACCAGAGTGGTGAGCTCCAATATAAGTACGGGCGCTACCTTGCAAACGATGGCACCGATTGGATCCGGCACGGACGGTTCGCGACTTACCATAGGAACGGTCAGTTAGCGTCGGCAGGAAACTATATTGATGGGTTGCAGGATGGCGTCTGGCGAGAGTTCCACGAAAACGGAGACCTCGCAGCTGAAGGGTGCTACGAGCAAGGGGAGAAGACGGGCACGTGGCGACATTGGGACCCATAATAAACGCAGTACAGTGCTGTTGAGTATCACGCCGCGGTTGCCAGGCCATCCTCAGCGCGGCGTGTTTCGGTTGACTTTTTGTTGTCATCGATTAACTTCAACGCAGCTGCAAGTTCTTCTACGTCAGCCAAGAAGTCATCAGGTTCGGGGAGAGGCGGCGGCGCTTCGCTACCACCCTCATGAGTAAAATTAGAACATCGCGTCATGCCGTTGTAGACGGCACTTGCTTCTGTATCGCTGACAGAGACGTACCGTAGCTGCTTGGTGTCAATGGATCGCCTGAAGCGCTTTACCGTGCCTCCAAACAGGTGTTCCTCAATGAGGAGTTCCCATGAGTCTCTCATGCGCCGATAACCGTTTCGGACCGTATCATTGTAGAGCTCGTGGTCGCTATCTTCCTCTAAGGCTTTCTTCGCCCGTTTGGCTAGTTCCCGAAGCTCGTTCACGCGTGCACTCAACTTCTTGGCTTCGAATGGAAGACTGTCACTACAGATGCCTTTCTTCGTACCTGCTGCAAAAATATGGCGACTTTCGTTGGCAACGCCATATTCCTTTGCAAAATCCTTCAGTGACCAAGCGAATGCGAGATCATGGGTGAAGATGATGATCTGTCTGCTCTTCGCTTCAAGGACGAGCCGCTTTGCGATCCTCTCGCGGCGCACATGGTCCAATGACGATACCGGGTCGTCAAAAATAAGACCTGATCGACCTGGCTCGATGCCAACCTCCGCGAGGAACAAGGCCATCGCGATTACCCGCTGCTCACCTTCGCTAAGTATGTCCGACACCTTCGAGCGCGCATACTGTGGCAGGGTGCGAAGCTTGAGTTGTTGCATGCGGGCTCCCTTTTGGCCCGTCATCTCCAGGGCAACGTCAAGTCTGCTTAGTCCCAGATTCGCTAGCTCCTGTGTGAACGCTGAACGTAGTTCTTCTGTTACGTGGGACTCGTACAGATCACCAATAAAAGTAGTGACGAGGCGGGTGTTGCAGCCCTTTATAGCTTCGCCGAATTGCTGATCGCGTTTGTGCCATTCGATTGCATCGAGCACCTTCGGCAGTAGCTGCGCAAGCTTCACTCTGGCCTCTAATTCCACGAGCATCTTACTTTTGCGCTCGCGTACTTCCGGCGTCAATACAGTCTCAAGCCGTACAGCCTCTGCTGTTTGCTTTTCGATCAGTTCGTCAAGCGCTAAGGTGGGAGAAGTAGGCAGTGTTGCTTGTGGATTTAGCGTGCGGTTTGCAGCCGTTAACAGGACGCTTGCGCGACGCGCACTCAAATCCGTCACGTATTCTCGTATGGCCGTGGCCAACGCAGGCTCGCTCTCGTCGAGCTCACCCAGCAAGACACGATCAGACGGAAAGGTTTCAAGATTCAATGTCGATATTGCCCTATACAACTTCTTCGTGGCTTCTCGCGACTCAGTCGCCTTTTTTTGCGCATCGGCCTCGATAAATTGAAAGAAGGACTTCAGCCTATCGAAAGCCTCGCCTGTGAGAGGCTGCTGACAGAGCACGCAGTGAGCGTCATTTGGACCGGGGAACTCGTTCGTCGGGTACGCCACCTCTGTCGCGTATTTTGCTGCACTCCTTAGCAACACTTCCCATGGCTCAGTGCCCGTACCGATGACAAATGCTCCGCCAGCCTGGAGCATTTCTGCTGCCAGCTTCGACGCATTCTCTGCCGCAGTCAGGGAAACAAAGGCGTTTGCTAGTTGGCTGAGCGTTCCATTGGCTAGGGGCGTCTCGAGGGCAGAGAGCTCATTGCGCAAGGTGCGAAGCCGTGTCGTCGTCCGACGGATGCTGGCGGCAAGCTTGACTGGGTCTTCATCCCGCAGGAGTCGGGAGATCGCTTGTCTCTCCCCTTCTTCTTCTGCAGACAGAACAGCAAGCTTTATGAATGTCTCGGCGTTGCTTTTTGGTCCGAGTTTTGCGTATGCGAGACCAACCGAGGTCGTACCAGCGAGTGGTAAAAGTTGGGTAGCATCGAAGAGATTTGCTTTTCGGTCCGTCTCAATCAAGCGTTGAACAGCGCCTAACGCTTCTGACAGGCTGTGAATCACGTCCATCCCGCACGGCACGAAAAGGACCTTTGCCTGGTTGTCGACGAACACGCGGGCACAGTGAGCATCGAAAACTGATATCTGCGAAAGCGGCGCGGGAGGGACAGTATTTGCATTCCACTCGTGCGAACGGAGCTGGTCGCCCTCATTCCATTCAAACGTCGCACTGGCGGACACTGATCCGGACGATCCGGCATAAACGTCCGGAAGAATCGTTTCAACATTGCGTGCGCGGCAAGCTTTTTTCAGCGCCCGTGCATAGCCCGACTTGCCTGCACCGTTGTGACCGTAGACGACAGTAAGCCCCGCCCTGTGAAACGTCAGTGCCTGATGGATGTCGATCGCATTGAGGTTCTTCGGGCTGCGTAGTGCAATAAGGCTGACGTCCACGCCCACTTGATCGGATGAGGGTAAGGTCGTAGGGTCAAGGCGGACTGCCGCTGGCCCCGGTGGAACAGGCAGACCGTGATGAGACTTGGCGAGGGTAGCTAGGTCCTCTAAGTCACGCGGTGTCAGGCCACCAGTTATTAACCTGCGGATGGCGTCATCAATCCACGCAGGCTGCTCAGCGGCCCAAGAAACGACTTTCTGAATTATCTGCATTTGTGTTCGTTGCCCGGTCTTGTTGCTTGTTGGTTACGTCTAGCCTAAAGAAGTCTGAGCAATGTTGCAACAAATTAATAGTATGAATGGCCGAGCAGTGCTCATCATGAAGGGGGCACACGATAGTTCGATGGGTTGTGTCTTTCATAACCGAGTGATACTGTATGCATGTACAGCTTCAGCTTGAGAGGAAGACATGTCACGAGCAACTTCAATTATGTATTTGTCAATACCGGCAGATTTTCCCCGGGCAAATATTATCGATGACGTTCTGTCGAACTACGAGCTGTGTGTAGATCTTGTTCGGCAGCTGGTGGCGGAGGTTAGGAAGGAACAACTTCGACATCCATTAGTTCCCACCTCAGAAATTGTTGAGCTGCATCTTGAGATCGCACGGCGGTTCGGGTGGGGGTGTGTACCGGGAGAGGTCGAATGGATTTTTCGGAACGTCGTGCGCGAGCTTGGCTGCGACCTGCCGTAATGTCCGGTGGAGGAATCAGAGCTTGCACTGCCCCCACGCTGACAGGACCAACCGATCAACTTTACCTTTGGTGAGACGAATGAGTAACGGCGAAAAACTTGACGGGGAGGAGAGCGATTGGGCCGTGCCCAATGACTTTCCTCGAAAGAGGATTACCGGAGCGCTACCTGGAGTCCAACCCAAGTTTTTAGCGACGTTGTACAAAGGACGTTACTACATGGCTGGATGCACCCCGCCCGAAATCTACGACCGGTGGTGTGTTTGCGAGGATCTGGCCGCGCAGCTCTCTGCTAAGTGTCTCGAGTCGAAAGCAGGTAAACGTGCGCATCTGCGGGAGAACGAAATACTCCAGCAATATTACCTGCGGCTGATTGCGACGCAGTGGACGTCGGTTGACGAAGCGCAGTGGATCATGCAGAAGGTTGCAGACCGAATTGGATGGGAGGTGAGGGTTGTCGGCAACGGAGCGGAAGAATAGTGTAAAAATGCCTAACAAACTGAACGAAAAACTTTTCGTTTATGCGGTTCCTGGCATGATCGTTTGCACTCTCGATGTGCACGACATCAGGTCGCTGGCTGATCGTGGCAGCAGTTCAGCAATACCCGTAACGCGACAACGTGGCATTCCCCCACCGTCACGGACACTTCCGTTAGGCGCATTTTAGATTTTCAAACTGTATTGGGCTGATGTAGCCGATAGTGGAATGACGCCGGCGTGGATTGTAGAACCTTTCGATATAGTCGAACACGTCAGCGCGTAAATCATCCCTGGTCCGATAGTGCTTTTTGCTCAGGCGCTCGGTCTTGAGCGTGGAAAAGAAGCTCTCCATTGCGGCCTTGTCCCAGCAGTTTCCACGACGGCTCATGCTGCAAACGATGCCGTGGGACTCGAGCAGGCGTTGGAAGTCTTCGCTCGTGTATTGCGAGCCCTGGTCGGAGTGATGTAGCACCGCGCGAGGTCGGCTACGACGGAAAATGGCCATCAGCAGAGCATCCATCACCAGCTGCGCCGTCATCGTCGGTTGCATCGACCAGCCCACCACACGCCGCGAGTACAGATCGAGGACGACAGCGACAAACAGCCAGCCTTCTCCAGTCCAAACGTAAGTGAAGTCGGCTGCCCATTTCTGGTTCGGGCCTGTCGCTTCAAACTGCCTGTCTAGCAAGTTCGGCGCAATAGCGTGGACTGGCGAATCGAGCTGCCCTGGTGCCCGACGACGCTTGTGACGCGCCTTTATTCCAGCTGCTTTCATCAGCCGCGCTACGCGGTTTTCGCTGCACGAAAAGCCTGCATCGATAAGATCTCGCACTACGCGCGGCGAACAATATGTGCCATCGCTGGCTTCGTGGCTGTGCTTGATTGCGCCTAGAAGCTGGGCGTTGTCACGTTCATGCTTGCTCACTGGTCGACCGAACCAGTCGTAAAAACCGCTGCTCGATACGCCGAGCAATCGGCACATCGTTCGCGTGGGCCAGATGGTTCGATATTTGGCAATGAAGCCGTACTTCACTTGAGGTCGGCTGCGAAGTAGCCGAGCGCCTTTTTTAAGATGTCGCGCTCCGTCTTGACCTTCGCCAGCTCGCGCCGCATGCGCTCATACTCTTGGCTGGAAACCTTCGCGCTACCACTGACGACTTCTGCATCCACGTTAGCGTCTCTGCACCAGCGTCCCAGTAAATTGGCGCCAATCCCAAGGTCTCGAGCGATAGCCGCCTTGCTCGCGCCTGGCTGGCCTACCAGCTTGACAGCCTCGCGCTTGAACTCTTCCGAAAACAACCTTCTTTCACGTGCCATGTGATACCTCCGATAGGGACATCATACCTATCGAAAGTGTCCGTCCTGATGGGGGAATGCCATCATGCATCAACCCTTCGAGAGCTGTATTGAAGCGTGCAACGATTGCGCGAATGCATGCGACATGTGTGCGGCCGCCTGTCTGCAGGAGGATGACCTAAAGATGATGGCGCGCTGTATTGCCCTGGACATCGATTGCGCACAGCTGTGCAGGGTGGCTGCGGCAATGATGGCAAGGGGCAGCGAAGCGGCAAAGCTCATCCGCGAGGCATGCGCAACCCTTTGTGACATGTGTGCTGAAGAGTGCGGCAAGCACCAAATGCAACATTGCCAAGGATGCGCTGCGGCGTGCCGCAAGTCTGCCGCCGAGTGCCGTCAAATGGCATCCGCTTGAGGTGAAGCGACGCGACTACAGCTATCCTGCGCAGTCGGTGAGCGCCTCCATACACTAATGCATGATCGAATATGCGCCGGCCTTTTTGCGCGCGAAAGAATCTTATATGGCCGGGTGTTGTAAAAATACATTTTTATTGCCAAAGTGTAGACTTCTGGCTACATTGGAAGGGCAGCAACATGTATATACAGGTCGGTTATGGGACCTCCTATGCCGGCTTGATACCGAATCCTCGGAAATGTGTCAGCTTCAGCTAAGTAGCTCCTACAAAAACAAACCCGGAGGGTAAATGGCTTACAAGTACGTCCCAAGAACGACTGCCGCGCTTGCATTAATGGTCCTGCAGCAGAGCGTATATGCACAACAGCCAGCCACAGGCGATACCGCTGAAGCGACAGGAATGCAGCGCGTCCAGGTGACCGGTAGCCGCATCAACCTCCGGCAAGAACAAGTCTCCGGGGTCGGTCCCGTCACCGTAATCGACGCGGACACCATCCAGCGCTCTGGCGCAATCTCGATCGAGACGCTCCTCCAGCGACTTCCTTCGTCTGCTGGCACTGCGGGCAACCAGTCCAGTGCGTACTGGACCAGTAACGGCTATGGCACGACACAGGTCAACCTGCGCGGCCTCGGAATCGAGCGCACGCTGGTACTCCTGAACGGACGCCGGGTCGTGTCAGGCGGGACGGGTGCGAACAGCTCGGTCGACCTGAACATGATTCCGGTGGCGATGATCGAACGGATCGAGGTGCTGAAGGACGGCGCGTCGGCCATCTACGGCGCCGATGCGGTCGCCGGGGTCGTCAACATCATCACTAAGAAGGCCATCGACGGTGTGGAAGCGTCCGTGCGTTACGGGAAGACCGAACGCGGAGACGGCGCCGAGAAGTCTGCGGACATCGTCTGGGGAACCAGGAGCGAGCGCGGTTCGCTGATGGCGTCCCTGAACTTCTCAGAGAGCGAAGCGGTCAACCTTGCCTCGCGTGCGCCTTGCTCACTTTTCGAGGACGACGGAGAGCTGGTGTGTTCGGGCAGTTCGTCCACCATCGGCGGGCGTGCGCGGCTGGCGGATGGCCGCCGGGTGAACTTCAACCAGGACCCGGGCGGCAATCCGCGCGGGTTTGAGACCTACAGCGCGGCCAGGCACGCCTATAACAGCAACCCGTTCCTCAATGCGGTGAACCCGATCAAGCGCGTTGGCGCCAGCGCTTTCGGCAATGTGCGTTTGAACGACAAGGTCGACCTGTTCACTGAGCTCATGTTTACCAACCGCCAGTCGCGCCAGCTTGCAACACCCGGCGCGATCGGTATTTACCGGCCGATTGAAATCGCTGCAAGCCATCCCACCAATCCAACCGGGCAGAACCTGACACTTGAGCGGCGCCGGGTGGCAGAAGTCGGGCCGCGCTACTTCTTCCAGGAGACGAACACCTTCCGGGTGCTCGCTGGACTGAAGGGTGAAATCGGAGAAAAATGGGACTGGTCCGCGTCCATCAACTGGGGGCGGAACACTGGCGTTGACGGGATGACGAACATCATCAACCTCGATCGTGTCGACGCGACGCTCAACGCAGCAACCTGTGGCAGGGGGCCGACCGCGGCGCCATGCGGCAACTATCTTGGCTACGGCAACCTTAGCCCGGCGGTGCTCGAATACATCCACTTCACAACCCGTGACCATGGCGGAAACGACCAGAAAAGCTTCAACGCAAGCATCAGCGGCGAAGTGTTCTCTTTCCCAGCTGGGCCGGTCGGTTTCGCATCTGGCTTCGAGTACCGACAGGAGCGCGGATGGCGTGATCCGGATGCCCTGATCGTGTCGGGTGCTGCCAATACGCCTGCCCAGGACCCGATCGCAGGCGAATACAGCGCGCGCGAAGTCTTCGCAGAGCTGGCAGTCCCGTTGCTGGCCAAGCTGCCCCTGGTCGATTCCTTGACCCTGAACGCCGCAGCGCGGTACTCCGACTACAGCCTGTTTGGGTCGCAGGCCACCTATAAGCTTGGTCTCGACTGGCAGGTAATCCCCACGTTGAAAATGCGCGCCAACCGCTCGACGGCATTTCGCGTGCCGAATGTTCCCGAACTGTTCGGCGGCGTCTCCGAGGGTAACCTGACGACTACCGATCCATGCAATAACTGGAATACGCTCGATGCGAACTCCGCGGTCTACAAAAACTGCCAGGCGTCCGGCCTACCCGCCGGATTCAGGCAATTCGGACCTTCCATCCTGACGACAGGCGGCGGCAACCAGAACCTTAAACCGGAAGAGGCAGACACGTTTACCGTCGGCGCCGTCTGGACGCCGTCGAAGGCACTGACCCTGACGCTCGACTATTTCAACATCAAGATCAACAACGCGATCGAAACCGTCCCCGGCTCGACAAAGCTCTCGGTCTGCTACAACTCGCCGGGACTGGCACATATCTTCTGCGGGCCGCAGAGCTTTACGCGCGATCCGCGTACGGGCGAAATCAACTTCCTGTCGTCGCAGCCCGAGAACGCAGCGCAGCAGCGCGTCGCAGGCATCGACCTTGGTGCCATGTATGACTTCAACCTGTTCGGTTGGTCGTCGTCAGTTACGGCGGATGTTTCCCGTCTTAGCGAGTTCGACGTGACGCCGTTCCCAGGCGGGGAGGTCATCGAGTATGCCGGCAAGATCACGGGCGGCCGCGGCAGCTACGCCAAGTGGAGGTCAACTGCCTCCCTGACGACGTCGAACGGCCCATGGTCGGGGTCGTATACGGTCCAGTACATCGGCAACGCTGAGGACATCAATGCCGCACCAGCCGATATCGGCTCCCGCGCGCCTAGTGTGGCCTACCACAACGCCAGCCTGAAGTACGCATTCAACAAGGCGGTCGCGCTGTCGGTCGGCATCGACAACCTGTTCGACAAGCGTCCCCCGTATATCCAAAGCTGGACAGACGGGAACACCGACACGATGACCTATGACCTGCTCGGTCGCCGCTGGCACGTTCGCCTCGGCTACAAGTTCTAGGCATCGGGTGACATCAGGCTGGCCGCTGCGCGTGCATAATACGCGGCGGCCAGTTTGCCCTGCCGGGTAACACAACTCAAACACGAACACTATGCAAATAGCCTTCTGGGTGCGACGCGCCCATAAATGGATCGGACTTGTCATCGGCGTGCAGGCGCTGCTCTGGATGATCAGCGGCCTGTACATGGTCGTCGTTCCGCTCGAGGTCGTCCACGGCGACCATCTGGCGCATGTGCCTACTGAGCGGCTCAACCCGTCGGCCACTCGTATTACGCAGGCACGCCTGCACGAGCTCTATCCCGGCATTACCGCCTTCCGCATGAAGAGCCTGCTTGGGAATGAAGCCTACGAGATCAAGCAGGGGCCGCAGGTGACTCTGGTGGACGCAGGCGACGGCAAGAAGCTCAGCCCACTTGGCCGGGAGGACATCGTCGCGCTCGCCGATGCGGCCTACGTCGGCGAAGGCAGCATCCGCGGTGTGGAGTGGGTCACCAAAGCACCCCAGGAAGTCGGTGCGCGACCAGTGCCCCTGTGGGCGGTCCATTACGACGAGCTGGGTAAGACGACACTGTACTTTTCGCCTTTCAGCGGCGACCTCGTAGCGCGGCGCCATGAACTCTGGAGGTGGTTCGATTTCCTGTGGATGTTCCACATCATGGATTACGAGGAACGCGCGGACGTGAACAACACGCTGTTGCGGGTTGCTTCGATCTCCGGTCTGGTCTTTGCGCTGAGCGGCGCTTGGCTGCTCTTCTACAGTTTCAAGCGGAGGAAGCAGGCATGAGCCATTGGATGCGACGGATTCACAAGTGGGTAGGACTGATCCTGGCGATACAGTTCGTGCTATGGACGGCAAGCGGGGCAATGATGAGCGTGCTTGACTCTGACAAGGTGGCTGGACGCGAATTTCGCGTCAAGCAGCCGCAGCCGCCAGCATGGCCGCGCGATGTCCTGAGCACAGACGCGGTGCTGGCCGGTACAAAAGAAAGCATTATGACCATCAACTCGGGCTGGCTGCTCGACCAGCCTGTATATCTGCTACAAAACGACAAGCGCAGCTGGCTTGTCCGCGCACGCGATGCCACCGCCCTGATGGTAGACGCGCAGCTCGCTGGAAAAATCGCGAAGGCGTCTTACTCGGGCTCCGGTACAGCCAGCGCGCCACGGCTTTTTTCCTATACGCTGGAGGCGCGCAACCACAAGGAGCCGGTCTGGCGCATCGATTTCGGTGATGCCGATGAGACGTCGGTCTATGTGTCGAGCAAGTCGGGCGCCGTGCTCGAACATCGGAATAGTACCTGGCGCCTGTTCGACCTGTTCTGGATGCTTCACATCATGGATTACAGTGAGCGGACGAATTTCAACCACCCCCTGTTGGTCGGGAGCGCAATCGGTGGTTTATGGATGGCACTGACAGGCGTATGGCTGCTATTCGTCAGTGTCCGCGTGGCAGAGTTCGTCCCGAGCCGCTGGCGTCGCAGCCGTACCGTCAACCTGGTCGACAGTCGCGGCACACAGCAGCGTTCAATCGATGCCGTGCAGGGCGACACGGTTTTCCAAGCGCTTGCCCGCTCGGGCTTGCAATTGCCTTCCAATTGCGGCGGCGGGCAAAGTTGTGGGCTTTGCGAGGTACGGTGTGTAGGCAATGTTCCGGCACCCACGAGTGCCGACCGAGCGCTGATTTCACCATCCAAATTGGAGGCAGGCTACCGGCTGGCCTGCAACCTACCTGTGAAGCGTAGCCTCGACATCGACGTCGGCGACGCTACAGCTTTAGCCGACGAGCGGGGAGGGGTGGTGACAAGCGTCAAACCCCTGTCGCCTTTCCTGCGTGAGATAACGGTGCGGCCAATTGAACCAGTAGCGTGTCGTCCTGGCTCGTACGTTCAAGTTCACATACCGGCATATGAGCGCGATGCAAGTTATCTCGAGATTCCCGAGGATCATCATGAGGACTGGAGGACTGCGGGCACTCTGGCAGCGCTCGCGAACGATGCGCCGGTTCGCCGTTCGTATTCAGTGGCAGTGCCGCTTGAGCGCTGCGACGGGCAACTGACTTTCCTGGTCCGCTTCGTACCTGGTCCCAAGCCGGGCAGGGGATCCGGCTACATGTACACGCTGAAGGTCGGCGACGAGCTGCGCTTCAGCGGTCCGTTTGGTGATTTCGGCCTGAAGACGGGAGCACGTGAAAAGGTATTCATCGGTGGCGGCGCCGGCATGGCGCCGCTGCGCGCAATGATTCACGAGTTGCTGGCGCAAGGCGCTACGGAGCCAGTCCGCTTCTGGTATGGCGCCCGCAGCCGCCGCGACGCTCCTTACGTGGACGAGATGCGTGGCTTTGCGTTGAAGTATCCGAACTTCCACTGGCACCTGGTGCTGTCGGAGGAAGCCCCGGAAGCTGACATGCAGGGCGGACTCGTGCATGAGGCGGTGCTGAACGGTCTGCTGGTCACGCACCTAGATGTCGCGTCGCTTGAGTTTTACGTCTGCGGCCCGCCGGCGATGCTATCGGCAACTCGTGAGATGTTGCGGACGCTGGGCGTGGAAGACGCGCATGTGGCATATGACGATTTCAAGATTTAAACGGTAGAGGAAGGTAGCACATCTCGTTAAGGATAAGCTAGTTTGCGCAGTTTTTATCGGACCTTGATCACGTAATGACCAAGCCTAACATCCGAGCTATGGACATAGCTATATGAGTTGCAATCACTAACAGGAACGGTACCGGGTCGTAGCAATCTGCTCGGTTATCGTATGCGGGAACCGAGCATTAGAACAAAAACTTCGAGCTAGGTTTCATACTTGAGCTGGACCGCTAGCGAGGCAGAAACAAGTCCGGCCTCACATGAAGTCTCAACGGCCGTGGCATCTCTTGTACTTGACAGCGCTGCCGCACGTGCACGGGTCATTTCTCCCCGGCTTTCTACTGCCCATTGGCACCACAGCTTTGTCGGGGTGAATGAGGTTAACTGCCCGGTTAGGATGAGCCATACGTGCAGCGTCATCGTAAAGATAGGCGTTTTCCTCCCTTTGTTCTCGTGGGATCTGAACTGTAAAGGCCTTTGCCCGGTAGTAGGGTCCGTCCGCGCTAACTTCGGCCACAACACCGATTACGTTTGTGGCGTTAACCGCCAACGCTGCCGCAGTAGCCTTATCTCTAACCCTGCGCCAATCAATTTGCTGTTCGTGTTGTTGTAGCCAAACGAAGAGCGGTTTGCTTTCCCCGGCAAGAGTAAAGTAGCGGGCAGGGTGTTGGTTCAGGGTTTGGCGAAGGTCCTGCAATAGCTTGCCGAGATCAATCCGTCCTTTAGCTCCCAAGTCTCGGATATGGCTTTCCGCTGAAAGCCATCCACCTGCGCGGCTCGCATCTAGTGCGCCAAGCAGCTTCAGTACCTCCTCGGGAAAGTGCTGCGTCGGAAATGCACGGCTTTCCCAGTCTTCACCTTCGAAGCTCCTGTCGACAATGTCGCTCATTCGGTCCCAGATGAGTATATTGACCTCACCATCGTTCAGTTGGTCAGCAATGTCCTGGTCGAAACGGTTCTTTTCCAGGTACGCCCCCAGATGGTCAAACTCGTCGAATAGATGAGCACGGCGCATGCCCGCCACGGTCTGTCGTACTTCCATGTAGTGAGCGAACTCGCCCGGCGTAGGTAGAAGACGCTTGAGCACAAACAGGTCGTCGATGGAGAGGGAAACGAAGGCATGCCTCCCGAGTAATGGTTCAACCTGCGGTAGCTCCTTGCAGTAGGCGGAAAAGGGCGAAAACGATTCGACCGTCAGCCCGATCGGTATCATCACGCGGTAATCGGAGCGTCGGACGCGGCCGCACTCTTCGTACTTACCGCCCACCAAGCGGTAGAGTGGCACTTCCTCGGCCGAATTAAGATAATTGAAGAAACGCTGACATTGTTTATAGGCCTTGACCACTAAGTCTTGCACAGACTGGGCGTGGCGGCCGAAATCGAGCGCTGGCGACGCGATCGTGGCAGCTGCGCCAGCCTTGGCTTCAACAAGGAATAGGACGTCATCGATCAGGATAAGGGTGTCGTTCTCGGACCATTGCTTGCTGGTAGGGTCCTTGTAGTAGACCTCCTGAAAGATCGTGGCACCGGGAAGCTGGGCCGTCAGTATGTCGGCAAAAGCAGCTTCGCTCATCGCCTTCTGCCGATCTTCAAAGGTCTTCTTATAGGTTGTTTTTCGTTGAAGAAGGTTATAGAGAAGCGCACGATACCCTGCATCGCAGATAAAGCACGGGTCGACCGCGTAGTAGTCCGATCCAAGTTGGATTAGTGGCTTTTTCCGGGCTGGGAGTGTGCGGTAGGGCGTCCCTCTAAAATCGCCCGCTGCAAAGAATTCGGTTTCCTCTCCGCGCCGGTACGCCAAGTCGGCCAACAGCGTTGGTGGCAGCTTTGTGTGTCGGCTGACGTTAGCGATGCCGCCCCGAAACATGTCATCGATTGCCCGTCCAGCGGCGATCGATTGTTCCGGATCGACCGCAACCCACGCCTTCATGACTTGTTCAAGTGGCTTGCCCTGTACCGCCGCAAAGGCCTGGGCCGCCTCGAACTGCTTCATCATCAACGTAATAGCGTCAGCGTGCCCCGAACGCGTAGCATCGGCCATGGCCTGGAAGCCTTGCGCTACCTCTGCGGCAGAGACTCCGTATACCTCTCTCAGAACATCATCATGAGGCGCCAGAACGTAGCGGTAGAACTCGCCCTCCAAGACCTGGTATCGGTTCCCGCGCAGCACCACCCAGCTGGATTTCGCGCGGAACTCAATGTCGGCCGTATTAGGACCAAAGACGCCTTCTTTGGTATCGGCGGACGTTGCCATTGCATAGAACAAGGCCTGCTGTCGCAGCTTTCGGCTAAGTTCAGAAAGCTCTGCACACTGGACTTCGTTGAATGCCACGTTCGCAGGAGCGGCATCTGACGCGAGAACAGCGTGAACGTACTCCAGCAAGAACTGGTTCTCATTGATAAGATCGTCCGAACCGTCCGCTTCATCTGGCCCCCGAGTGCCGTCTTGGTCTGCCATCGCTTTCATCATCTGCTGTGCGTACATATAGCCGAGCAGATCATGCGGAGGCATGGCGATGATTAGCTCACGCATGCGGGCGGCACTGGCTTCCATGTCTTTTAACAACGAAGCAGCAACCTCTTTCCGTGTTCTTTCGTCCATACTCACGTCTGCCTAATTTTAATAATTGTTCGGTTCCTGCAGGATAATTCTAGCCGTTATGCGAGCGGGAAAACGCTCGACCATTTGCGGATTGAGGTCGGTAGTCGGCATGGCATCGACGGCGTGGCCGCGTAGGATCATTGTGTTCAGGTCCTACATTGGATTACCAAGCGGCCCAGCTTGAGAGCTGTGACTCACGGAGTCGCTGGTTAGTTGAATTTGTTTAAATAGCGTGTGAACACCCATCCTTCGATTACAAAGCTCTGCGCCGAATCAGTCCAGCGGATCCTTGTCCAGCTATCTTTAGTTTCGAGAATCTGTACCGGCTGACCTCGAGGTATTTTCATTGGAAGCGTGGCAGCGTTTTTTCGAGGATTTTTGCGCAGCGCTAAGTCCTTCTTCTTGCAGTTCACGAATCTAAGCTCGCTGAGTAGCATTGGCGTCAGGGCGAACTCTCGAGCCTGCAAATTCATCGATTTGTTAGCCTCACGTGCTTGCTGGGTTATCGGAACCGGATCGAAACGTTCTATTGCCCGTTTCGCATAAGCGTCCCAGACCGGTGCCAACAGGAAAAGTAGTGATGTGTATAAGCACGGGAAAACCACACTCCAGAAAATTGCGGTTTGCTTTGGATCTGACCTATTGGAACGCACTTCCGTCAAAATGGCGTTCAGCAGTTCTGCGACTTCGGCCAGACTCGTGCCTATCTCCCGCGGTACGACAGCTGCGACAATTTCGCTTCCAGTCTCATCGTCCTCGAGATCGAAAGAATCTCCGCCATTGGATGCCCAGTCATTGCGCTCGTTTTGCAGCTCCTGAACAGTGCGCAAGATTCTCTGAACATTCGACCATTCGTCTGCAGCGCGCAGCAATAAAGTAGACTCAGCGAGCGCTTGAGTCAGTATGCCCAGAGAACTATTTAAGTGGAACGCCCGGTATTTGTGGAGCGCGGAGGTCGACCCTGGAGCGCCGATAAGATCAGCAACAGGATCAAAAGGCACGACTGCCTTTCGTACGGCTTCAATCCAACGCCATTCATCAGCCCTTAGAAAGCTAGAGTTTGTCGCCTTCTTTATCCGTTCTGCTTCTTTATAGAACCTGAGCTGATTAGTGATTTGTTGTGCCTCGGCAATCTGCTTGAGGTTCTGTTTGTACGTCATCCCCGCAGCTGAACGACCGCAATCGAAAATTGCGTCAAACGCAGCCACACCCGTGCTCTTCCTTAGTTGGGAAAGAGGGTCCATCGACCGAGCCTGTTGTATAGCTCGCTCTGCCACAGAATACTGGTCCATGATTTTCCTCATACGCCCGAAGGGGTCGCGCGGCAGATCCATGTTCATCGTTATCCAAACAGTATTGGGGTAAGCGCCGACAGGGTGCTGCCCGGAACGTGTCAATGAATTTGAAACACCTGAGTAAATCAGTGTGAGTCTGAATCTCTTGTTTCAGGCAGTTTTTTTCTCCGTCGGCGGTGGGTTGATCCAGGCCGCAGTTGGCAGCTTTTGCGGCTGCGGCATGCGGTTCT
>JANNNC010000103.1:0-2420 GCA_031398335.1 Massilia sp.
GAAGAGCGCGAAGAGCTCGACGGCCTGTACGAGTGCATCCTGTGCGCCTGCTGCTCGACCTCGTGCCCGTCGTTCTGGTGGAATCCGGACAAGTTCGTCGGACCGGCCGGCCTGCTGCAAGCCTACCGTTTCATCGCCGACTCGCGCGACGAAGCGACCAACGAGCGCCTGGACAACCTGGAAGACCCGTACCGCCTGTTCCGCTGCCACTCGATCATGAACTGTACGGACGTCTGCCCGAAGGGCTTGAATCCGAACAAGGCGATTGGCAAGATCAAGGAATTGCTGGTTCGCCGGGCGATCTGAGGTCATCAGATGTTTGCGGCCGGCGCCGTCATGGCGGTCGTGCACCGCGTGGAGTCAGGACTCCACCCTACGCCCCTCCGCTTTTCGTAGGGTGGGCTCGCCGAGCCCACGCGGTACACCGCATGCACGTCGAAACATCCGGATCGACCCGCATCGCATCCCAGGTATTGTCATAAATACAGTAGAAGTACGGTACTGCCGATTCCCGGCAGCCGGAGTATAGTGTTGACCCAACAACGGACTCTAGTGTGGAAACGCAAAAACTCGCGCATCAATCCGACCCTGCCAATCGTGCCCGCCTGCGCTGGCGTGCACGCCGTGGCCTGCTCGAAAACGACCTGATCCTCACGCGCTTCCTCGATGCGCATGAGGCCAATTTGAATGATGACGAGGTCGATGCGCTGACCCGCCTGCTGGACCTGGCGGACAACCCGCTGATGGACCTGCTGCTCGGGCGCGCCGAGCCCGAAGGCGACGTCGACCTGCCGCACGTGCATGCCTTGCTGGCGCGCCTGCGCCAGGCGTGAGCGCCGCCAAAGCGACACCATTTCGTTTTATATTTTGTAGATCCACTCCCAAGAAGGAAGTGCCATGAATATTTCTGATACCAAAGCAACACTGTCGTTCTCCGACGGCAGCCCATCGATCGACATGCCGATTTACAAAGGCACGATCGGCCCGGACGTCGTCGACATCCGCAAGCTCTACGCCCAGACCGGCAAGTTCACCTACGACCCGGGCTTCATGTCGACCGCGGCATGTAACTCGAGCATCACCTACATCGACGGCGACAAGGGCGAGCTGCTGTACCGCGGCTACCCGATCGAGCAGCTGGCCGAGAACTGCGACTTCCTGGAAACCTGCTACCTGCTGCTGAACGGCGAACTGCCGAACGCCGAGCAGAAGGCCACCTTCAGCGACACCGTGACCAAGCACACGATGGTCCACGAGCAGATGCAATTCTTCTTCCGCGGTTTCCGCCGTGACGCGCACCCGATGTCGGTGCTGGTCGGCACCGTCGGCGCCCTGGCCTCGTTCTACCACGACTCGCTCGACATCAACGATCCGAAGCAGCGCGAAATCTCCGCGATCCGCCTGATCGCCAAGCTGCCGACCCTGGTCGCGATGGCCTACAAGTACACCATCGGCCAGCCGTTCATGTACCCGCGCAACGACCTGTCGTACAGCGCCAACTTCATGCACATGATGTTCGCCAACCCGTGCGAAGAGTACAAGGTCAACGACGTGCTGGTGCGCGCCCTGGACCGTATCCTGATCCTGCACGCGGACCACGAGCAGAACGCATCGACCTCGACCGTCCGCCTGGCCGGTTCGTCGGGCGCCAACCCGTTCGCCTGTATCGCCGCCGGTATCGCCTGCCTGTGGGGTCCTGCCCACGGCGGCGCCAACGAAGCCGCGCTGAACATGCTGAAGGAAATCGGTTCGGTCGAGAACATCCCTGCCTTCATCGAGAAGGTCAAGGACAAGAACTCGGGCGTCAAGCTGATGGGCTTCGGTCACCGCGTGTACAAGAACTTCGACCCGCGCGCCAAGCTGATGCGCGAAACCTGCCACGAAGTGCTGGAAGAACTGGGCCTGCAGGAAGACCCGCTGTTCAAGCTGGCGATGGAACTGGAACGCATCGCACTCGAAGACGAATACTTCGTGTCGCGCAAGCTGTACCCGAACGTCGACTTCTACTCGGGCATCGTGCAATCGGCCCTGGGCATCCCGGTCTCGCTGTTCACCGGCATCTTCGCGATGGCCCGCACCATCGGCTGGATCGCCCAGTGGAATGAAATGATCGCCGATCCGGAGCAGAAGATCGGCCGTCCACGCCAGCTGTTCGTGGGTTCGCCGGTGCGTGATGTGGCGTCGGTCGACAAGCGTTAATACTTAACGCTGCGTCATCGAGAAAGCGGGCTTCGGCCCGCTTTTTTTGTGTTCGCTACTGGCGTCGCCGGTGCCGTCGGCGGCTGGCTCTTGCGAGCAAGAAGCATTGGTAACAAGAGCGGTGGTTTCCCGTGCCCGGCGCGCATTCCGTATGACGCTTGAACCCCACGCGTTTGCCGAGCAGGGCCAGGAGCGGGCGCTGTTCGTCTACAGGCGCTTCA
>JANNNC010000198.1:0-64870 GCA_031398335.1 Massilia sp.
AGCACTTCCGCCTTCAGTTCGTCCGCGCGGTCGCTGCGGTCGCGGCGCAGGACGGCTTCGCGGATGTCCTCGAAGCGCGCGCCGATGGCCTCGTCGCCGGCGCAGAAACGGGCGCGCGTGAGCGCCTGGTGTTCCCAGACCCAGGCGGCGTTGTGCTGGTAGCGCTCGAACGCGGTAAGCGAACTGACCAGCATGCCGCTGGCGCCGTCGGGGCGCAGCGCGGTGTCGATGTCGAACAGGATGCCGGCCGGGGTGTGCGCCGTCATCCAGGTGATGAAGCGCTGGCCCAGTTTTGCGTAATTTGACGGCGCCATGTCGTCGTCGTCGTCGAACAGGAAGATCACGTCGAGGTCCGACACATAGCCCAGCTCCTTGCCGCCGAGCTTGCCGTAGGCGATGACGGCGAAGCGCGGGTCTTCGCGGTGGCGCGTGGCGACCGTTTTCCAGGCCCAGCGCACGGTGGCGGCCACGACCACGTCGGCCAGCGCCGACAAGTGGTCGGCCAGGCGCTCGACCGACAGTTCGCCGGCCAGGTCCAGCGACAGCAGCCGGAACAGCTGGGCGTGGTGGGTGTCGCGCAGGATGTCGAGCTGGCGCTCGGTGTCGCCCAGCGCTTCTTCCAGCCTGGCGTCGAGGATCGCCGTCAACTGCGCCGGTTCCTCGATGCCGCCGCCGCGGTCGTCGAGCAGTTCGTCGAGCAGGATCGGGTGCTGGGTGAGGAAAGTAGCGGCCCAGCCGCTGGCATGCATCATGCGAATCACGCGCTCGAGCGTCTGCGGGTATTCCGATAGCAGGGACAGGTAGGCCGAGCGGCGCGCAATGGCTTCCAGGAAATCGAGCAGGCGCCCGAGGGTGGCGCCATGGCTGCCGACGCCGGCTTCCACCACCACGGTTGCCACCAGCGGCAGCGCCTGGTTGACCAGGGCCAGCAGGCGCGCACGGCTCGCGTCGGGCAGGCTCTGCAGGCGTGGCGCGCCCCAGGTCGCCGCCAGGCGGCGGGCACCTCCCGCCGGGTCCTCATAGCCGAGCGCCCCGAGATGGGCCGCGATGGCGGCGATCGCCTCGGGGTCGGCCGCGATTGCTTCGAGTTCCGCGCGCTCCTCGCCCGCGGGCATCGTCTTGTCGGCGAACATGTCGTCGAACTCGCCGGCGACAAACGCGCGCTGTTCGTCCAGGCGTTCGATGAGGGTGGCGACATCGGGCAGGCCCATCATCCGGGCGACGGTCAGGCGGTCGGCGTCGTTGGCGGGCAGGGTGTGGGTCTGGGCGTCTTCCAGGTATTGCAGGCGGTGTTCCAGGTTGCGCAAGAAGGTGTAAGCCGCCAGCAGGCGCTCGACCGTGTCATGCGTCATCAGCTCGCGCTCGGCCACCAGGCGCAGGGTGGCGCGGGTCGAGCGCTCGCGCAGGGCCGGGTCGCGCCCGCCGCGGATCAGCTGGAACACCTGGGCCAAGAATTCGATTTCGCGGATGCCGCCGCGCCCCAGCTTGACGTTGTTGCTGCGGTCCGGATGCTGGCGTTCCTGGCGTTTCACTTCGGCGCGGATCTGGGCGTGCATGTTGCGGATCGCGTCGATGACGCCGAAGTCCAGGTAGCGGCGGAACACGAAGGGGCGCACGATCGCTTCCAGCGCGGCGATGTCTTCATCGGTACCTGTTACCGCGCGCGCCTTGACCCAGGCATAGCGCTCCCATTCGCGCCCCTGCACAATCAGGTATTCCTCGACCATGTTCAGGCTGGCCGCGAGCGGCCCGGAATTGCCGTTCGGGCGCAGCGCCATGTCGACCCGAAAAGTAAAACCGTCCTCGATGACTTCCGACAGCGCGCCGATCAGGCGCCGTCCCAGGCGCACGAAGAATTCATGGTTCGACAGCTCGCGCTGGCCCGGGCCGGCGGCGGTCTCGCCATCTTCCGGATACACGAAGATCAGGTCGATGTCCGACGACACGTTCAGTTCGCCGCCGCCTTGCTTGCCCATCGCCAGCACCATCATTTCCTGCGGGTGGCCGGACTCGGTCCCCATCGGCATGCCGTGGGCTGTGACGAGCTCGGCCATCAGGTCGGCCAGGTGGGTGCGGATGGCGAAATCGGCAAGACCCGTCATGGCGCTGACGACCTCGTTCAAATCGGACAGGCCTTCGAGCTCGCGCCGGATCAGGGTCGCCAGCAGCAGGTTGCGCAGGCGCCGCATGGCGCGCGGCAAGGGAATCCCGGCGGCCAGCTCGTGTTCCAACAAGGCGCCGAAATCCGGGCAGGCCAGCGATAATTGGGCCAGCTGGGCGACGCGCTCTTCACGCCCTGGTGCGACGGCGATCCAGCGTTGGTAAAAGCGCGAAGCGCAGGCGGGGGAGGCAAGGGTCATCGGGTGGGTCCGGCACGAGAGTAAAAGCGTTCCGACAAGCAGCATGCGGTAGAATTGCGCGCCGTGCTGCCCCGGTCAGCACGATGGTAAGGTAGACGCCGCAATACAAGCAAGCGCTCTTAATTTTGAAGAAACATATTTACGGCGAGCCTATTAGCACTCTGATGCAGGACCCGGAACCGCAGGCGCCCGCGGCGCCCGTGCCGCTGGCCGAACGCTGGCGGCGGATGCGTGCCGCCTACCGCTATGCCAACCTGGCTTCGCATCATGTGCTCGGCTTCGCCGTCAAGCTGGCGCTGCTCGTGTATTTCGCTCTGGCCATCCTGTTCCTTGCCCTGCGCTACGCGATCCTCCCCAACATCGACCTGTACAAGGACGACATCGAGCGCGCCGCCAGCCGCGCGCTCGGCAACCAGGTCGCCATCGCCCGCATTTACGCCACCTGGAACGGCCTGCATCCGGCGCTGTTCCTGGGCGACGTCACGTTCACCGACAAGGCCGGACGCCAGGTGCTGGCGCTGCCGTCGGTCTCGGCCACCGTTTCCTGGTGGAGCGTGTTCGCGGCCGAGCCGCGCTTCGAGACGCTCGAGCTGATCCGGCCCCAGCTGGCCGTGCGGCGCGGGCTTGATGGCGTAATCGAGGTCGCCGGCATGCGCATCGACCCGCAAGAGGACAAGGGCGGCCCCGGCGGCGACTGGGTGTTTCGCCAGCGCGAGATATTGATCCGCGAAGGCCGCGTCGACTGGACCGATGCCAAACGCGGCGCGCCGCTATTGACCCTGGGCGACGTCGGCCTGGTGCTGCAAAACCACTGGACCACGCACAAGCTGGCCCTGACCGCCACGCCCCCACGCGAACTGGCGCAGCCGGTCGACGTGCGCGCGCACTTCACCCATCCGCGCTTCGGCGGCCGCGCTTCCGACATCGCACGCTGGAAGGGCGAGCTGTACGCCGACCTGCGCGAAGCCGACCTGGCCGGCTGGCGCCGGTATCTCGACTATCCGTTCGCACTGTCCCAGGGGCGCGGTTCGCTGCGCGCCTGGATGACGCTCGACAAGGCGCGCCTGGCCGGTTTCACCGCCGACCTGGCCCTGGCCGGCGTGGTGGCGCGCGTCAAACCCGACTTGCCGCAGCTGAAGCTGGCGCGCGTCTCGGGACGCCTGTCGGCACAGGAAACGCTGGTGGCCGGGGAGCCCGGGGGCAAGCCGACGTTTGGGGCCAACGGCCACACGGTCAGCCTCGACAATTTCATGGTGGCGACGCAGGACGGCCGTGCGCTGCCGCCGGCCACGCTGACTGAAACTTGGCAGCCGGCGCGCGCCGGCAAGCCGCAGCGTGTCTCGATTCAGGCGCGCCAGGTCGACCTCGCCGCCCTGGCCGAGCTGGCCGCGCAGCTGCCCCTGTCGCACCTGCAGCGGCGCGCGCTGGCCGACTTCGCGCCGCGCGGGCGCCTGCTCGATTTCTCGGCCTCCTGGGATGGCCAGTATCCGCGCCTGGCCGGCTACCGGGTCAAGGGCCAGGTCGCCGGCCTCCACCTGCGGCCGCAGGCGGCGCGCGTGGCGCAGGGCGGCCTGCCCGCGCAGCCAGCCTTGCCGGGCTTCGATAATGTGTCCGGCAGCATCGACGCCACTGACAAGGGCGGCAGCATCACGCTCGATTCGAACGCGCTGGCGCTGCACATGCCGGCCTGGTTCGCCGACCCGACGATGGCCCTGGACAGGCTGGCGCTGGGCGCGCGCTGGACTTACCAGCCGAAGGAGCAATTGCTGGTCGAAGTCGACAAGCTCGAATTCGCGCAAGGCGCATTGCGCGGCAGCCTGGCCGGCCGCCACCTGCTGCCGCTGGGGCCAGGCCACGGGCCGGGCGTGGCTGACCTGGAAGGCAGCCTGGACGGCTTCCAGATCGCCCAGGCCGGGCGCTTCCTGCCGCTGGCCACGCCCCCGGGCTTGCGCGCCTGGCTCGGCACGGCGCTGCAAGGCGGCATGCTGGGCGACGTACGCCTGCGCCTGCGCGGCAACCTGGCCGAATTCCCGTTTCGCGCCGAGAACGCGGCCCAGCGCGCACGCGGCGAATTCCGGGTCGCCGGACGCCTGCACAACGCCGTGCTCGAATATGCGCCGGGCCACCGCACGCCGGACAACAAGGCCCAATGGCCGCTGGCGGAAGGCATCAACGGCAGCATCGTGTTCGACCGCACGCGCATGGAGATCGTCGGCGAGACGCTGCGCAGCCATGGCCTGAATTTCTCGAACGTCAAAGCGGTGATCCCGAACCTCGGCTCGCACGAGATGATGCTCGATATCGACGGCGTGGCCGACGGTGCGCTGCAGGACTTCCTGCGCTATGTCGCGGCCAGCCCGGTAGCGGGCTGGATCGGCCACTTCACCGACAACACGCAGGGAACGGGCAACGCCCACCTCGGCCTGGCCTTGCAGATGCCGCTGGCGCACCCGCATGAAACGAAGGTGCAGGGCGCGCTGCAGCTTCTGGAAAACGACGTGAACCTGTTCCCGGACCTGCCGCCGCTGCAGGCGGCCCGCGGCAAGGTCGAGTTCACCGAGCGCGGCGTGAACCTGAACGGCATCGGCGCCAACTTCCTGGGCGGACCGCTGGCGCTCTCCGGGGGCACCCAGGGCGATGGTTCGATCGCGATCCGCCTGGCCGGCACCCTCTCGGCCGAGGGCATGCGTACGAGCGCGCCGGCGCCGGCGATCGCCCGCCTGGCCACGCGCCTGTCGGGCAGCACGCGCTACGGCGGCGCCATCACGGTACGCGACCACCGGCTCTATGTCACGCTCGACTCGACGCTGGCCGGCCTGGGCCTGGAATTCCCGGCGCCGCTGAACAAGTCCGAGGCGGATGCGCTGCCGCTGCGCTTCGTCCTCGACGGCGCGCCCACCACGCCTGAAGGCGCCGGGCGCGACGAATTGCGCCTGTCGCTGGGCAATGCGCTTGCCGCGCGTTACATCCGCAGCAAGGCCGCGCGCGGCGCCTGGATCGTCGAACGCGGCGGCATCGGCGTGAACCTGCCGGCCCCCGAGCCGGACGAAGGCATGATGATCAATGTCGACATGAAGTCCCTGAATGTCGACGCCTGGGTGGCGACGGCGCGCTCGATCGCCGGCGACGCCGAACCGGGCGGCGCGGCTGCCGGCGCCGGTCCCGATTTTTCCCAATATCTGCTGCCGACAACCATCGCCGCGCGCGCCTCGGAACTGTTCATCGGCGAGCGCCGCATGGCCGACGTCGTCGTCGGCGCCTCGCACCGCGGCACTGCCTGGCAAGCGAACATCCATTCGCGCCAGGCCACCGGCTACCTCACCTGGAGCCAGGGCCAGGGGCAGGGCGTGGGCAAGGTCACGGCGCGCCTGGCCTCGCTCGTGATCCCGGAATCGCAGGCGGCCGAGGTGAAGGAACTGCTCGAATCGAGCCGCGGCGCCAGCGCCTCGATCCCGGCGCTGGACATCGTGGCCGAGCGTTTCGAGCTCTTCAATAAACAGTTCGGCCGCCTCGACCTGCAAGCGAGCAATGTGCAGGCGCTGGCCGGCAAGGAGTGGCGCATCGACCGCCTGTCCTTGAGCAACCCGGACGGCCAGCTGAAAGCGACCGGACGCTGGCTGACGAAAGACGGCAAGAGCAATACCGGCATGAACTTCACGCTCGACATCATCGACGCCGGGCGCCTGCTCGACCGCCTCGGTTTCCCGGAAACCCTGCGCCGCGGCAAGGGCAAGATGTCGGGCGACCTGTCCTGGAGCGGTTTACCGTATGCGATCGACATCCCGACGCTGTCGGGCCAGCTCGAGATGAACGTCGGCGGCGGCCAGTTCCTGAAACAGGACCCGGGCGCGGCCAAGCTGCTTGGCGTGCTCAGCCTGCAAGCCTTGCCGCGCTTGCTGAAGCTCGATTTCCACGACGTATTCTCGGAAGGCCTGGCCTTCGACGGCATCAGCGCCAACGCCATGATCACGCGCGGCGTCGTGAAAACCGAGAACCTCAAGATGCATGGCGTGGCCGCGACGATCCTGATGGAAGGCACGGCCGACATTGCCAACGAATCGACCGACCTGCGCGTGGTCGTGATTCCCGAATTTAACCTCGGTACCGGTCCGCTGGTATATGGCCTCGCGGTCAACCCGCTGATCGGCCTGGGCTCCTACCTGGCGCAGCTGTTCCTGCGCGCGCCGGTAATGAAGGCGCTGACTTACCAGATGCGCGTTACGGGGCCGTGGAAATCGCCTACCATTATCAAACTCGACAACCCGCCGCCGAAAGTGGCCGCCAAAGCGAAGGAATAAGCCCATGACCCGCGTTGCTGCCGTCCAGATGGTGTCCACCCCCGAGGTCGACCAGAACCTCGCCACCGCACGCCGCCTGGTGGGCGAAGCCGCCGCCCTCGGGGCGACCCTGGTCACCCTGCCCGAGTACTGGCCGATCATGGGCAGGAGCGACACGGATAAAGTGCGCCATGCCGAGCACGAGGGCGACGGCCCGATCCAGAATTGCATGGCGAGCCTGGCGCGCGAACACGGCATCTGGCTGATCGGCGGCACGCTGCCTTTGCGGTCGAACGATGCCGGCAAGGTGCTCAACACCACGCTGGTGTACGACCCGCAGGGCGCCGCGATCGGGCGCTACGACAAGATCCACCTGTTCGGCTTCAACAAGGGCAGCGAATCCTACGACGAAGCGCGCACCATCGTGCCGGGCGCGGCGGTGGGCAGCTTCGAGGCGCCTTTCGGGCGCGTCGGCCTGTCGGTCTGCTACGACCTGCGCTTTCCCGAGCTCTACCGGGCGATGGGCGAGTGCGCCCTGATCGTGGTGCCGGCCGCCTTCACCCACACCACCGGGATGGCGCACTGGGAAGTGCTGCTGCGCGCGCGGGCCATCGAAAACCAGTGCTACGTACTGGCCTCGGCCCAGGGCGGCACCCACGCCAACGGCCGCCGCACCTTCGGGCACAGCATGCTGGTCGACCCCTGGGGAGAAGTAAAAGACGTGCTGCGCGAGGGGGAGGGCGTGGTGTCGGGTGAACTCGATCCGGCCTACCTGGCCTCGGTGCGCGAAAGCCTGCCGGCCTTGAAGCACCGGACAATGTAAATAATACGGATCTCGCCCGGTCCGGTCACACACTCGACGATATGGTGCGGCCGAGGTCCACGAACCCCCGCGTCCGCATCGGTGCGAAGCGGGCGGATATGGCACAATGCCCGAATCCACACGAGACACACACGCAAAATGACCCCATTCGAACCGAATCTTTCCTCCCTGGCTGTCGCGCGCGATGTGCTGCTGACGCCGTTTGGCCTCGACGAAGGCAAGTTGCTGCGCACGCTGGGCACGATGTTCACCCACAAGGTCGACTATGCCGACCTGTATTTCCAGTTCACCAAGAGCGAGGGCTGGAGCCTGGAAGAGGGCATCGTCAAGACCGGCAGCTTCTCGATCGACCAGGGCGTGGGCGTGCGCGCCATCTCGGGTGAGAAGACGGCCTTTGCCTATTCCGACGAAATTTCCGAATCCGCCCTGCTGGACGCGGCCGCCGCCACGCGCACGATCGCGCGCGCCGGCGCCGGGCGCATCAAAGTGGCGAGCGCCACCCTGCCGACCGGCGGGCGCTCGCTCTACCTGCCGCGCGACCCGCTCGCCTCCCTGGACGCCACCGCGAAGGTACGCCTGCTCGAGCGCGTCGAAAAGATGGCGCGCGCCAAGGATCCGCGCGTGGTGCAGGTGATGGCGGGCCTGGCCGGCGAATACGACGTGGTGCTGGTGGTGCGCAGCGACGGCGTGATCGC
This sequence comes from Massilia sp., assembly GCA_031398335.1. GTDB lineage: Bacteria > Pseudomonadota > Gammaproteobacteria > Burkholderiales > Burkholderiaceae_D > Telluria. Next base: position 8,156 of record JANNNC010000198.1, read on the forward strand.
CGCCGACATCCGTCCGCTGGTGCGCGTTTCTGTCACCGTGATCGCCGAGCAGAACGGCCGCCGCGAAACCGGTTCCTCGGGCGGCGGCGGACGCTTCGACTACGGCTATTTTGACGACGAAATCCTCGAGCGCTACGCCGGCGAGGCCGTCAAATCGGCGCTGGTGAACCTGGAGGCGCGTCCGGCCCCGGCCGGCCCGATGACGATCGTGCTCGGACCGGGCTGGCCCGGCGTGCTGCTGCACGAAGCGGTCGGCCACGGCCTCGAAGGCGACTTCAACCGCAAGGGTTCGTCCTCGTATGCCGGCATGATCGGCCAGCGCGTGGCGGCCAAGGGCGTCACCGTGGTCGACGACGGCACGCTGCAGGACCGCCGCGGTTCGCTGAACATGGACGACGAGGGCAATCCGACCCAGTGCACGACGCTGATCGAGGACGGCATCCTGAAGGGCTATATCCAGGACACGATGAATGCGCGCCTGATGAAGATGCCGATCACCGGCAACGCGCGCCGCGAATCCTTCGCCCACCTGCCGATGCCGCGCATGACGAATACCTACATGCTGGCGGGCGACAAGGACCCGGCCGAAATCCTGGCCTCGGTCAAGAACGGCCTGTACGCGGTCAACTTCGGCGGCGGCCAGGTCGACATCACGAACGGCAAGTTCGTGTTCTCGGCCAGCGAAGCCTACATGATCGAAGACGGCAAGATCACCTATCCGGTGAAGGGCGCGACCCTGATCGGCAACGGCCCGGAAGTGATGAACCGCATTTCGATGATCGGCAACGACATGGCGCTCGACTCGGGCGTGGGCGTGTGCGGCAAGGAAGGCCAGAGCGTGCCGGTCGGCGTGGGCCAGCCGACGCTGCGCATCGATGGGGTGACGGTCGGCGGTACGGCGTAAGCTCGGCGGCTCCTGAAACCAATGAATGCCCGGCCTGCCGGGCATTTTTTTCGACCGTAGCGTGGACGGGTCCCCCGTCCACGCGTTCAACTGCCGTATGCATCGCCCTGCTTGGCGAAGTCGGCGGCGCGGATGGTGGTGATCGGCAGCGAGGTTCCGTCGCCAGCCGCTTGATCGACGAGCCCGTCACTTCGACGCGCTGCATTGGCTGGCCGCTGCTGTCCTGCGCGGCTGCCAGTGGACCGGCAAGCAGGCCCAGGCCCGCGGCCGCGCCACCGAACAGCCGGTGCACGGCGCGCGACAAGATGATCTCATTCATTTTCACGGCTTCTGGAATCGGGTTGATCATTGCCCGGCCAAGGCGTGGTCGAAGCGACGCTGCCTGCGGCCGGACCCTTGTCCAGGCTTGCCACGCCCGGCCGCGCTGCGCCGGGCGTGGCAAGCCGGTCAGAACGTGTAGCGCGCGCCCAGCGTGAAGGAGCGTCCGACCGCGCCCTGGAAGTCGAGCGGGTTGTAGGCCTGGGCGCCATAGGTCAGCGGATCGAGCGGCGCGACCTTGTCGAACAGGTTCTCGACCGTGCCGAACACTTCCCAGCCTGGCCGTGGCTTCCAGCGCACGATCAGGTCGAAGGTCGTGAACGAGGCCAGTTCGCAACCGCTCGGCGCATCCTCTCCGCTGGCGAAGTGGCTGGCGCAGCCATCCGGGTCGCCCTTGAACAGCACGTGGTCGATCGCGCCGCGGTAGTTGGCGTTCAGGGCCACGCGCCAGTCGCCGCGGTCCCATGCGGCGCGCAGGTTGACGCGGTGGTCCGGCGTGCCGATGCAGTTGGTCACGTCGCAGTTGCCGTGGGTGCCGGCGAAGTCGCGCTGGCTGCCGTCCTGCTCGGTGCGCAGCCATTTGTCGAGGAAGGTATATTTGCCGTCGAGCAGGACGTTGCCCCAGCCAGCGGGCAGGCGGTGCGTGTAGCGGGCGTCGATGTCGATGCCGCGCACCTTGGTCTGGGCCGAGTTGACGTAGTTCGCCAGCACGGCGGTGATCGCCCCGGGGTCGCCCGCCACCTGCGCCGTGCTGGGGTCGCGCGCCACCTGGCCGGCGGCGATGGCGGCGTCGGTCAGCTGCTGGTTGATCTCGTTCTTGCGCTTGATCTGCCAGACGTCCACCGAAATGCTGGTGCGCGGCAGCGGGTCCCAGATGATGCCGACGTTGTAGCTCTTCGAACGCTCCGGCTGGAGCGCCGGGTTGGGCGAGGTGATGATCGCGATGGCCGCCGGATTGCAGGCGGTAGCGACGCCGAGGCTGCAGCGCAGCGGATCGGCCGCGGTGGAAAATGCCGCCAGGCCGCCGACGCCGTTCTCGGCCGCGCTCGGCGCGCGGAAACCGCGGGCGAAGGTGCCGCGCACCGCCAGCTGGCGCGACGGCTGCCACTTGATCCCGGCCTTCGGCGTCCAGGAGTCGCCGACGTCGGTGAAATCGTCCCAGCGCAGGGCGGCGGTCAGTTCCAGGCCCGGCAGCACGGGCGCGAGCGCCTCGCCATACAGCGCGAACACGTTGCGGGCGCCGCGGTAGGCCGAGTAGCCGAGGCCGATCACGTTGCCGCGTTCGGTACCGGTCGTCGGCTGCAGTTCGGTTTCTTCGCGCCGCCATTCGGCGCCGACCGCCACGCCGATTGCACCGCCGGCCAGCTTGCCGAATTCGCGCGATGCCTTGACGTCGCCCTGGACGATCTTGGTGACGGCGTCGTTGGAGATCATCGGTGCGATTGCCGCATACACGCCAGGGCTGTTGAGCCCGGCGTTTTCGGCAATGCGCCAGACGGTGCCGGGCGGCAGGGCCGCATAGGCGGGGCTGTTGGCCAGCGCCGCCGCGACGTTGGCGGCGCTCGGGTCGAGCATGGCGAAGGTCACGTCGCGCTGCAGGTAGCCCATGCGCTCGTTCGAGACCATGCTGCGCGAGAAGAGCAGGGAGGTGTCGTATTCCCAGCCGGCCAGGCTGCCCTTCACGCCGGCCAGGGCGCGGATGAAGAAGGCGTCGATGTTCGAGATGCGCGGGCCGACGTCGCCGGCTAGGTAGCGCAAGCGGGCAGCCGTTCCGAAATACGGGTTGTCGGGGTGGGTCGGGCCGAACTGGACGCCGGCATTGCTGACCGGGCCACCGGGAAAGCCGACGTTGGCGCTGACGGTATTCGGGGTCGTCGACGAGGAAGTCTGGCTCGAGTACAGGTTCAGTTCGCTGTACGCTTCCATACCCCCGCCCAGGCGCCAGGTGCCGCGTCCGAACAGGCTGTAGTTTTCCTGCTCGGGCTGCATCTGGTTGTAGCTCAGGGTCGAGTCGATCAGGCAGCCGCCGCCGGGGTCGCCCTGCGGATGGCTGGTGAAGTTGGCGCATGCGGCGCCCGGGAAGAGCTGGGTAAAGCCGGTGGCCGGCGAGAGGTTGCCGCGGTTGAAGTAGTCGTTGGTGGCCGGGCTGCGCACGTTTCCGTTGATGGCGCTGCCGGCGGCGTTGTTGCCGGTGATGGCGCCGGTGCCGCCGAGCGCCTCCTGGGCCGAATAGCCCCAGTTGCGCAGGTCGACGCGGCCGATGTAGCGGCGGTCGGCGCGGTCGCGCAGCCACATGTCGTTGCTGCGCTTGAACTCGACATTGAGCAGCACGTTGTAGCGGTCGGCGTCGAGGTCGCCGAAGCCGTGGGTGACGGCGAAGTTCTGCTTCTCGCCATCCCATTCCCTGGAGATGCCGAGCGAGCCGCGCACGGTGGTGCCCTTGAAGTCGCGGCGCAGGATGATGTTGACGACGCCGGCGATCGCGTCCGAGCCGTAGATGGCGGAGGCGCCGTCCTTCAGGATCTCGATGCGGTCGACGGCGTCGGTCGGGATCACGTTCAGGTCGGAGAACACTTTCTGGCCGTCGTCGGCCAGGCCGTACGGGGCCATGCGGCGGCCGTTGAGCAGCACCAGGGTCGAGGCCGAACCCAGGCCGCGCAGCGAGATGCCCGAGGCGCCGGCCGCGAAGCCGTTGCCGAAGCTGGTCGGCACCGAACCCTGGTTGTCCACCGCCAGGGTTTGCAGCAGCTCGGACACGGTGCTCTTGCCTGAGCGCTCGATGTCGGCCCGGTTGACGGTGAGCACCGACGAGGCGGCTTCGGCTTCGGCGCGGCGGATGTTACTGCCTGTGACGACGACGCGCGCGACCGGCTGTGCGGCGGCGTCCTGCGCTTGTGCAAGCGCCGGCGCCAGCAGCTGTCCGAGCAAAATCGGACCAATGGCGCCACCGCCTGCGAACATGCGGCGCACCGATCGGGATAACAGGGTTTCGATCATTTCCAGCTCCAGAATAGGTAGGAATCCCTGTCCACTTGGCTGCGTTTGCGCTGCTTCATGTTCTAGATCTGAAGAAATTGATCTATTGCAAGAAGACGCGCAGTCCGGACGGGGGCTTGTCGTGACTTTTGCATTGAAGACAACACGCTGTCTGATATCTCTCAATGGTGATCCGGGCGGTCAAAAAGCTGTCGGGTTCTCGCAACGGCTTGCAAGCCATCCCCGCTTTAGCCGTCAAATGAGGCAGTGCCACTACGTGACGGACAAAACCCTTGCCAATATTCGCAGGCAGGGGTTATAGTCATTTCGACCTTTTTCGGATTCGTCCATGCGCCACGCTGCCTTTTTTACCTGCTATTTTTGGTTTAGCCATTCCAGCCTTCAGGCGGTGGAGTAGCGGCAGGTTCACGCATCAGCGGAAACAGACCGAACGACACGAAACCGCCAGCGATGGCGGTTTTTTCATTCTCAGACCAGATAAACGAACGGAGTACCGCATGCCTCGCACCGACGATTTACGCATCCGCGAAATGAAGGAACTGACGCCGCCCTCGCACCTGATCCGCGAGTTCCCGGTGACGCCCAGGGCCGAGGAAACCGCGTCCGCCGCGCGGGTGGCGCTGCACCGCATCCTGCACGGGCAGGACGACCGCCTGATGGTGGTGATCGGCCCGTGCTCGATCCACGACCCCAGGGCCGCGCTCGAGTATGCACGCAGGCTTGCCGAGCAGCGCCAGCGCTTTGCCGGCGATCTCGAGATCGTGATGCGGGTGTATTTCGAGAAGCCGCGCACGACGGTCGGCTGGAAGGGGATGATCAACGATCCCTACATGGACAACAGCTTCCGCATCAACGACGGCCTGCGCATGGCGCGCGAGCTGCTGCGCGACGTCAACGAGATGGGGCTGCCGGCCGGGACCGAATTCCTCGACGTGATCAGCCCGCAGTACATTGCCGATCTGATCAGCTGGGGCGCGATCGGCGCGCGCACCACCGAATCGCAGGTGCACCGCGAACTGGCCTCCGGCCTGTCCTGTCCGGTCGGCTTCAAGAACGGCACCGACGGCAATATCAAGATCGCGGTGGAAGCGATCAAGGCCGCCTCGCAGCCGCACCATTTCCTGTCGGTGACCAAGGGCGGGCACTCGGCGATCGTTTCGACCGCCGGCAACGAGGATTGCCACATCATCTTGCGCGGCGGCAAAACGCCGAACTACGATGCGCCCAGCGTCGACGACGCCTGCAAGCAGGTCGCCGCCCTCGGCCTGGCCTCGCGCCTGATGATCGACGCCTCGCACGCCAACAGTTCGAAGAAGCCCGAGAACCAGGTGCCGGTGTGCGCCGACATCGCGCGCCAGATCGCCGGCGGCGACGAGCGCATCGTCGGGGTGATGATCGAATCGCACTTGCTGGCCGGGCGCCAGGACTTGGTGCCGGGCAAGGAACTGGCCTACGGCCAGTCGGTCACCGACGGCTGCATCGACTGGGAAACCAGCATCGGGGTGCTCGAGGGACTGGCGCATGCGGTGCGCCAGCGCCGTTTGCGGGAAGAATAAAAAAGGGGCGGTGAATGATCGCCGCCCCTTTTTACGTGATGCATTCAAACAAGCCCGGGCGGAGCCGGGCAAGCAGCCCTGCTTAGAACTGGTAAGGTGCGCCCAGCTTGACGTCGCGGCCGATGGCGCCGCTGGCGTCCATCGGGTTGTAGCTGAGGCCGCCGTAGGTCAGCGGATCGGGCGGTGCAACCTTGTCGAGGACCTTGTTTATGCATCTCTACTCCTAAAAATATCCATAGGGAAATTTTATGTGGAATATGCATGTTACCTTAAGGAAAAAAATAGGTAAAAAACACTATATATTCAAAATTAATATTAAATATGTATCTTATTTTGGCGAAATGTAGTCATTTCATTCCAGTGCCTGGATGGGGGCATGTGGGGAAGGCAAGGTCAAGACAGCACACCATGTGCATGACACGGAAATAACACTCGACGGCCGTGCGTGTGTGGGTATTGACAGAAGATGCTTGCTGGCTATACCGAAACCTCGGGCGGACAGCACGTGCAGACCTGCCGGTGGCCCTCGATTTACGCTATCGTTACGCCTTTTGGATACGGTCGAGCGCGCGCATGCGCGGGCCGCATAGGGAAAATCCATGCTGGCTTACCTATTCCGGCGGCTGTGGCAAATGCTGCCGACGATGGCGGGCGTGATCGTGCTCGTGTTCGTGCTGTTCAACTGGGTCGGCGGCGATCCGTCCTATCTGCTCGCCGGCAAGATGGCCGACGAGGCGGCGATCGCCAACATCCGCGCCCAGCTCGGCATCGACCAGCCGTATCACGTGCAGCTCTGGATCTTCTTCAAGCAGATCCTGACTTTCGACTTCGGCAACGCCTGGAGCACGGGCGAGCCGGTGAGCCGGATCATCGCGAGCCGGCTCGGTCCTTCGCTCACCGTGCTGGTGCCCCTGACCATCCTCGAAACCTTCTTCGGCATCGCGCTTGCGCTGGCGATTGCCTTCGTGCGCGGCTCGCTCACCGACCGCGCCGTGATGGTGGCCTGCACGGTCGGCATGTCGATTTCGATCCTGGTCTACATCATCGTGTTCCAGTATTTCTTTGCCTACAAGCTGGGGCTGTTCCCGGTGCAGGGCTGGGGCGAGAGTCTCGGGGAAAACCTGCTGCGCTATGCGCTGCTGCCGATCATCATTGGTCTCGCGGTATCGATCGCGCCGACGCTGCGCCTGTACCGCAGTTTTGTCCTCGACGAAGTACACCAGGATTACGTGCGCACCGCGCGCGCCAAGGGGCTGAAGGAAAGCCGCATCGTCTGGGTCCACGTGCTGAGGAATGCCGCGATTCCGATCATCACGCACGTGATGGCGAACCTGCCGGCGCTGCTGATCGGCGCGTTTTTGCTGGAACGGTTCTTCGGCATTCCCGGCATCGGGCGCGAAGTGATCCTGTCCGTCGAGCGCAGCGACTTTCCTGTGATTAAAGCCATCACCGTCTATGTGGCGGCCGCGACCATGGTGTTCAACCTGCTGGCCGACCTGCTGTACGGCGCGGTCGATCCGCGCGTGCAACTCAAATGAGGCCGGGAATGATGCATCACGACATGTCGCCAGGGCTCTGGACGCTCGCCTGGCGCCGCCTGCGCGCCGACCGCATCGCGATGGCGGCGCTGGCCGTCGTCGGCGCTTTCCTGCTGTTGCTCGTACTCTCGAGCGCCGGCCTGGTCGCCCACGACTGGGAAGACGAGGTCGCAGTCAATTGCGCGCCGCCTGGCTTCATCGGCCCCGACGCCGCCACCGTCGCGCTGGCGCGGCCGCAGGCGCCGACGCCGCCGAACGCCTTCGACCCGCTGGCGCAGGAACTCGCCGAGCTGAAAGCGCAGCTACAGGCAACGCACCCGCCGCGCGCCAAAGCGCTGACCCTGCCGTTCGGCGCCGACAAATGGGGCCATGACGTGCTCAAGAAAACCATCAAGGGTGGCGAGACCTCGATCGTGGTGGGGCTGGTGGCGGCCTTTGTGGCGGTCGCGCTGGGCACGCTGTTCGGGGCGGTGTCCGGCTATTTTGGCGGCGTGGTGGACGACCTGTTCAACTGGTTCTACAGCATTTTTACCTCGATTCCATCGATCCTGATGATCCTCACCGTCGCCGCGGTGTTGCAGCAAAAGGGCGTGACAACGATCGTGCTGATCCTGGGCCTGACCGGCTGGACCGGGCCCTACCGCCTGATCCGCGCCGAATACATCAAGCACAAGGCGCGCGAATACGTGATGGCGGCCGATGCCATCGGGGCCTCGAGCTGGCGCAAGATGTTCTCGCACATTTTCCCGAATGTCTCGCACGTGGCGCTGGTGCAGCTGTCGATCCTGGTGGTCGGCTTCATCAAGGCCGAAGTGATTTTGTCCTTCCTCGGCTTCGGGGTGCCGGTCGGCACCGTGTCCTGGGGCAGCATGCTCAACGAAGCGCAGAACGAACTGATCCTGGGTAAATGGTGGCAGCTGGCGGCCGCGGCCGGGGCGATGGCGCTGCTGGTCACGGCGTTTTCGCTGTTTACCGATGCGCTGCGCGATGCGCTCGATCCTAAGTTGAAATAAATGCGTGAAATGAGTGAAATGAGGCGGGCATGACGATGCAAACTGACATGCTGCTGCAAGTGCGCGACCTGCGCATTGCCTTCCGCGTCGACAAGAAGAACACGGTGGAAGCCATCAAGGGCATTTCCTTCGACGTGCCGCACAACGCCACGGTCGCCCTGGTGGGCGAATCGGGCAGCGGCAAATCGGTCAGTTCGCTGGCCGTGATGGGGCTGTTGCCGCGGGAGACGACCATCGTGGATCCGGGCTCGAGCGTGCTGTTCGGCGGGCGCGAGCTGCTGGGGCTGCCGGTTCAGGAACGCCGCACCTTGTGCGGCAAGGACATCGCGATGATTTTCCAGGAGCCGATGTCCTCCTTGAATCCCGTGTTCACGGTCGGCTTCCAGATCGGCGAAGTGCTGCGCTTGCACATGGGTATGAGCAAGAAGCAGGCGCGCGTGCGGACGCGCGAATTGCTGATCGAGGTCGGCATTCCCGATCCCGCCAACAAGATCGATGCCTACCCGAGCCAGATGTCGGGCGGGCAGCAGCAGCGCGTCATGATCGCGATGGCCATTGCCTGCGAACCGAAGCTGCTCATTGCCGACGAGCCGACCACCGCGCTCGACGTGACGATCCAGAAACAGATCATGGAACTGATCGCGGCACTGCAACGCAAACACCGCATGTCGGTGCTGTTCATTACCCACGACCTTGGGCTGGTGGGCGAAATTGCCGACCGCGTGATCGTGATGCGCCATGGCGAAGTGCGTGAAGAGGGCACCAGCAGCCAGGTTTTCAAAGCCCCGCGGGATGCCTACACGCGCGCGTTGCTGCAGTGCCGCCCGACCCTCGATGCGCGGCCGCTGCGGCTGCCGGTGATCGACGATTTCCTGAACGGAAAAGCAGAAGCGCCGGCCGTGGTGCTGCAGCGCACGCGCGGCTATGCGCCGGATGACGAGAACATTTTGGTCGTAAACAACCTGGCCAAGAGTTTTTCCTTGCGCGACGGCCTGTTTCGCAAGCGCGCTTTCCACGCGGTGAAGGACGTGTCGTTCACGCTGCCGCGCGGAAAAACCCTGGGCGTGGTCGGCGAATCCGGTTCCGGCAAGACCACGGTCGGCTTGACCCTGCTGCGCCTGCACCGCGCCACGGGCGGCAGCGCGCTCTTCGACGGGCGCGACCTGTTTGCAATGCCCGACAAGGAATACGCGGCCTATAAACGGCGCATCCAGATCATCTTCCAGAATCCGTATGCCTCGCTCAATCCGCGCTTCACGGTCGGCCAGATTTTGCTGGAACCGATGCGCATCCATAACATCGGCGTCGACGACCGCGAACGCACCAGGTCAGTGCATGCGCTGCTGGAGCGGGTCGGCTTGCCGGCCCAGGCGTTCGGACGCTATCCGCACGAGTTTTCCGGCGGCCAGCGCCAGCGCATCGCGATTGCCCGCTGCCTGACGATGAAGCCGGAAATCCTGGTCTGCGACGAATCGGTGTCGGCGCTCGACGTCTCGGTGCAGGCGCAAGTGCTCAATTTGCTGCAGGACCTGCAGGACGAGTACAAGCTGAGCTACATTTTTATTTCGCACGACCTGTCGGTGGTGCGCTACATCGCCGACCGCGTGATGGTGATGCACCATGGCAGCGTGGTCGAAATGGCCGATTCGGACGAGCTGTACCGCAATCCGCGGCATCCGTACACGCAGTCGCTGCTGGCGGCGATTCCGCGCCTGGCTTGACAGGGCTGGCGTGGCCGCCCAAGCGTTGCGTAAATCCGCCACCCGCCAGCGCCCCCTGGGCGTTTGGGCTACCATGGCCGGATGTCCCAGTTATCGCTCCTGATCCAGAACTACGGTGTCTTCCTCGTCTTCGGCACCGTGTTGCTGGAGCAGTTCGGCCTGCCGATTCCCGCCTTGCCGGTGCTGGTGCTGGCCGGCGCGATGGCGATGGAGGGCGGCGCCAGCTGGCAGCTGTGCCTGGCGGCCGTGCTGCTGGCCTGCCTGATCTGCGATTATTTCTGGTTTTGCGCCGGGCGTTACTACGGCAAGCGCGTGCTGCGCCTGCTGTGCCGTATTTCCCTGTCGCCCGATTCCTGCGTCAACCAGACCGAAGACCGCTTCCGCCGATTCGGTCCGAAGTCGCTGCTGGTCTCGAAATTCATTCCCGGTTTTAATACGATCGCCGCGCCCATGTCGGGCGCGCTCGGCACCGATACGCGCACCTTCCTCGGGTTTGCCGCCACCGGCGCGCTGCTCTGGGGCGGCGCCGGCATCACGCTCGGCGCCATCTTCCACGACAGCGTCGACCGCGTGCTGGTGACGCTGGAGACCATGGGCAGCGCCGCCCTGACGGTGCTGGGCGGCTTGCTGGCGCTGTTCGTCCTCTATAAATATGTCGAGCGCAAGCGCCACCGCGCGACGCTGGCCGTGCCGCGCATCGCGGTGGGCGAGCTGGCGGCGCTGCTGGAAGGCGGACACGATCCACTGATCATCGATGCGCGCAGCAGCACCGCCCAGGCGCTGGACGCGGCCATTCCGGGCGCCTTGCGCTACAACGACTGCGAACCCGGGCAACTGATGGCCGGCCTCGACAAGGACCGGCATATCGTCGTGTATTGTTCGTGCCCGAACGACGTGACGGCGGCCCAGGTGGCGAAGCAGTTCCTGGCCAAGGGCTTTCACCGGACGCGGCCGCTGCAGGGCGGACTCGACGCATGGCATGCGCACCATGCGCCCGTGGCAGAGGCGAGGCCGGTGGCGTGCTGATGCGTGCCTGACGTAGTCGTACTACTTTGCGCAATCGGGGACTCAGCGCCATAGGCACGGCATTCCTGTACCTAAACTACAAAATCTTCTTGTAAGTCCGCAAAGAAATCCAGTAAGCTTGGACATCCCCAGCTCCATGTCCCGCAATGACTGCTTCCCTGCCTGCCCACCGCGCGCCAAGCGCCACCCCCTTCGATAGCGCACGCCTGCTGGCCGACGTCGGCGGCACCAATGCGCGTTTCGCGCTTGAACTGGCGCCTGGGAAATTCGACGCGGTGCAGGTACTTGCATGCGGCGACCATGCGACGTTTGCCGATGCCATGCGCGCCTATCTGGCCACGCCTGCCGTGCAGGCTGCCGGCCCGGTGCGCCATGCCGCCGTGGCGATCGCCAATCCAGTCGACGGCGACCAGATCCGCATGACCAACCATCACTGGCAGTTTTCGATCGAAGCGGTGCGCCGTGACGTGGGTCTCGACACGCTGCTGGTGGTCAACGATTTTTATGCGCTGGCGCGTTCGCTGCCGCACTTGCCCGAGTCCGACAAGATCCAGATCGGCGGCGGCGCGCCGCGCGCTGGAGCGCCGCTGGGCCTGCTGGGCGCCGGTACCGGCCTGGGCGTCTCGGGCCTGATTCCCAGTGGCGACAGCTGGATCGCACTCAACAGCGAAGGCGGCCACGTCACGTTTTCCCCGGCCAATGAACTCGAGGTCGCGGTGCTGCAATACGCCTGGCGCGAGTTCGAGCACGTCTCGGCCGAGCGCTTCCTGTCGGGCGCCGGCGTCGAATTGATCTACCGTGCGCTGGCGCATGTGCAGGGGCTGGCGCCGGAAGCTTTGTCGGCGCCGGAAATCTCGCGCCGTGGATTGGCCGGGGAGTGCGCCCTGTCGAACCAGGTGCTCGACGTCTTCTGCGGCATGCTCGGCACCGTCGCCGGCAACCTCGCCGTGACACTCGGCGCCCAGGGCGGCGTGTATATCGGCGGCGGCATCGTGCCGCGCCTGGGCGAACGCTTTGCCGCTTCGTCCTTCCGCCAGCGCTTCGAACAAAAGGGCCGCTTCGTTGCTTACCTGGCCCAGGTGCCTACTTACGTGATCACTGCCGGATATCCGGCTTTCCTTGGCGTGTCCGCCGTTTTGGCGGAAAAACTCTCGGCTTAAGGACAACACCGGGCGCGCACCCCTTGCGCAAGTGGCCGTTCCTGTGTTTTATCGGTTACAATGGCTCGCAGTTGGAAGAAACGATGTCGAATTCCGTCATGGTGCGCCTACCGAGCCGCATGGCGGGTCCGCGTTTCGCTGAATAAATCATCTGTAGGCCGCCCGCCTGGCACGCGAGCAGCCCGTGGCCGGGTCCTGTCCCGCTGCTGTTATTCCGCCCGCCGCGTCCAAGCGCGGGCCATTGATCCTGTTTTATCGAGCAGCACCGCGAACCGCGTTGGCCCATGCCTGCGCTGCGCCGACTCCGGCCAGCCGGTATCCGCCGGGCGCTTATTTGTTTGATGGTTAGTTTTCTCCTGGCGCGAGCCTGACGACATCGAGTGTATGAAGACTGATGAGGCCAAGCGGGTCCTCGAGACCGCCTTGCTGTGCGCGCGCGAGCCGATGTCGCTGCACGGCATGAAGAAGCTGTTCGCCGATGTCGACGCCAACGGGCGCATGCTCGGCGTCGGGGTCGGGCTCGATACCATCAAGCTGCTGCTCGAGGAATTGCGCCACGACTGGCAAGACCGCGGCATCGAGATCGTCAGCCTGGCATCGGGCTGGCGTTTCCAGAGCCGCCCCGAGATGAAGCCGTATCTCGACCGCATCACCCCGGAAAAGCCGCCGAAGTATTCGCGGGCCACGCTCGAAACGCTGGCGATCATCGCCTACCGCCAGCCGGTCACGCGCGGCGACATCGAGGAAATCCGCGGCGTCGCGGTCAACTCGCAGACGATCAAGATGCTGGAAGACCGCGGCTGGATCGATGTCCTCGGCCACCGTGAAGTGGTCGGGCGTCCGGCCTTGCTGGGGACGACGAAGCAATTCCTCGACGATCTCGGCCTGGCGTCACTGGGGCAATTGCCTCCGTTAGATAGTATCGCCGACGCCCAGGACGGGCGCAGCCTGGAGGCGCTGGAAGCGGCGCTGCAACAGAATTTTGACAAGACGAACGCGCCAGCCGACGTCGACAACGAACAAGTTACTTCACCCGTTGAAGTCCCGATACACGACCCGCAACCGGCCTTCGGCGTGGACAGGGTCAACAACAACGAAACGAACGATGAATCCTACTGACACCGATACCACGCCTGCCGCACCGGGCAAGGACCAAGCGGCCAAACCGAAACGCCGCACCAAGGCGGCCGTTGCCGCAGCGGCCGATGCCGCAGCGCCGGCTGCCGCAGCGACGGCTGCCGCAGCTGCCGACACTGCGCCGGCCGCCAAGCCGAAGCGCCGCACCAGGGCTGCTGCCGCCGAATCCGCCGCGCCAGCGAGCGCCGAGGCTGCACCTGCCGCCACTGCTCCCGCTGCCGATGTTGCCGACGTTGCACCAGCGCGTGTGTCGGTGCGCAAGCCACGCGGCCCTGCCAGGGCCAAGGTGGCCAAGGCGGCCGAAGCGCCGGCCGCGGCGATGGAAACCGGGCAGCAGCCGGTGGTTGCCGCGGCGCCTGCCGCGGCAGCCGACAACATGGCGGCCGCCGACGCGTCGCGCCAGGAGCCGGGCCAGCGTAAGCCACGTGGTCCGCGCCAGATGCGCGAGCAGCGCGCCGTGCGCGAAGCAAACAAGCCGGTGCTTGCACCGGTCGCAGCCGACGCACCGGAAGCGCAGTCGGCCGACGCGCCGCAAGCGCCAGCCGAGCAGGGCGGCGAAGTACGCCGCGAGCCGCGCCAGGGCAAGGGCAAGAACGGCAAAGGCGCGCCGCGGGGCGCGTCGAATTCCGCGCCGCGCAATGCACAGCCGGGCGCCCAGCAGGGTGGCCGCGGCCAGGGCAAGCCAGGCGCCAAAGGTCAACCCGGCGCCAAGCCGAGCGACGCCGACGCTGCCTTCTCGTTCGTCACCTCGGACGCGTTCGACGCCAACGAGGGCGGCCGTGGCCAGCCGGCGAAAGCCGTGCGCCGCGACCTGACCTCCGACGACGACGCGCCGAAACTGCACAAGGTGCTGGCCGAAGCCGGTCTCGGCTCGCGCCGCGACATGGAAGACCTGATCGTTGCCGGCCGCGTGTCGGTCAATGGCGAGCCGGCCCACATCGGCCAGCGCATCCTGCCGACCGACGCCGTGCGCATCAACGGTAAATTGATCCAGCGCCGCGTGAATACCAGCAAGCCGCCGCGCGTGCTGGTGTACCACAAGCCGGCCGGCGAAATCGTCAGCCACGACGACCCGGAAGGCCGTCCATCGGTGTTCGACCGCCTGCCGACCATGAAGACCGGCAAGTGGCTGGCCGTCGGCCGCCTCGACTTCAATACCGAAGGCCTGCTGCTGTTTACGACCTCGGGTGACCTGGCGAACCGCCTGATGCACCCGCGTTACAACATCGACCGCGAATACGCCGTGCGTACGCTGGGCGAACTCGAAGAAGGCATGCGCCAGAAACTGCTGGCCGGCGTCGAACTCGAGGACGGCCTGGCGAACTTCACGAAGATCGCCGACGGCGGCGGCGAAGGCATCAACAAGTGGTACCGCGTGGTGATCGGCGAAGGCCGCAACCGCGAAGTGCGCCGCATGTTCGAGGCGGTCGGCCTGACCGTCTCGCGCCTGATCCGTACCCGTTACGGCGCAATGACGCTGCCCTCGGGCCTGAAGCGCGGCCGCTGGGAAGAGCTGGAAGAAAACGACGTGCGCGGCTTCATGAACGCATTCGGGATCGAGAAGAAAGGCGCCACGGGCGGCGCTGACAGGGGCAAGGGCGGCAAGGGCGGCCAGCCGGCCGACCCGCGCCGTTCCGACGGCAACCGCATCGACCGCGCCGACGCGAATCGTAACGTCGATCCGTTCGGTCCGCAGGTCGCCCGCGTCGGCGCGCCGCCGCGTGGCGGCGCCGCTCCGGCGGGCCGTGGCCCGGCGGGTGGCGGGGGTGGCGGCGGCAAGGGCCGCGGCGGCAATGCCGGCGGTTTCGGCGGCGGTGGTTCCGGCCGTCCGGGTGGCGGCGGTGGCGGCGGTGCAAGCAGCCGTCCGCGCCAGCCGGATCCGCTGCAGACCACGTTTGGTTTCGGCAATGCCGGCGGCGCCCGCCGCGGCGGCCAGGGTTCGCGCGGCGCCGAGCCGGGTTTACCGCGCCGTGGTCGTCGCGGTTAATCCCGGTAACACGGTGCATAGCGTGTACCGGAAGGGCTCTCGAGCCCACCCGGTACGCCGGTTGCATGTCGGTGGCCCGTCCACATAGGTGCGGCCGAGCGACGATGAAAAACGACCGCCGCAGGTAGTTGTGTTCCTGATACGAGCAATTTAAACTTTAATATCGTGCGCGGGCGTTGTTTGCTTGCTCATAAAATGGTATGTCGATTGCAGCGTGCCCTCGAATACGTTATAATTCGCGTCCTAATCCGAAGTTCTTCCCAGTATTAATTTGGTGCAAGTGCTTACATCTGGTTGGGTTGTGAATTCAAAAAGATGGGCAGATGCCCATTTTTTTTTTGGTAAAACGCTTTAAAGCCCTTGGAGAAGTGTCGTGCAGCAGTTTGATTTGATCGCCAGGACAGTCGGTGGCCTCGGCTATGACCTCGTTGATGTTGAGCGCGGCGAGCGCGGGGTCCTGCGCGTGTTTATCGATTTCCCGGCTGCCGTCGCGGAAGAGAAGGGCCTGATTTCCGTCGAGGATTGCGCACTGGTGAGCCGCCAGTTGTCGCACGTACTGACGGTGGAGAACGTCGATTACGAACGTCTCGAGATTTCGTCGCCCGGGCTGGATCGCCCGGTGCGCACCCTGGCCGATTTCGAGCGCTTCGCCGGCCATGAATGCACGGTGAAGCTGCATGTCGCCATGCCGGGCGCCGCGAACCGGAAGACCTTCACGGGCATCCTGGTGGCGCCGGAAGGCGACAAGATCGGTCTGGAATTTGAAGGTAAAGATGGGCTGGCGTTGTTGGAATTTACGCTGGCCGAATTGGACAAGGCACGATTGGTGCCGCAGGTGGATTTTAGGAGTCGCAAAGCATGAGTCGCGAAATTTTGTTATTGGTTGATGCGCTTGCGCGCGAAAAAAATGTCGATAAGGAAGTGGTGTTCGGGGCGCTCGAGTTCGCCCTGGCCCAGGCCACGAAAAAACGCTATGAAGGCGAAGTCGACATTCGCGTGAACATCGATCGCGACACGGGCGAGTTCGAAACTTTCCGCCGCTGGCACGTGGTTCCCGATGAAGCCGGCATGCAATTGCCGGACCAGGAAATCCTGCATTTCGAAGCAAAAGAACAAATTGCCGACATCGAAGTCGACGAGTACATCGAAGAGCCGGTTGAGTCGGTCGACTTCGGCCGCCGTTTCGCCCAGGACACCAAGCAAGTTGTCCTGCAGCGCGTGCGTGACGCCGAGCGCGAGCAGATCCTGGTCGACTTCCTCGAGCGCGGCGACTCGCTCGTGACCGGCACCATCCAGCGCATGGAACGCGGCGACGCGATCGTCGAGTCGGGCAAGATCGAAGCGCGCCTGCCGCGCGACCAGATGATCCCGAAAGAGACCCTGCGTATCGGCGACCGCGTCCGTGCCTACATCCTTCGTGTGGACCGCAACATGCGCGGGCCGCAGGTGATCCTGTCGCGCACCGCGCCGGAATTCATCATGAAGCTGTTCGAGCTGGAAGTGCCGGAAATCGAACAAGGCCTGCTGGACATCAAATCGGCTGCCCGTGACGCCGGCGTGCGCGCCAAGATCGCTGTCTTCACGTCGGACAAGCGCATCGACCCGATCGGTACCTGTGTCGGCATGCGCGGTTCGCGCGTCCAGGCCGTGACCGGCGAACTCGGCGGCGAGCGCGTCGACATCGTGCTGTGGTCGGACGATCCGGCCCAGTTCGTCATCGGCGCCCTGGCCCCGGCCAATGTCTCGTCGATCATGGTGGACGAAGAAAAGCACGCGATGGACGTCGTCGTCGACGAAGAGAACCTGGCAATCGCGATCGGCCGCTCCGGCCAGAACGTGCGCCTGGCCTCGGAACTGACCGGCTGGAAGATCAACATCATGACGGCCGAGGAATCGGCCAACAAGGTGGCCCAGGAAACGGCGTCGATTCGCTCGCTGTTCATGGAAAAGCTGGACGTCGACCAGGAAGTGGCCGATATCCTCGTCGAGGAAGGTTTCTCGAGCCTGGAAGAAATCGCCTACGTGCCGATTTCGGAAATGCTGGAAATCGAATCGTTCGACGAAGAAACGGTCAATGAACTGCGTACCCGTGCCCGGGATGCCCTGGTGACTGAAGCAATTGCTTCGGAAGAGGGCCTGGAAGGCATGGAAGAGGAATTGGTCAACCTCGAAAGCATGGACCGTACGACTGCCGGCAAGCTTGGCCTGGCCGGCATCAAGACGGTGGAAGCATTTGCAGGACTCGCGTACGACGAATTTGGCGCCATCCTGGCCTTGCCGTCCGAGCGCGCCCGTGACCTGATCAAGAACGAATTTAATGATGTGACCGACGATGAGATGAAGCTGGTCGACAGTAAATATGATGACCGCGCCAAAGCGCTGCAGGCGAAAGCCTGGAGCCTGGCAGAAACGGCCAAGGCATAATTTGCAAATCTTTATCATCTCCGCGACACATAGAAAAGAGGACTGAATGGCGAGTAACAACGTAGCCCAATTTGCCACCGAACTGAAGATGCCTGCAGATTTGCTGCTGACGCAGCTGCGTTCTGCCGGCGTCGAAAAGAGTTCGACGTCAGATCCCTTGTCAAAGGATGATAAGGACAAGCTGCTGAACCACCTGCGCCGCACCCATGGTGCGGCGGATGCGACCGAGAAGAAAAAGATCACGGTCACCCGCAAGGAAACGAGCGAGATCAAGCAGGCGGATGCTTCCGGTAAATCACGTACGATCCAGGTCGAAGTGCGCAAGAAGCGTACCTTCGTGCAGCGCGACGACGTCGTTGCAGCTAGCGCGGCGCCAAGCGCGGCGGCAGCGGATCCTGTGGCTGAAGCTGCCGAAATCGCCCGCCGCGAGGAAGAGTCGCGCCGTCATGCCGAGCTCGTCGCTCGCCAGGAAGCGGACCTGCGTGAAAAGCAGGAGCGCCTGGCCAAGCTCGAGTCCGAGCGTGCCGAGCAGGCCAAGGCTGCTGAAGAGCAGACCAAGCGCGATGCCGCGGAAGCCGCCAAGCGCGACGCTGCCGCGAACGCCGCCGCCAGTTCGGCTGCCGGCGAGCAAGCCAAGCAGGCTGCCGCCGACGAAGCCAAGCGCAAGTCGGAAGCAGCCGCCAAGGAAGCCGGCGAACGCGCTGCCGCCACCGAGAAGGCACGCAAGGCCGTGGCCGACGAAGTGGCACAGATCAAGCTGATGATGGCGCAGCCGCGCCGCGTCATCAAGGCACCGGAGCCGGTGCCGCCACCGGTCGTGGCCAAGCCGGCCGCACCTGCCGGTACGCTGCACAAGCCTGTGGACAAGAAGCCGCTGGAGGCCAAGCCGGGCGACAAGAAGCCGGCCGACAAGAAGTCGATCAAGTCGGCGAACGTGTCCTCGACCTGGTCGGACGACGCCAAGAAGCGTGGCGCGCCGAGCGGCGCCAAGGGCCGTGGCGCCCCGAGCGCACCGAGCGGCCGCGACGGCTGGCGTAGCGGTGGCCGCAGCGGTGGCCGTCGTTCGTCGCATGACGATCGCGAAACCAATTTCCAGGCGCCGACCGAGGCGATCGTCAAGGACGTCCACGTCCCTGAAACGATCACCGTGGCCGAACTCGCCCACAAGATGTCGGTGAAAGCCTCGGAAGTCATCAAGCAGTTGATGAAGCTGGGCCAGATGTGCACCATTAACCAGGTGCTGGACCAGGAGACCGCGATGATCCTGGTGGAAGAGATGGGCCATAAAGCCTTCGCTGCCGCCGAGGACGATCCGGAAGCACTGCTGGCCGACCAGGGCGAACACGCCGAGTTCGAGTCGACCTCGCGTGCACCGGTCGTGACCGTCATGGGCCACGTCGACCACGGCAAGACCTCGCTGCTCGATTACATCCGCCGCGCCAAGGTTGCTGCGGGCGAAGCCGGCGGCATTACCCAGCACATCGGTGCATACCACGTGGACACTCCGCGCGGCATGATCACCTTCCTCGACACCCCGGGTCACGAGGCGTTCACCGCCATGCGTGCCCGTGGCGCCAAGGCAACCGACATCGTCATCCTGGTCGTTGCAGCCGACGACGGCGTGATGCCGCAGACGAAGGAAGCAATTGCTCACGCAAAAGCTGCCGGCGTGCCGCTGGTTGTCGCGATCAACAAGATCGACAAGCCGGGTGCGAACACCGACCGCGTGACGCAGGAACTGGTTGCCGAAGGCGTGGTGCCGGAAGAATACGGCGGCGATTCGCCGTTCGTGCCGGTCTCCGCCAAAATCGGTACCGGTATCGAGGATCTGCTGGAGCAAGTGTTGCTGCAGGCCGAAGTGCTGGAACTGAAGGCGCCGATCGAAGCCCCGGCCCGTGGCCTGGTGGTCGAGGCCCGTCTGGACAAGGGCCGTGGCCCGGTCGCGACGATCCTGGTGCAATCGGGTACCCTGCGCCGCGGCGAAGTGGTGCAGGCCGGTTCGGCTTACGGCCGCGTCCGTGCAATGCTCGACGAAAACGGCAAGTCGGTGGCGTCCGCCGGCCCGTCGTTCCCGGTCGAAATCCAGGGCCTGACCGAAGTGCCGGTTGCCGGTGAAGAAGTCATGGTCATGGCCGACGAGCGTAAAGCACGTGAAATTGGTCTGTTCCGTCAAGGTAAGTTCCGCGACGTGAAGCTGGCCAAGCAGCAGGCAGCGAAGCTGGAAAACATGTTCGAGCAGATGGCCGAGGGCGAGGTGAAGAACCTGCCGCTGATCATCAAGACCGACGTGCAGGGTTCGCAGGAAGCGCTGGTCAACTCGCTCCAGAAACTGTCGACCTCGGAAGTGCGTGTGCAGGTCGTGCACGCCGCCGTCGGTGGCATCACCGAGTCGGACGTCAACCTGGCAGTGGCATCGAAGGCAGTCATCATCGGCTTCAACGCCCGTGCCGACGCCCAGGGCCGCAAGCTGGCCGAAGCCAACGGCGTGGACATTCGTTACTACAGCATCATTTACGATGCGATCGACGAAATCCGCACCGCACTGTCGGGCATGCTGGCACCGGAAAAGCGCGAGACCATCACCGGCCAGGTCGAGATTCGCCAGGTCATCCTGGTCTCGAAGGTCGGCGCGATTGCCGGCTGTCTGGTAACCGATGGCGTCGTCAAGCGTACCTCGTCGGTCCGCCTGCTGCGCAACAACATCGTCATCTGGACTGGCGAGATCGACTCGCTCAAGCGCTTCAAGGACGATGCGAAAGATGTGCGCGCCGGCCTCGAGTGCGGCCTCTCGCTGAAGAACAACAACGAAATCCAGGTTGGCGACGTCCTGGAGGTGTTCGAAGTGACCGAAGTGGCCCGTACGCTGTAATTCGCTTAACGGCACAGAAAGCGCCATCCGCCGGGCTCCGCCCAGCCGATGGCGTTTTTTTTCGCTGACGCCACCGCGTGCCGCGCGTACGCCCCTCGCCACCCAATCGATGTACCATCGTCAGAAAAACACAAAGTAATTACCATGGCAAAACACAGTAAAACCATCCCCCAGCGCGGCCTGCGCGTCGCCGACCAGATCCAGAAAGACCTGTCGGAACTGATCGCCTTCGAGCTGAAAGACCCGCGCGTCGGCATGATCACGCTGACCGAAGTGCAGCTCACGCCCGACTACGCCCACGCCAAGATCTACTTCACCCTGCTCAAAGACAGCAAGGACGAAGTCAAGCTGACGCTCGAGGGCCTGAACAAAGCCTCCGGCTACCTGCGCAACATGCTCGGCAAGCGCCTGCACATCCACACGCTGCCGGCGCTGCATTTCGTGCACGACACGTCGACCTCGCGCGGCATCGAAATGTCGGCCCTGATCGACCAGGCCAACGCCGTGCGCGCCGTTGACTTCGACGACGGCAGCGCTGCTGCTCCCGCTGCGCCAGAGACGGACATTGACCCCAAGTGAGCGCGCGTCCTCAAAAAAAGCCGCGTGACCTGGTCGATGGCGTGCTCCTGCTCGACAAGCCGGTCGGCCTGTCCTCGAACGACGCTTTAATCCGCGCCAAGCGCGTGATGAACGCGAAAAAGGCGGGCCACACCGGCACCCTCGACCCGTTCGCCACGGGCTTGCTGCCGCTGTGCTTCGGCGAGGCCACCAAGTTCTCGCAAGACTTGCTGGAATCGGACAAGACGTATGAGGCGACGGTCCACCTCGGCATCATGACGACCACCGGCGACACCGAAGGCGAGGCCATCGAGACGCTGCCGGTGGACGTCACGGTAGCGCAGATCGAAGCGGCGCTGGCGCGTTTTCGCGGCCCGATCCTGCAGGTGCCGCCGATGTACTCGGCCCTGAAGCGCGACGGCAAGGCTTTATACGAATACGCACGCGAAGGCATCACGCTCGAACGCGAGGCGCGGCCGGTGACGATCCACGGGCTCGAGATGATCGGTTATGAAGCACCGATGCTGAAAATCCGCGTCACCTGCAGCAAGGGCACCTACGTGCGCGTGCTCGGTGAAGACATCGGCGCGGCCCTGGGCTGCGGTGCGCACCTGAATGCGCTGCGCCGCATCCAGGTCGGCGCACTGACGGCCGAGACCATGATCACGCTGGAAGATCTGCAGGCCCACGCCGCGCCGCTGTCGCTGCTGGCGCCGGTCGATGCGCTGCTGTCGACCTTCCCGGCGGTCGGACTCACGCCGGAGCTGGCCAAGCGCTTCCTGAATGGCCAGCGCCTGGCCTTGGGCAAGGAGCCGGAGGTGGCTCTGCCGCCCGAACAGGGCAGGGTACGGGTGTATGCCGACGGCAAGCTGTTGGGGACGGCGAATCTGCAGGCGTATGCGGTGCTGGCGCCGGAGCGGTTGATCGCGGCGGCGCAATAACGGTTCCATGTCTGAATGGCGAACGGGCGAACTACACCGATGCGTTCGCCTGGGCCTGCAGGGTGGGCGGGAGAGCCGCCCACCCTGCATCCTGCTTCACATACCGTGTGGGCACTGCGGAAAACCCGCCGGGCACCCATGCAAAAGGATTGGAAACTCAGCAAGCCGTTGAAATTGCGGGCCTTTCTTAGGACAGGTCACATCAACGTGCTATACTACGCGGTTTCCGAAATTGGCAGCACCGTACACATCCGTACATCACGCAAATCTACGCTGAAATTACATGTCAAATACCAAACGCGCAATTCGTAATATTGCAATCATCGCCCACGTTGACCACGGCAAAACCACCCTCGTGGACATGCTGCTGCGCCAGTCCGGTACTTTCCGCGAGAACCAGGCCGTCGAAACCCGCGTGATGGATTCGAACGACCTCGAAAAAGAGCGCGGCATCACGATTCTGTCGAAGAACTGCGCGGTTGAGTATGAAGGCACCCACATCAACATCGTCGACACCCCCGGCCACGCCGACTTCGGCGGTGAAGTCGAGCGCGTGCTGTCGATGGTCGACTCGGTGCTGCTGCTGGTCGATGCACAGGAAGGTCCGATGCCGCAAACGCGCTTCGTGACCCGCAAGGCGCTGGCCCTGGGCCTGAAGCCGATCGTCGTCGTCAACAAGGTCGACCGTCCAGGCGCGCGCGCCGAGTGGGCGATCAACCAGACCTTCGAGCTGTTCGACAAGCTCGGCGCGACCGATGAGCAGCTCGACTTCCCTGTCGTCTACGCTTCGGGCCTGAACGGCTACGCCGGCCTGACCGAAGACGTCCGAAGCGGCGACATGAAGCCACTGTTCGACGCCATCCTGCAGCACGTTCCTGTCCGTGACGACAATCCGGAAGGCCCGCTGCAAATGCAGATCACCTCGCTCGACTATTCGTCGTACGTCGGCAAGATCGGCATTGGCCGCGTCAACCGCGGCACCGTCAAGACCGGCCAGGACGTCATCGTCATGAACGGTCCTGACGGCACCCCGATCAAGGGCCGCATCAACCAGGTGCTGAACTTCAAGGGTCTCGAGCGCGTGCTGGTCGACGAAGCCGTCGCCGGCGACATCTGCCTGATCAACGGTATCGACGAAATCGGCATCGGTTCGACCATCTGCGCACCGGACACCCCGGAAGCACTGCCGATGCTGACCGTCGACGAGCCGACCCTGACCATGAACTTCATGGTCAACAATTCGCCACTGGCTGGCCGCGAAGGCAAGTTCGTCACCAGCCGCCAGCTGCGTGACCGACTCGACCGCGAACTGAAGGCCAACGTCGCCCTGCGCGTTGCCCCGACCGACGACGACACGATCTTCGAAGTCTCGGGCCGCGGCGAGCTGCACCTGACGATCCTGATCGAAAACATGCGCCGCGAAGGCTTCGAGCTGGCCGTTTCGCGTCCGCGCGTGGTCTTCAAGATGGTCGATGGCGTGCGCCACGAGCCGTTCGAGAACCTGTCGGTCGACGTCGAGGAAGTCAACCAGGGCGGCGTCATGGAAGAACTCGGCCGCCGTCGCGGCGACCTGCAGAACATGGAATCGGATGGCAAGGGCCGCGTGCGTCTCGAGTACCTGATCCCTGCGCGTGGCCTGATCGGCTTCCAGGGCGAATTCATGACCCTGACCCGCGGTACCGGTTTGATGAGCCACGTGTTCCACGAATACGCGCCAGTCGACAACACCCGTGGTGAAATGGCCGGCCGCCGTAACGGCGTGCTGATCTCGCAGGACGACGGCGCCGCCGTTGCCTACGCCATCTGGAAACTGCAGGACCGCGGCCGCATGTTCGTGTCGCACAACGATCCGGTGTACGAAGGCATGGTCATCGGCATCCACTCGCGCGACAACGACCTGGTCGTCAACCCGATCAAGGGCAAGCAGCTGACCAACGTGCGTTCGTCGGGTACCGACGAAGCCGTGCGCCTGGTGCCGCCGATCCAGATGTCGCTCGAGTACGCCGTCGAGTTCATCGAGGACGACGAACTGGTCGAAATCACGCCGAAGTCGATCCGTCTGCGCAAGCGCTACCTGAAAGAGCACGAGCGCAAGAAGGCCAACCGCGACGCGTAAGCGCCGCCCGGGCTAAGCGGCACGCGGGATTTATTCCCGCTGTCCGCGAAAAACCGCTGTCACCGCATGCAAATGCGGGGCAGCGGTTTTTTATTGCCGGATCGCGTTAGCGATGATGGCCGTGGACCGGGTCGAGGCGCACCGGAACGCAGACATTCTGGCGGCACGCCCCGCCGACAATCTGGCCGCGGTCGTTCATGTCGTTGACGGAAAGCTGGCGGCCGCCGAAGAAGCCGAGGTCGGTCATCATGCCGTTCTCGTAGAAGAACAGGTGGAAGGCGCCAGTCACTTCGGAATAGCCGGCGATCTGGCCGGCGTTGTTGATCTCTTGCGCGGCATTCGCGGTACGTGGACCGCCTTGCAGCACGCCGAGGTCGCGCATCACGCCTTTGCGGAACACGAAGGGGTGGAAAGGCGGGAAGAGCTCGGACGGGGGCGCGGAGACGACGGACTCGCCGACAACGACGCCGGCATCATTGACGTCCCAGCCGAAGCTGACGTCGCCGCCCAGTGTGCCGAGGTCCTGCAGGCCGCGCCCCGAGTACAGGTTGTTAAGATCGCCGCATGCGTATTCTCTGGACCTACCTGAAACCCCACTGGCGCCTGGGATTGCTGGCCTTGCTCTTCGCCGGCATCGCCCAGTACACTACCTAAGCTAGCGCATCCCCAGCAAGGCCACTACCCGCTCGCGGCTTACGCCCACCAGCGCCGAGGTAATCGCCAGCAGCGACTCGTAATCGTGGTTCGCCGCGGTCGAGGCGAAATCCTGGGCCGTCAGCGCCAGGGCGTCCGCGCTCAGTTGCGGCTGGGCCGCGCGCAGCGCCGCCGCGTTCAGGGCGGCGCTGACCGCATCTTGCGAGCGGCGCACGCGTTCGAGCGCCTGCCCGACTTCGCGCAGGCTCTGGCGCAGGGCGTCGGCGTTGCCGGTGGCGAGGTCCTGGAGCTTGAGGTCGGGCGCCACGGTCTCGGTCGCCACGCGCCCGCGGCCGGAGATGGCGATGCTGTCGCGCACTTGCGGCCAGTTCGCTTCGGCGGTCGTGAATTCGATCCGGCCCTGGTTGTCCAGGCCGGTGCGCACCTGGACCGGGGCCAGCGTGCGGTCGAGGCGCATGGCGATTTGCTCGGGCGTCATCTCGGGATCGAAACTGGCCGACAGCTGCGGGCCGCCGGCGCCACCGACCGAGAAGGCCAGCGCCAGCGGCGCGGCCGCCTGCAGCATGGCGGTGTCGAGGCCGGTGATGCGGAAGCGCTGCTGCGCCGCTGCGCCGTCCGAGAACAGGAGCTGGGCGTCGAGCGAAGCGCCGGCCTGGGCGCTGCGGGCGGCGATGGTCGCGCCCAACTGGCGTGCGCGTGCCTCGAGGTCGCGCGCGCCGCTCTTCATGCCGGCGATTTTCGCCGAGAGCGCGGCTTTCACCGATTCGAGCTGGGCGGCGACGCGCTCGAGGTAATCGCGGGCTTGCTGGGCGCTGGCGACGTCGCTTTGCAGGCGCGTGTCCCAGCCCTGGCTGCGGCGCAGCGCCGTGTGCGGCGCGGGACGCAGCGTCTGGCGCACGCCGGCAAGCTCGGGCTCCTGCAGCGGCTGGGCGCGCACCGGCGCCGGCGCGCCCTTGGCGGCGCCGATGCCGGAATTGGTCGGGACCGGAAGATTGGCGGGAGCAGGGCGGAGCGTGGTGTCCATCGATTACAGTGCGGAGAACAGGGACAGCGTACCGATCCGGCCATACGCCTTGTAGGTCGCTTGCAGGGCCGTCGAGTAGCCGTTCAGTTCGGTCGCGGCGACGCCCATGTCGAGCTGGCCGATATCGGTGATCGTCATCTGGTTCGCCAGGCTGACGTTAGCATGATTGGCGTCGAGCGTGCCGAGGATATTCTGCTTGCCGCCGATGACCGCGATCTTGCCCGAGACCAGGTCGAGCGCCGCGTCGAAGGCGTCGAGGTTATCTACCAGCACCTTGCGCGTGACCGGGTTGTTCGGGTTCGGGGCGGCCTCCTTCAGCTTTGCGATAGTCTGGTCGAGCGCGTTCAGCAACATCTCCATACCCTTGATGTTTTCGTTGGCGACCTGGGTCAGGCCATTGCCGACGACCACATTCTGGTCCTTTTCATTGCCCACGTATGCGTAGCGCGAGCCTGCAGCGAGCTTGTCGTTATAGGAGATCGGCTTGGTCGCGGTCGCGGTGCCGGAGAACACGTAGCGGCCTTCCTGGTCGACCGTGTTGGCGCTGAAGAGCAGGCTCTCGCGCAGCGCCTCGAGCGGGCTGATCATCGCCTTGAGGTCGTCCGGGGTGTTGCTGCCATCGAGCGCCCAGACGATCTGGTCGCGGCCGGCAGCAATGTCGTTGACCATGCCGCCAAGATAGCTTTCGTTCCTGGTCAGGCGGACCTTGATCGCGCCGATGTTGTCGCGGTACTGGCCAATCGCGGATTCCTCGCGCTGCAGGCGCGACAGGCGCACGCTGTCGATCGGATCGTCCGAGGGCAGCAGGATGCGCTTGCCGGTGGCCATCTGCTGGGTCAGGTTGCTCATGCGCTCCTGGTTCAGCTGGAGCGACTTGTTCATGTTCGACTGGTACTGGGCGGTGGCGATACGCATGATTGCTCCTTAACCCATCATCGCCAGCGTGGCGTCGAACAGGGAGTTGGCGACCGACATGACTTTCATGTTGGCCTGGTACATGTTCTGGTATTCGACGAGGTTGATGGCTTCCTCGTCTTGGTTGACGCCGCTCGTGGCCTGCCAGTCTTCGAGCGCATGGGTGCGCATGGTCTGGGCAGTGGACAGGGCCGCCTGGTTCTGCTGGCTGAGCACGCCCAGCCTGCCCACCAGCTGGGTGTCGGCATCGGAGAGCATCACCAGGTCCATTTTCTCGATGTCCGTCTCCTTGTTCAGGTTGACCTGCTCGTCGTTGATGGTGAGCATGTCGATGAGATTGCCGCTGTCGCCCGGGGCTCCCTTGTCGCTCGAAAACGCCAGCTGGCCCGCCGTCAACCCTGCCGCCACTTCCAGCAGCGTGGTGGTGTTGGTCGCGTCGGGGACCACGAACAGCTTCGTGCCGTCGGCGCCGTCCATCGTAAAGCCGGCCTCGAGCTTCTTGTTCACTGCATCGCCCAGGTGCTTGGCGATATTCCTGACGCCTTGTTGCAAGCTGGCCAGGGTGGTGTCTTCATAGAGTGACAGGCCGCCGAGCTGGCCGCCGAGCCTGGCCGCCTCGAGCTTGAACGTGGTCGACGCGAATGTCAGCTCGAAGCGCTGGGCGCCGGTGCCGCCGATGGCGTTCAGTTTGCCGGCAACGTTGCCGATCACCAGCGCCTGGCCCGTTTTCAGCGAAATGTCGCGCACGCCGCCGGGCTGCTCGGAGACTTCCAGCGCCATCTGGCCGGCCAGTTCGTCGATGGCGAGGTCGCGCGCATCGATCAGGCTCGAGGCCGGGGCGCTTACCGCGTTCGCTTGCGTGATGCGGGCGTTGAGGGCGGCGATCTTGGTGATGTTCGAATTGGCCGCATCGACGATCGCGCTGCGTTGCTGGGTGAGCGACTGGCGCTGGGCGTTGTAGACGTTGTTCAGGCTGTTGAAGCGCTGGGCCAGCAGGCCGGCGGCGGTGAGCACCTGCTGGCGCAGCGGCGTCGAGGTGACGCTGTCGCCGGCCACCGCGTTGAGCGAGGCGAAGAAGCCGTCGACCGCGACCGACAGGCTGGCCGTGTCGTCGCCCATCACGCGCTCGAGCTGGGTCAGATAAGGCTGGGTCTGCGAATACTGGCCTGCCTCGGCCGCCGCGCGCCACATCTGCTGGCTTTTATAACCGTCAGAAAAACGC
Organism: Massilia sp.; assembly: GCA_031398335.1. GTDB lineage: Bacteria > Pseudomonadota > Gammaproteobacteria > Burkholderiales > Burkholderiaceae_D > Telluria. The sequence continues at coordinate 36,236 of JANNNC010000198.1, forward strand.
AGCAGCGAGGTGACCTGCACGCCGTTGCCGACCGACTTGCCGCTGGTATCGGCGCCCACGGCCGACAGCAGCGCCGCCTGGCGGGTATAGCCCTTGGTCTGCAGGTTGGCGATGTTCTGGCTGGTTGCCGACAGCGCCAGCTGCGAAGCGAGCGCGCCCGACAGCGCGTTGGTCATGATGGTCATGGAGGTCTTTCTCGAGAAACAGGGGGCCTACCGTAACAAGGCGACCAGTTACGTGGAATGATTAAGTGTTGCCGGGAGTAATTTTTGCGGGCAGCAGCTGGCGCAGGATCGCATCGGCCACGCCAAAGGCGCGCTGGCCGGCCATCTGCTTCGACAGGATGCCGTCGGCCATGTCCTGCATCTCTTGGTTGACCTTGTCCTTGAAAACGCTGTCCTCGTCGGCCATCTCGCGCGTGGTCGAACGCATGTCCTTGAGCATCTGCGAGATGAAGAAGCTTTCGAATTCGACCGCGGCCTTGGTGGCATTCGCCAGGTGGGCGGCGTCCGCCGCGGCGGGCGTCACGGCGCCAGGGGCCAGGGCGCCGGGCTGGGGCAGGAAGGGATTGAGGGGCGTGGTGCGGTCCATCAGATCACCACCAGTTCGCCTTCGATGGCGCCGGCCTGGTCGAGCGCCTGCAGGATCGCCATGATGTCGTCCGGGGACGCGCCCAGGCTGTTGACCACGTCGATGATCGTTTGCAGCCTGGCGCCGGCCGGCCACTTGAACATCTGGCCCGAGCCCTGGTCGACCGAAATTTGCGATTGCGGCGTGACCGCGGTCTCGCCGCGCGAGAGGGGGCCGGGCTGGCTGACCCTGGAACTTTCCGAAATGACGACCTTCAGGGCGCCATGGGTGACGGCGGCCGATTTCACGCGCAGGCCGTCGGCAATCACGACAGTACCGGTACGCGAGTTGAAGACCACTTTCGGCACTTCGATGCCCGATTCGACCGACAGGTTCGACAGCTTGGCCACAAAGGCCACGCGTTCGGTCGGATTGGACGGCGCCACGACTTCGACGCTGGTGCCGTCGGCGGTGGTGGCAACCTGCCCGAAACGGCGGTTGATCGCTTCCACGACGTTGGTGGCGGTCTCGAAATGCGGATGGCGCAGGCGCAGCAGCACTTGCGGGCGGGTCGCGAAATCGGTGGCGATCTCGCGCTCGATCATGGCGCCGTTCGGGATGCGGCCGGTGGTCGGGGTATTCACCGTCACCGAGGAGCCGCTTTTACCGGATGCCGACAGGCCGCCGACCACCAGGTTGCCCTGGGCCAGTGCATAGACTTCGTTGTCGGCCGCGCGCATCTGCGTCATCAGCAGCGTGCCGCCGCGCAGGCTTTTGGCGTCGCCCAGCGACGAGACGGTGACGTCGATCGCCTGGCCGCGGCGGTAACCCGGCGGGAACACGGCCGAGATCATCACGGCGGCGACGTTCTTGTTCTTGGCGTCCTGGCCCTCGGGCAGCTTGACGCCGAATTGCTTGAGCATGTTCAGGACCGACTGGCTGGCGAACTTGACCTGGGTCGAGTCGCCGGAACCGTTCAGGCCCACCACCAGGCCATAGCCGACCAGTGGATTTTCGCGCACACCCTCGATGCTGACCAGGTTGCGCAGCGCCTGGGCGGCCTGCGCGGGCACGACCGTGGCAAGACCCAGCGCGGTGGCAAAAATGATACGGGAAACGAGGGCAGTGCTGCGAATTTGAATCATGTTGATCCTGGATTAAAAAGGCATCAATGGGCCGGTAAAGAAGCGCGTCAGCCATCCGGCTGAATTCGCATCGGCCAGCACGCCCTTGGCCGAATAAGCAATGCGGGCATTGGCTACGCGCAGCGACGACACCTGGTTGTCTGCATCCACGTCGGCGGCGCGCACATAGCCTTTCAGGCGGACAAATTCTTCGCCCTGGTTCAGGGTCATGTTCTTTTCACCCGCCACACGCAGCAGGCCGTTCGGGAGTACTTCCTGCACGATCACGGTCAGCGCGCCGGACAGGGCGTTCTGCTGGGTACTGGTCGAGTCGCCCGAGAAGCTGCGGTCGGCCGACACGTCGATGGCGGTCTTGGCAAAGCTCTTGCCGAGCACGCCCAGCGGCGAGACGCCCACCGACGATTCTTTACTGAAGCTGGTGCCGGCGCGCTTGCTCGCCTGCGTGGTCTCCTGCAGGATCACGGTGACCACGTCGCCGACGCGGTAGGCCCGCGCGTCCGACGTGAGCGACAGCGCATCGTTGCTGAACACGCCACCGGACACGCCGCGCTGCACGTTGCGCGTGACCGGCACGGCATCTTCTTCGGGCGCCGCGGCGATCGGCGCACGCGAGGCACAGCCAACCAGCAACAACGCGACTATAGTTGCTGCAAGGCTAGAGCGAGTCATTATCGGACCGCCTGTGCGAGGTATTGCAGCATATTGTCGGCAGCCGACAACACTTTGGTATTCATCTCATAAGTACGCTGGGCGGCGATCATGTCGACCATTTCTTCGACCACTTGCACGTTCGAGCCTTCCAGCGTGCCTTGCTTGAGCTTGCCCAGTGCGCCATCGCCGGGACGGCCTTCGGTCGGCGCGCCGCTGGCGCCGGTTTCCGAGAACAGGTTCTCGCCCAGGGCCAGCAGGCCGGCCGGGTTGACGAAACCGGTGAGGGTCAGGGCGCCGATTTCGGTCGGGGCGGTCTGGCCTGGAATGGTGGCCGAGACGGTGCCGTTTTCGGCGATGGTGATCGCGGTGGCGTTGTTCGGCACGGTAATCTGGGGAACCAGCGCCAGTCCCTGGGCATTGACCAGGGTACCGTTGGCGTCGATCTGCAACTGGCCGGCGCGGGTGAAGGCGGCGTCGCCGTTCGGGCGGCGCACCTGCAGAAAGCCGTTGCCGGAAATGGCGACGTCGAGCTGCTGGCTGGTCGTTTGCAGCGAACCGTTGGTGAACACTTTTTGCGTGCCAACCAGGCGCGTACCGTTACCGAGCTGGACGCCGTTGGAGACCGTGTTGTCGGCGCTCTGCGCGCCCGGCTGCGCATCGACCTGGTAGTGCAGGTCTTCGAAGACGACGCGGTCGCGCTTGAAGCCGACGGTATTCACGTTGGCCAGGTTGTTGGCGATGGCTTGCAGCTTGGCGTCTTGCGCCTGAACACCGGTCTTGCTGATCCACATTGCTGGATTCATGAAATTCTCCTTTGATTGTCAGCGACTCAGCGCACTTAAAAAGCCCTCAGGGCAAGGCGCATCGTCGAAGACAGTACTTCAGTACGGCGAGACGATGCAACGCCGCCATGAGGGTTTTTTCAGGCGCTCTAAGCGCCGAGGAGGCGGTTGCCCGCCTCATTCATCTTGTCGCCGGCCTGGAACAGCTTCATCTGCAGTTCGAAACTGCGGTTCAGCGCCATGGTTGCGACCATCTCTTCGACGGCCGACACGTTGCTGCCTTCCAGGGCACGGCCGCGCACGGTGATGTTGGCATCCGCTTCCAGCTGGCCGCCGTTGCGCGGCACGATCAGGCCGGCTTCGTTCTTGGTCAGCTCGGGGCCTTCGGCATTCACCAGGCGCAGCTTGTCGATCACCTGCATGGTGGTGGCGCCTTCGGCCATCACCGAGATGGTGCCGTCGGTGCCGATCTCCACCGCCGAGTGCGGCGGCAGCACGATCGGGCCGCCTTCGCCCAGCAGCGGGCGGCCGGCTACCGACAGGGCGCCGGCGGCGTCGAGGTCGATCGCGCCGGCGCGGGTATAGGCTTCCGCGCCGCCGAATTCGACCGCGAAATAACCATTGCCGTTGATCGCCACGTCGAGCGGGCGGCCGGTCTCGCGCACGGTGCCCGGCTTGGTCGAGATGGCGTCGGCCTGGGTGCGGGCCATGTGCACGTCGTCGTAGCCGTAGTTGCCATTCGCGCCGAGCGACTGGGTCGTCACCAGCTCCAGGTTGGCGCGAAAGCCCGGCGTGTCCATGTTCGCCAGGTTGTTCGCGTGGACCTGCTGGGCACGCAGCGTGTGCTCGGCGCCGGAAACGGCGGTGAAGATCAGTTTATCCATGGCGATCTAGTCCTTTATTACAGCGCCTGCATCAGGGCTTGCATCATCGCGTTCTCGGTCGTGATGACCTTCGAGTTCGCCTGGTAGTTACGCTGCGAGGTCATCAGGCCGACCAGTTCCGAGGTGATGTCGACGTTCGAGCCTTCGAGCGAACCGGTATTGAGCTTGCCCGCCAGGCCGGCGCCCGGGGTGCCCAGCAGGGCCAGGCCCGAGGCGGCATTCGCTTGCCAGCTGGTGTCGCTGGTGGCGGTCAGCGCGCCTTCGTTGCCGAAGGTGGCCAGGGCGATCGTGCCGACGGTCTGCTTTTGCTCGTTGCTGTAGCGCGCCACGACCGAGCCGTCCGCCGCCAGCTCGACGCCGACATAGGTGCCCGAGGCATAGCCGTCGGTGTTGTTGGTGGTGCTGGTCGCTTCGCCGGCGAACTGGGTGGTGCCGGTGTAGTCGATCGTGAACGCGATATCGGCCGCGCCGTTGGCTGGCTTCAGGGTCAGGTTGCCGCTGCCGGTGGAGCCCGCGGCCAGCTGGCCCAACGAGTCGAAGCTCAAGGCTTTCGATGCGGCAGGGGTCGCGCCATCGAAGCCGTAGTGCACGGTGACGGCGTTGCTGCCGGTCTTGACGAAATACTGCGACACGGTGTGCTGGGCGCCCTGCGAATCGTAGAGGACCGATTGCTTGACCATGTTGTAGGTGTCAGGCTTGGTCGCGTCGAAGTTCGCGTCGTTCTTCGAGGGCCAGTCGGCCGACAGGTTGCCGACAAAATTGACGTTGGTCGAGGCCTTGGCGGCGATCTGGCCGGTCGGGATCTTGATGTCGCCCATCGTGCCGAGCGTGCCGTTGACGGTCGGGCCATAGCCCTGCACCTTGCGCCCGGCGGCGTCGACCAGGTTGCCGGCGTTATCGGCCGCGAAGATGCCGACGCGGCTGTACGACATCGAACCCTGCGCATCGCGGCTCACGAAAAAGCCGCGGCCTTCGATGGCCGCGTCGAGCGAGCGGCCGGTCGATTCGACCGAACCGTTGGTGCCGATGTTCTGGGTCAGCGAGCCGACCGAGACGCCGTTCGCCTGCTCGCCGGCGTACATGGCGGAGAAGTTGGCGCGGCTGCTTTTGAAGCCGTAGGTGCTCGAGTTGGCGATGTTGTTCGAAACGGCTTCCAGCTGCTCGTTGATGGCCTGGATACCGGAGAGGGCGATGTTGAAGCTCATGGTCTGATCCTTGAATATTTAGTTGGCGGCGACCGACGGGGCCTTGCCGTTGAAACCAGTAATGGCGGACGGGTCGACGTCGCCGACGCCTGCCACCTGCAATACGACGGAGCCGGTACCGGACAGGCGCACGCTGTCGACGCGGCCGGCGACTTCCACCGCCACGGCCGCGCCGTCGGCGCCCTGGGCCGCGATCGAATAATTGCCCGGCGCCAGTCCCAGCGCGCTTGGGTCGAGCGTGAAGCGTTGCGCGCCGGCCGTGTGGAAGGGCAGGGCAAGGCTGTAATTCTGGCCATCGGCGCCGGTGAGCACCAGCTTGGTGCTGCCCGCCGCTGGCAGCTTGATGCTGCCGCTGAGCGGGCTGCCGTCGAGGCGCACGCGATCGGTGGCGACCGTCACTTGCGAGCCGACCTGGCCGCCCATCGCCAGCACCTGCATGCTTTGCAGGACACTGGCGCTGGCGCTGGTGGTCTTGGAGAGGCTTTGCAGCGCTTCGGTCTGCGACAGCTGCGAGAGCTGGTTGACGAACTGGCTCGGGTCCGACGGCGCCAGCGGATCCTGGTTGCGGATCTGCGCCACCAGCAGCTTGGTGAACATGTCCTTGGTCGCGCTGACGTCGGCGCTGGCCGCGACCGTGCCGGCGGCGGCGGCGCTGTTCGAAGCGGCGAGGGAATTATTGGTCAGCATGATCAGCCTTCACCCAGTTTCAGCAGCGACTGCTGCATCGATTTGATCCGGCCCAGCACCTCGACATTGGTTTCGAAGGCGCGCGAAGCGGACATCATGTCGGCCATTTCGGCAACGGAATTGACGTTCGAGTAGACGACCATGCCTTCGGCGTTGGCCAGCGGGTTGCCCGGCTCGTAGACCTTGCGCACCGGGTCGGCGCTTTGCACGACGTCGAGCACCTGCACACGGCCGCCGGCATCGTTTTCCATGACGGCCGCGAAGACCGGCTTCCTTGCGCGGTAGGCTTCGGCTTCCGAGGAAGCAGCGGTATCGGCGTTGGCCAGGTTCGAGGCGATGGTATTGAGGCGCACCGACTGCGCCGTCATGGCGGAGCCGGCGATATTGGAGATGTCTTTAAAACTCATGCTTATTGTCCGCTGATGGCTTTTTGCAGGCCGCGCAGCTTCATGTTGATGAAGGTGAGGCTGGTCTGGAAGTCGGAGGCGTTCTGCGAGAACGCGGCCTGCTCGACGCCGATTTCGACGGTGTTGCCGTCGGCGCTGGGGTGGAAGGGCACGCGGAACAGGGCTTCGCCGTCGCCCAGCGACAGTTCGCCGTCCTCGGCCGCAGCGCGCTCCTGCATCACTGCGCCGAAGTCGATGTCGCGCGCCGTATAGCCGGGCGTGCTTTCGTTGGCGATGTTCGCGGCCAGCACCTTGGTACGCTCGGCGCGCACATGCAGCGCGTCGGCGTGAACTCCGAGTGCGTCCTTAAAATTAATCGTCATGTTCGATCTCCGTCGTGAACTGCAGTGCGTTTCGTTAGAATGGGTAATTCTTTAATGCCGGGGTTTGTTGCAATGATCTTTCGTGCCGTTCGTGTCGCTCATGTCGTCGTCTTGCTCTCCGCGCTGCCGGTCTTTGCCGCGCCGTCCATCACCGCCCAGGTGGAGGAGGCTGCCCGGGCCCAGCTGGAACAGCAGGCCGCGGCCGCGAACCTGGCCGACGCCCGCTTCGAGCTGACCGTGGTGCCGCCGCGCGTGGCGCCGGCCTGCCTGGGGCCGGTCGAGGTCCACACGCTCGACACCCGGCAGGCAACGCGGATGCGTTTTGCGGTGCGCTGCCCCCAGGCTGGGAGCAGCCGCCTGGAATACATCGTGCGGGCAAAGATATCGGCATCCGTTGTCGTGGCGGCGATGCCGATCGCTGCCAATGAACTGCTTACCGATACTCATATTACCGTGGGGCAACGCGACATTACCACCATTGCGGACCCTGTAGCCAGCGCACAAGATGCGGTAGGGCAAACGAGCCGCCGATCGTTGCGTGCAGGCGACGTTCTCCGTAACAGTTCGCTAACGGCACCGGTTTTGGTCAAGCGCGGCGACGCGGTCGTGATGATTGCGCGTATCGAGGGGATCGAGGTCAGCACGGCCGGCGAAGCGATGGATGCCGGCGCGCGCGGTGCGACCATTCGGGTACGCAACAGCACCAGCGGGCAGACCTTGCGCATGCGCGTGGTTGCGCCGGGCACGGTCGAACCCGTCGACATGCCCCGCATCAGCCGTTAGATCCCTGCAGTTTGCCGGCCAGGCGCGCCAGCTTGGCGGCGTAGGCCGGGTCGGTGGCGTAGCCGCCCTTTGCCAGGCCCTGCGCGAAGGCATTGGCGTCGTTGCCGGCGCCGATTGCGCCTTTGTAGCGTGGGTTATCGAGCAGCACCTGGGCGTAGTCGCGGAAGGCGGCCGCGCCATCCGGATAGGCACGGAAACGCGCGCTCGTCTTCACCGCCGCGCCGCCGACGTATTCGGTGGTGGCGGTCTCGCTGGTCGCACCTTCCCACTTGCCGCCGGCCTTGATGCCGAACAGGTTGTGGCTGCTGGCGCCGTCCACGTTGCGGATCGGACGCTGGCCCCAGCCCGATTCGAGCGCGGCATGCGCCTGCACCAGCTCGGGCGCGACGCCGAGCTTGTCGGCTGCTTCCTTGGCCCAGGGCGCGATACTGTCCAAAAATGCCTGCTGGTCGCCGCTGGTCGACGCACCGTCGACTTCCGGCGCGCCCAGCACCGCCTGGGCGCTGCGCGCATGCAGGACGCTGCCTTCGGGCGTCAGCGCGGTGCTTGAGGCGCCGCCGCCGTTCTGGATGAAGTCGGCGACGTCGCCCTGCACGTCGGCGAATGCACGCGCGAAGCCGCTGCCGCCGCCGACGGCGCTGCTGGGGCGGGTCGGTGCGGTCGGCAGCGTGCTCGAGATCGCCGCGGTGGAAAAATCAGCGTGGCGCATAGGTACCGTCTCCGCCGTGCAGCACGCGTCCCATCAGGGAAAATTGCTCCGCTAATAAGTTACCGTTGCGCGTGGTCGCCAGCTTGCAGGCGACGACCAGGCGTTCCAGTTCGCCCCAGGACGCGGCCAGTTGCGCGCGGCCAGGTTCAGGCTGGGTGGCGATGAAGCCGGCCATCGTGCCGTCCTGGCCGTGCAGTGCGCGCACCAGGGACACGCGTTGCTTGCGGCGCGCATCCATCGCATCCAGGGCCGGCGTCAGTTCTTCGGCCAGGGCGCCCAATGCGGCGCCCTGGTGGCGCAGCGCGGCCTGGAACTGGCGCTCGAGCAGCGCGTGGATGGCATTCGCGGCGTGCAGGTCCTGGTCGACGCCGTCGACCAGGACGGCGACGGCTTGCTGGCGCGTCAGGCGCGGCAACGGCGTGGTCATCAATGGCCCCCGTGGAAACGCTGGATCAGGCCGGCAAGGCGACCTGCGTCGAACGGCAGCTCGCCCCTGGCCAGCGCGTCGCGCAGTTCGGCCACGCGGGCGGCGTCGAAGTCGGGCATGGCGGCGAGCGCCTTGGCGGCCGGCTGCAATACGCTCGATGCCAGCACGGGGCTGCTTTCGGCTGCCGGCGCGGGGGCGGCAGGGGCGGGTGCGGCGCTGGCGCCTCCAAGCGCGGGCGCCATCGTCGGCGCGCCGGTTCCAGTGATTTTCATGCGGTTACCTCGGGTTTTCGATTGAATCGTCATGCTTAGTTCGCCAGTTGGTCGCGCAGCGACTTCATGTCGCCCGCTTTCTCGCCCGATGCGCTGACCGACACGCCGTCGAGCAGGGCTTCGGTGGCGCCGGGTGCGCCGAACATCGCGGCCACCGAGCGCGATTGGGCGCGCGTCAGGACCATCAGTTCGATACGGCGGTTGATGCCGGCATCGGTGCGCTTGGCGTCGAGCGGAGCGCGGTCGGCCATGCCGACCACCTGCAGCACGCTGTCGTTGCGCATGCCGCCCTGGAGCAGCTGGGCGCGTGCCGCCATCGCGCGGTTCGAGGACAGCGACCAGTTCGACATGCCGGTCTTTTCGGCAAACGTGTACTGCACCGAGTCGGTGTGGCCGACGATCAGCATCTGGTTTTCCATTTGCGCGAACAGCGGCGCCATCTTTTGCAGCAGGCGCGCGAAACGCCCGGTCGGCAGTGCGCTGCCGCGCATGAACATGCCCTGGCGGTCGGTATCGTGCAGCATCACGCGCAAGCCATACGGCGTCACCTCGGACTGCAGGTTGGCCGCCAGGCCCGCGTCTTCACTCATCTTTTCCAGCTTCTTCGACAGCGACTTCAGGTCGGCCGGCGAATCGTAGGACACGCGCGCATCGCCCGTGGCGCCCGTACCCTGGGCGGGACCGGTGCCGTCGTGCATCGTCGGGAAGCGCTCGATCATGCTGCCGCGCGGCGCGGTGGCGATTTCGGGACGGTTGCCCGGGCCTTCGAGCTGGCCGGCGGCGGCGTCGCGCGTCATGCTCTGGATCGCTTCCTTTTCGCGCGCAGCCATCAGCCACAACACCAGGAACAGCGACAGCAGGGCCAGGCAAAAATCGGCGAATGCGACTTTCCAGGCGCCGCCATGCTCGTCGTGGTCGTGCTTGCCGCCACCACGCTTGATGATGGTCTGTTCGTGGTGCTTGTCGTTAGGCTTGGACACGGCTTACCCCGTCATGCGATCGCTGTTGCGGCGCCGCTTGTTCTGCGATTCGTCTTCGACACCCATCGCGTTGATCCACTGTTCCAGCTGGGCGAAGCTCGGCTTCGTGTTGAGCTGGATGAGGCGGCGCCCGGCGTCGATCGCCAGCAGGGCAGGCTTGCCGGCCACGTGGGTGCACAGCACGACTTTCACGGTTTCCATGGTCGACGCTTCGCCGTTGACCAGCTGCTTCATCATGTTCGACAGCGGGTCGAGCAGGCCGTAGCAGAAGAAGATGCCGATGAAGGTGCCGACCATCGCCGCGCCGACTTTCTCTGCAATCGCGCCCGAGTCGGCGCCTTCCGACACCGAGTACATCGCCATCACGATGCCCAGCACCGCGGCCAGGATGCCGAAGCCGGGCATGCCTTCGGCAATCTTGTGCAAGGACTTCGACGGCTGCGTGAGTTCTTCGTGGATCGCGTCCAGTTCCTGCTCGAGCACGCCTTCCAGTTCGTGGGCGTTGATCTTGCCCATAGCCATCAGGCGGAAGTTGTCGACGATGAAAGCCAGCAGCTTCGGCTCGTCCAGGATGCGCGGGTAGCGCTGGAAGATCGCGCTCTCGCGTGGCGCTTCGACGTGGGCGTCGAGGGCCTTCAGGCCGCCGGCGGCCAGTTGCAGCAGTTCGTACATGAGCAGCAGCAGCTGGCGCTGGAATTCCGAGTCGTGCTTTTTGCGCGACGCGATTTTTTTCAGCTGGTGCGCCATCTCGGCCAGCACGTGCTTTTCGTTGCCGATCACCAGCGCACCGAAAGCGGCGCCGACGATGATCAGGATTTCAATCGGGTGCCAGATCGCAACGACCGTGCCGCCCATCAGTGCGAAGCCGCCGAAGACGGAGCCGAGCACGATGAAAATACCTAGGAATTGCTGCATGACAGGCCTTTCTGGATGAGGATCATGGTTATTCTTTGTTCTTCAGCGTGCCCCGAGGGCCGCTTTCATCTTGGCCAGCGCGCTCTTGTTGAGCTGGCAGACGCGGGCGTCGGACAGGTCGAGCACGGCGGCGATTTCTTTGTAGCTGAGCTCGAACTCGTAGATCATCTGGATCACGCGCTGCTCGCGCTCGGACAGCGCGCCCAGGGCTTGTTCCAGGCTGCGCCGCACCATGAAGGCTTCTTCCGGGCCGGCCGTGCTGTTGGCACTGTCCGTGGCTTCCTGCAGCACTTCGTCAAAGCTCAGCATCTCCTCGGCGCCGTCGTCCAGCAGGTGCTGGTAAAAGGCTTCCTGGGTGATGCCGAGCGATTCGGCTGCTTCCTGCGGCGTCGGCTCGCGGCCCAGGTTGCGGGTAAGGGCGCGCAGGCCGTCGCGCACGCGGTGCGCATCCTGGCGCACGGTGCGCGGGCGCCAGTCCTGGCGCCGCAGCTCGTCGAGGATGGCGCCGCGGATGCGCAGCGAGGCGAAGCTGCCGAAACCCGTGTCGGGCGTGCCGTAGCGGCGCAAGGCTTCGAGCAGGCCCATCAGGCCGATCTGCTCCATGTCCTCGCGCGACATTACGCTCGATACCTGCGAATTCAACTGGCGCACGATGCGCTTGACCAGCGGCGCATAGGCCACCAGGTGCTGCTGCTCTTCGCGCGGGCTCATGCTCGCGGCAGCGGAGGCCTCCTGGTATTCGCTGGCGCAGGAAGCGTCAAGGTAGTCGGCTGAATAGGCCACGTGGTCCCCGGGCCTATTCGACAATCAGCTTGCCGATCATGACTTCGCCGAACGGTTTTTCCCGTTCTTCGCTGGCATAATTGGCATCGAAAGTCTTGTTCAGCTGCGAGGCGACCTGCTCGACCGTCATCGACGAGGCTTGCGCCAGCGTGTAGCCCGACAGCGAGCGCACGGCGATCGCGCGCAGCAGCGGCAGGTGTTCCTTGGTCGGCTTCTCGCCCTTGGCGTCGGTAGCCAGCACCAGGTCGGTCGACAGGTAATGCGTCGTCGTTTCGTTCGGGCTGCGCTTGAGCATCACGATCACCTTGTCGAGGGTGACGTATTTCGATGGCTCGTCCGACTTTTCCTTTTTCGGCGCCGCCTTGGCCGCCACGTCCGCGCCCGGCGCCGCTTCCTGCGACTTCATCCACCACATGGCGCCACCGGCCGCGCCGCCACCGACGAGTACGATGGCGAGGATGCCGATGACTATCTTGAGCTTGCTGTTCATTGTTTGTATTGGTTAATTAGCTAGGGCAATCAGCCGCGTCCGTTCAACGAGAACGGAGAAGTGCCGGTATTGGCTTCGGCCAAGGCGTCGCCCGGGTGTTGTTCGGTCTGGCGTTCATCCTGCTGGCGGCCGCGGCCGTCGCCGCCGGCGAACATCGGCGAACCGTTCGCGCTACGTGGTGCCTGGGCAATGCTGACCGACACATCGGTGAACTGGCGCTGGGCCAAGTCGTTGCGCAAGCCTTCGCTGACGCTCTGCAGCTGGCGCAGCACTTCGCCATTGGTCGCCGAGATATGCACCTCGAGCGAGCCGGCGCTGTGGCGAATCGCGATCTCGACGCGGCCCAGCATCGGCGGTTCGAGGCGGATCACGGCCTGTTCGGCGTTCTTGCCAGCTTGCAGCTGCAGGCGTTCGCCGAGGGCTTCCTGCAGGGTCTGGCGCCATGCGGTCGGCGGACCGGCCAGGGTCACGGTGTCCGCTGTGCGTTGCGTGCCGCCTGGCGCCGGCGCGGCGAGGCCAGTCGTATTGGCGGCGCCACGCTCGGTGACGGGCGCAGCCGCGTCTTGCGGGGCGTCGCCTTTCGATGCCAGCGTCTCGGCGGCCGGCGCAGCCGGTGCAGGTGCCGCGCCAGTCGTCGAGGCCGCAACCGGCGCCGGCTGGGCCGCACTAGCGGTCGGCTGGGCAGGCGCTGCGGCCGGCGTGGCGGCCAGTTCGGCGCGGCCTTCGCGGCCTTCGCGGCTCGCCCAGCCAGTTCCGGCCGGCAGCGAAACGCCGGTATCGGCGGCCGGCGGCGATTCTTTAGTGGATGCCGGCACGCCTGGCAGCGCGGCGACGACGGCCGCCAGCGTGGCTTGCGCGATCGGCATCAGCGGCATCGACATCGTCATCGCGCCCAGCAGGGGTGCGTCGGCAGCCTGCTGCTGCTCGTCCGTCGGCGTTTCGGCTTCGGCTGGGGCGGCATCCGACGTCGCGACGGCCGCAGCGTCGACGTTCACCGGCGTCATCTGGCCGAGGCCCAGCCATTGCGCAAAGGCGAGCGCCGGCTGCAGCGGGGGCTGCAGCGCGGCGTCCAGCGGGGGCGTTGCGCCGGCCGCATCGAGCGCGACCGGGGCCGCCGCATCGTTGGCCGCCGGCGCCGCGCCCTTGCTGGCCGCGGCCGGCTGGTTCAGGTTGGTCAGGGTCAGGTTCATTCTTGGTGTCCGGCGAGTTCAGTGTGGCTGGCCAGCGCGTAGGCCATCCAGCCATCCTTGTTTCTGCGCATGTCGGCCAGGCCCGCGCCGAGCGCGTCGAGGGTGGCGCCGCAGGCAGCGGCGGCGCCGTCGTGGGCTGCGCGCAGCTGCATCAGCGCAGCCAGCTCGGCGCGGCTCCACGCGCCGCGTTCGCCCAGTGACGCCAACTGCGGCGCCAGTGCGGTGGCTAGGACGCCGAGGCGCTCCCAGTCGCGCGCGGCGCCGGCGCTAGTAAAGGAGGCTGCCAGCTTGGCGATCGCGGCAGTTCTAGGCATTGCGTGCCTGCACGCCTTGCCAGCCCTGGCGGATCGTGGTCAGGACGCCAATGACTTCGTCGACCATGACCGGATCCATCTGGATGCCGGCGCCCTGCAGGCGCGACGAGCAGAAGGCATACAGGTTGGCCAGGTTGGCCACGACTTCGCCGCCGCCTTCGAAGTCGAGCGAGCTCGACAGGCCGTTGATGATTTCGCAGCATTTGTCGATGGCGACCGCTTTTTGCTCGTAACGCTTGCCGATGATGTGACCGCGCACGCGTGCCAGTTCGTCGATCAGGCCGTCGGTCAGCAACAAAACGAGTTCGACCGGGGTTGCACGCGAGGTCTGCGAGTCAAGGTTGACTGCATGATAATTGCCGTAAGCTTCTTGATAGGACATGGCTATGAGTTTAGTCTTTGTTGCTGCTGAACATATTGTCGAACAGCGAGGTGTTATAGGACATGCTGCTTTGAATGGATTGCAGTTGCGTGAATTGCGCCAGATAGCGCGTGTAGGCGCTGTCATACTGCCTGTCGATGGCGGTTTGGCGATCTGCCACGGCACGTTGCAGTCTGGTAACTTCCCCTTTGCGGCTGCTGATCTGGCCGCTGACACTGTTGGTCCACACCTTGAGGTATGCGTCGAGCTTGCCGGCGATGCCGCTGGAGGCTGAGCTGGACGCGCTGCCGATCAGTGTGTTCAAGCCGGCTGGATCGGCCGCCAGCGCCTTCGTCAGGCGCGTGCTGTCGACGCTGAGCGTTCCCTCGCGGTTGGCAATGATGCCGAAGCTTGCGAGGCTCGGCGTGCCGCTCGCGCGCACCAGGCTGATGAGCCGGTCGCGCAGGGCGCGCACCCCGCTGTCGCCGGCAAAGGCGCCGGCCGCGGTGCCGCTGGAGGGATCGCCGGGGCTGAGCAGGCCATCGACCGACGATTTGAGCTTGTTGTAGGCGTCCACAAACGCCTGGACGTTGGCCGTCGTTTTCGACGTGTCGGCGCCTACCGTCAGTGTCACCGGAGCGGTGCCCGCCGCTTGCGCTTTCGAGACCGTCAGCGTGACGCCGTCGACCACATTGAACGTGTTGGTGGCGCTGTAGGTCGCGGTGCCGGTGCTTGAACCGATACGGACGATAGCGTCCCGCGCCGGCGTCAGCTCAGTCAGGGTGCTCGTGCTGAAGCTCGCGATGGCGTCGCCATCTGGGGTCAGCTTGATGTTGCTGGCCTTGCCCGTCAGCCTGGAGGTCAGTACCAGTTCCGAGAACGTGGCGCCGTTCGCGTCGGTGCCCGTGACGACCGAGGCCTGCACGGCGCTGTTGGTTGGCTCGCTATTGATCGCCGCCGCCATCTCGCGCACCGTATACGTGCGAGTTCCCAGGGTGAGGGTGAACTGCGTTACAGCAAGGGCAGGATCCCCGACCATGCTGTCGAACTTCAACGTTCCGCCTGCGGTTCCGGTGATGTCTTTTACGCCGCTGTAGGACACCTGGTGTGCGCTGGCCACCTGCTCGACGAAGAACGAATACGTGCCCGCGGGAGCAGTCGAAGTAGCCGTTGCGCTGGCTACGGAAGCATCACTGAAAACGGCGCTGTTGGCCCCCAGGGTCTTGCCCACGCCTGCCAGGCCCGCAAGACTGGTCTGGAAGGACGACAGCGCCGAGCCAAGGGTGCCCAAGGCCTTTTCGGTGGCAGCGGCGGCCGTGCTCTGGCGCGTCAGGATTGCCTGATGCGCCGCCGTTGCGCTTGTCGCCAGCGCCTGGGCGGTCGTTGTCGGGTCGTAGTTGGTGCCGATGCTTGCCATGGTTTCTCTCCTTGTTCCGGGCCTACGCCCGTCCTGCCAGCCACGATTGGGTGGCAATTTCGTCTTCGCGCTTGCGCGCTGCGCGGTCCTGCTCGCGTGCCAGCGCGCCTTGCTGCTGCTCGAGCACCTTGCCGAGCAGTTCGCGGCGCGTCCATGCCGCCGTCAGCTTGCGCTGCGAGACCGCCATGTTCGCCTCGTGCAGCTGGAGGTCGGTACGGTGGTTGTCCGCCAGTGCGAACACGGCCTGCTTGTAATGACCGCAGTTGAGGGCCAGCGC
The DNA here is from genome assembly GCA_031398335.1 of Massilia sp. Lineage (GTDB taxonomy): Bacteria > Pseudomonadota > Gammaproteobacteria > Burkholderiales > Burkholderiaceae_D > Telluria. The sequence goes on from JANNNC010000198.1 coordinate 51,847, forward strand.
CGGCGCCAAACGTCCAGCTGAGCCCTTGCCGGAGGCGCCGCTGCCTTCAGCCAGCGAGGTCAGACGCGCGAGGTTCGCTTCGTAACGCGCGCGCGTCGCTTCCTGGCGAGCCAATTCCGTCTGCAGCTTGTCGACTTCGATGGTGCGCAGGTCGACCAGCGTATCGAGGCTGTTGATCTGGTCGCGCCGGGTCATGCCATCATCCCTTGCAGCTGCGGCACGCAGGCTGCCAAGGGCGCGCCTTCGCGCGTGCCCTGGCACAGGAAGGCTTCGATATGCGGCTGCAGGCGCACCGCGCGGTCGGTTTCCGGATCGGCGCCCGGCGTGTAGGCGCCCAGCGGAATCAGGTCGCGCACGCGCGCATGGCGCGCCATCGTGGCTTTCATCTTGCGCGCCGCGTTCGAATGTTCCGGCGTGACCACCTGGGCCATGCAGCGGCTGATCGACTGGGCGACGTCGATCGCCGGGTAGTGGCCGGCCTCGGCCAGCTCGCGCGTAAGCACGATGTGGCCATCCAGGATCGCGCGCGCCGTGTCGACCACCGGATCCTGCTGGTCGTCGCCTTCGGCCAGCACGGTATAGATCGCGCTCATGCTGCCTTCCGGGTTTTCGCCGTTGCCGGCCGATTCGACCAGCTGCGGCAAATTCGAGAACACCGACGGCGGATAGCCGCGCGTGGCCGGCGGCTCGCCCAGCGACAGCGCCACTTCGCGCAGCGCCATCGCATAGCGGGTCAGCGAATCGACCAGCAGCAGCACGTTCTGGCCGCGGTCGCGAAAGTGCGCCGCCACCGAGTGGCACAGTTCAGTCGCCATCACGCGCATCATCGGCGACTCGTCGGCCGGCGCCACGACCAGCACGGCGCGTTTAAGCCCTTCGGGACCGAGCGACTTTTCGACGAATTCGCGCACCTCGCGGTTACGCTCGCCGATCAGGCCGACCACGATCACGTCGGCCACGGTCTGGCGCGTGATCAGGCCGAGCAGCACCGACTTGCCGACGCCGGAACCGGCCATCAGGCCGACGCGCTGGCCCTTGCCCAGCGTGAGCATCGAATTGATCGCGCGCACGCCGACGTCGAGCGGCTCGTCGACCGGGGTTTTGCGCAGCGGGTTGACCTTCGGCGGGGTGAAGTTCAGCGGCTGGTCGCCGCCCAGGCGCCCCAGTCCGTCGATTTCTTCGCCGAGGCCATTGACCATGCGGCCCATCCAGGATGGACCGATCATCAGGCTGGCGGCGGTTTTTTCCGGCAGCACGCGCGCACCGGTCGCCAGGCCATTCGCCTTCTTGAACGGCATCAGGTAGGAGACCTTGTCGCGGAAACCCACGACCTGGGCGTCGAGCCAGCCGCCGTCATTGAGTTCGACGCGGCAGCGCTGGCCGGTGTGCAGCTTGCAGCCGACCGATTCCAGCAGCAGGCCTTGTGCGCCGACCAGGCGGCCGGTCGGCGTCGCGACCGGCACCGCGCCGATGTCGAGCGAACGCAGGGTGTCGAGCAGCGCCGTCATGCCTCTTCTCCTTCAGGGGCGGCGAGGGCGTCGCGCACCTGGTCCATGCAGGCGGCCAGGCGCCCCTGGCAGCCGGCGTCGACTTCATGGTCGCCCGCCTTCACGCGGATTTCGCCGGGAATGAGCGACGGGTCGGCCAGCAGGTTCCACTTCTTGGCACGTTTCGGATCGAGTTCGCTCACGCGTTTGAGTTCTTCCGGATTCATCAGCACTTCGATGGTGTCGCGCGCCGGCGGCATCGCGGCCAGCGCCTCGTCGACCAGGGCCAGCAACTGGGTCGGCTGCAGGGCCAGCTCGGCGCGGATCACCTGGCGCGCGATCTTGCCAACCAGGTCGACGACTTCCTTGCGCTGGGCGGTTTTAAAGTCGCTCTTGAGTTTTTTCAGGGCTTTCAGGGCGGCGTCGATCGGTTTGCCGAGCTGGTCGAGGTGGGCCAGCGCCTGGGCGCGGCCTTCTTCCAGGCCGGCGGCAAGACCTTCGGCCTGGCCCGCGGCGTAACCGGCAGCGCGCGCTTCCTCGAAACCGGCGTCGTAACCGTCCTGCTGGCCCTGGCGGTAGCCGGCGGCCAGCGCGCCTTCCCAATCCTGCTCCTGGGAAGATTCGAGACCCGCGCCTGGGGCGGCGCCATGCGAGGCGCGCACCTGGGCGAGGGGCGGGAAGTGGAAAGGCCGGAACTGCTTCATTCGGCGGTGGCTTCGGCGAACAGCTGCACGTCGATCTCGCCGGCGTCGGCCAGCGCTTTGACGGCAACCATGATGTCCTTGCGCGTCTGCTCGATGCGCGACATCGGCACCGGACCCGAACGGCGCATCAGGTCCTCGAAACTCTGCGCCTGGCGCTTCGGCATCGCCATCAGGATTGCGTCGCGCAGGGCCGGCTCGGCGCCTTTCAGGGCGATCGCCCACTGCTCGAGCGGGATATCGTCGAGCAGGCGCGTGATGACCTGTTCGGTCTGGCGCGAGAGGATGAAGAAGTCGTACATCGACATCTCGATCTGGGACACGACGTCCGGATCGTGCGCGCGCAGCAGTTCGACCATGCCGGCACGGTTGTTCGGCAGGCGGTTCAGGATCTCGGCAACCTGGCGCACGCCTTCGACGCTCGCACTCTGGGTGTCGAGCGCGGACAGGCAGCGCGTGACCAGGTCTTCGAGTTCCTGCAGCAGGTCGCGGTCGATCTCGTCCAGGCGCGCCAGGTTCAGGAGCACCAGGTCGCGGCTGTTTTCCGGTAGTCCCTCGATGATCTGGCCGGCCAGCGCCGGCGACAGGAAGGCGAGGAACACGGCCTGCATCTGCACGTGTTCGTGCGAGATGAATTCGGCCAGCCACTTCGGCGAAGCGTACTGCAGGCGCGCCATCATCGGGCGAATTGCGTCGCCGTAGATCGTGTTCAGGACACTGTTGGCGATGTCGCTGCCCAGCGCCAGGTCGAGCGAGCGCTTGAGGTAGGTACGCGATGCGCCATGCAGGCCGCTCTGCTCGCGGTAGTCGTCGAAGAAGTTCTGGACCGCGTACTTGACGGAGTCGACCTTGATGCCGCTCATGCGCGACATCACCTGGGTCAGTTCGATCAATTCATCGCGCTCGAGGCAGCGCAACACGGCGGCGGCCGGCTCTTCGCCGATCGACAGCAGGACGATCGCAGCTTGCTCGACCGGGGTCAGGACGACACCCTCGGCGTTATTGTTCAGTTCGGCCATGATTTTTCTTCTGCACCCATTGTTTGACGACTTCGGCAACGCGCTCCGGCTCTTTCCCGGCAAGCACCTTGAGGTGATCGACCATCACATCCACGGCGGAACCGGCCGGCGGCAGATCATAGTTCTCCAGCAGCGGCACCATCGGCATGGCGGCGACGCCACCCGAAGCCGCGACGGCGCCGGCGCCCGCGGCCAGCGCAGGCACCGCACCTGCCGCGGCATTCGGGAGCGCGGCGGCGGCAGTGGCGCCGGGTGCCGGCAGGGCCGGATTCAGGCGCGCCGTGACGGTACGCAGCATCGGACGCGCCAGCAGCAGGTAGGCGAGCAGGGCGCCGACGATCCAGAGGCCGTAGCCGGTGGCGTCGACGATGGTGTCGCGCTCCTGCCACCATGGCTCGACCGCAACCGGCGCCGGGAAGTTCAGCGCCGAGACGGCCAGCACGTCGCCGCGCGCGGCGTTGATGCCCAGGCCGCCGCTCAGGATTTTCTCGATATTGGCCAGCTCCGCCGGCGTGTAGCCGACCTTGGCATTCGCGGCGCTCGCATTGTTCAGCACCACGGCCACCGACAGCTTGCGCAGGCGGCCACGCGAACGCTTGATCTGGGTGATCGCGCGGTCGTAGGCGTACTGGCGGGTGGTGGCGTTCTTGCGCGAGTTGTTGTTGTCGTTGGCTTTGTCTGCGGCGGCAGCAGGGTCGGCTCCCGGCGCCGCAGGGGCGGCCGGATCGGCGGCGACCGGCGGACGGTTCGACAGCGTGCCCGGCACGCCCATCGCGAGGCGGCTCTTTTCCATCTCTTCGCGCATCGCTTCGCTGGTGACCTTCGGGGCTTCGCCGTATTTTTCCTGGGTCTCTTCGATCTTGTCGTTGTCGATGTCGGCGGTGACGCTGACCTTGAAGTTGTTCGCGCCCAGTACAGGACCGAGCAGCTCGTTGACGTTGGCGCGCACTTCGTTCGACACGCGCAGCGCGGCGGCGTCGCCTTGCGAGGCGCCGTCGAAACCTTCCGACAGGTCGACGCGCGAGGACAGGTAGTTGCCGGCCTGGTCGACCAGCGAGACGCGCGCCGGGGACAGGCTGGCGACGCTGCCCGAGACCATGTTGACGATCGCGGCGATCTGTTCGTTGCCGAGCGTCTTGCCAGGCTTGGTCGCGATCACGACCGAGGCCGAGCTCTGGTCCGACGCGCCGGCGACGAAGGAATTGGTCTTGGCAATGGCCAGGTGCACCCGCGCCGACGCGATGGCGTCGAGCGTCAGGATGCTTTGCGCCAGCTCGCCTTCCAGGCCGCGGCGAAAGCGCACGTCCTGCACGAACTGGGACACGCCCAGCGGATCGTTCTTGTCCATCAGCTCCAGGCCGGCCGGCAGCTGGGCGGTCACGCCCTTGGCGGCGAGCAGCATGCGCACCTTGCCCAGTTCCTGCGACGGTACCATCACCTGGCCGCTGTCCGGATGGATGCGGTAAGGGATCTGTTCGGCCTCCAGCACGGTCATCATGTCGCTGGCCGCGACCTTTTCGCGCGCACCAAAGACCGGTTTGTAATTGGCCTGGTCCTGCCAGGTGAACATCATGACCGCGGCGGTGATGACGATCGCCAGAATCAGCAGTGGCGTCAGGTTGTTGCGCAGCAGGGGAGGCAGGCCCGGCATGGCGCCGAGCTTGGCGCCGCCAACGGCATTCTTCAGTTTTGAAATCACGTTGTGGGTTTCCGTTGAATCAGACTGGCAGCTTGATCAGTTCGTCGAGCGCGCCCATGACCTTGTTACGCACTTGCATGAGCATCGAGAAGGACAGGCTTGCTTCCTGGCTGGCGAGCATGGCGCCGACCAGGTCGTCGCTCTTGCCGCTATCGACGTCGGCCATCTTGACCGCTGCCGCCTGGTCCTGGGCATCCACACCCTGGATCGCGTTCTTCATGGTTTGGGCGAAAGAGAAGTCGGTTTGACCACTCGGCGTTGCCAGTTCGACAGATGGTGCAATCGCAAGGCGTTGTGCTTCGTTTGTCAGTGCAGCAAGGTCGGCTTTGATCTGGCCGGCTAATTCAATTCCCATTTGTTAAATCCTATGCGTTCGATGTTGCGTGTGAGTGACAGGCTGAGTAGTTTTTTTGCGACATTTGGCGAGTAAATACGTTGTAATTAAGGCCAAATGTTAAATGTTGCGCATGTAAAACCTGCATCAAACGGTGATTCAAATTCAGGCAGATTTCACGTTTTACCCTCGTGAGGCCGCTATGTATCATAGGAGGCCGCTCAACTGAAGATACGATCTTACCGTATGGCAATAGGGAATTCAAAGAGGAATATCAAGTGATCCGAAACATCTAAGCAGGTATAATTATTGCCGTCTGGAATGAATTAATAACACCTCCCTTTTGGATCTCATCAATTCGTCATTTATGCCGATTAACAATTCAACTGTTCAAGAGCGTACGCATCAGGTGCTCGATCCGGCTTTATTAGGCCGGCCCGTGCATTTGCTGCCGGCTTTTGCGGCCGCCTTTGCCGAAGACATGACCGCGATGCTGTCCGCTCCGGGCTGGCGCCGCTACTGGAGCAGCTTCGAACTGGCCCAGGTCGAATTCGAGCGGGCGCCGGAAAGCAGCGCATTGCGCTGGCTGGGCGTGAACGGTCCGCATGGCGGCGCCGCCGTCGCTTTCGAGCGCGCCTTGCTGGTGGGCCTGCTGGAAGCCCGTTATAACGGCAAGGGCCCGGCCAGGCCGCTGCGCGATCCCGCCGGCGAACGCATCACCGCCACCGAAGAACGCCTGGCGGTGACGCTCACGCAGCAGCTGTCCGAAGTGCTGGCGATGCGCGTGCGGGTGGCTGCCGCCACTGCCGGGGTCGACTTCGCGCAGGCGCCGCTGTCGCCGGTTGCCCCGGCCACGCCGGGCAAGAATGCGTGGGCACTGGCCATCACCCTGCGCGAACCGCAGGGCGGCAGCACGGCGCGCTGTTATGTCGCGCCGGATGCGCGCATGATGGGCCTGATCCTGCAGGCGCTGCAGCCGGAGCGTCCGCAACGCGCCTCCCGTTCGGCCGAATTGATCGGCACCAGCCTGAAGGTCAAGCTCGACGGTCGCCTGGTCACGCATGAGATCACGCTCGAAGCGCTGTTCGGCCTGAAGGTAGGCGACGTGATCCCGGTTTCTGTCGGCCGCGCCGACGTACTGCTCGACGACGCCCGCTTGTTTACGGCCTCGGTCGCCGAGCACAAAGGCAAGCTGTGTTTAACCTCTTTTGAAGACGCTGAATAAATGGACATGAATCTCAACGAGCAACTGGCTGTCGACGTCCTCCTCGATGACAACGTCGAAATCGGCGCGTCCGCCGTGCGCAATCCACGCCTGCCGCAGATGATGCGCCGCATTCCGGTCACCCTGACGCTGGAAGTGGGCTCGGCCCGTATCTCGCTGCAGGACCTGATGGACCTCGGCCCGTCGAGCGTGCTGCCGCTGGACGCGGTGGCCGGCGAGCCGCTGGTCATCAAGGTCAACGGCGCGCCGATCGGCCGCGCCGAAGTCGTGGTGTCGGGCGAGCAGTACGGCCTGAAAGTGATCGATCTCGACGGCCTGAACCTCGACCTGATCACGGCATGATGTTATTGAAGAGCGGCGTATTGCGCCGCGGCGTCCCAGCGTCCCTGCTGGCGGGAGCCGCTCTATTCATCTGCAGCAGCTCCGCCAGCGCACAGGACCTGATGGCCGGCGTCATCCCCGGCGCGAATACCGGGATGAGCGTCAAGTCGCAGATCCTGGTGCTCATGACGCTGCTCGGGCTCTTGCCCGTGCTGGTCATGATGACGACCTGCTTTACGCGCTTCGTGATCGTGCTGTCCCTGCTGCGCCAGGCCCTGGGCCTGCAACAGGGTTTGCCGAGCCGCGTCGTGACCGGCATCGCGCTGATCCTCACGTTGCTGGTGATGCGTCCGATCGGGGTGCAGGTCTGGAACGAAGCCTTCCTCCCCTACGACCAGAACAAGATTGGTCTGGAGCAGGCCTTGAAGACGGCCGAGGTGCCGCTGTCGCGTTTCATGCTGGCGCAAACCAGCAGGAGCGCCCTGGCCCAGGTTGCGCACCTGGCCGGCGAAGCGCCCACCATGAAGCCGCAAGAGCGTGCCTTCACCGTCAAGCTGGCCGCGTTCGTCCTGTCCGAACTGAAGACCGCCTTCCAGATCGGCGCCATGCTCTTCATCCCCTTCCTGATCATCGACCTGGTGGTGTCGTCGGTGCTCATGGCGATGGGTATGATGATGCTCTCGCCGCTCGTCATTTCGTTGCCGTTCAAGCTGCTGCTGTTCGTGCTGGTAGACGGCTGGACCCTGACCGTCAACACGCTCGTCGGCAGTATTCACGGCTATTAGGAGTATCTGAATGAGTCCCGATATTGCGGTCGACCTGGTCGCCGAAGCGCTGCGCGTGGTGATGCTGCTGGTGATGGTGCTGGTGGTGCCGGGCCTGTTGATCGGCCTGGTGGTGGCGATGGTGCAGGCGGCCACCCAGATCAACGAACAAACCCTGAGCTTCCTGCCGCGCCTGCTGGTGACGCTGGCCGTGCTGATCCTGGCCGGTCACTGGATGACCGGCTACCTGATGGACTATTGCGTGTCGGTGTTCCAGCGCGCCGCCACCATCGCTTCCTAGCGTGGACTTCGTCAGCTATCTCATGCCGCTGATCGGCGCGCTGTGGTGGCCGTTTTGCCGCATCATGGCGCTGCTGTCCTCGGCCCCCGCGATCGGCGACGGCATGGTGCCGATTCCCGTGCGCGCGCTGCTCTCCCTGGTGCTGGCCTTCCTGATGCTGCCGCTGACGAAGAACATGCCGATGCCGGACCCGTTTTCGCTGGCCGGCATTGCCGCCATGTTCGAGCAGGCGGTGATCGGCGGCGTGCTGGGCTTCGCGCTGCAGTTCGCCACCTCGGCCATTTCGATGCTCGGCTTCCTGGCCTCGAGCCAGATCGGCTTTTCGATGGCGCAGATGAACGACCCTCTAAATGGCCAGCAGTCCGATGTCATTTCAAGCTTGCTCTCGCTGGTGGCGATTTTTATCTTCTTCGCTATCGACGGCCACCTGGTGCTGGCCAGCGTCCTCGGCCAGAGTTTTCACGCCTGGCCGGTGGGGCAGGGCATCGGATCGATGGCGCTGCAGACGGTGGCGCTGAACCTGGGCTGGGTGTTTGCCGCGGCGATGCTGCTGGCTTTGCCGATCGTGTTTTCGACGCTGGTGGTGCAGATCGGCTTTGGTTTCCTGAACCGCGTGGCGCCGTCGCTGAATTTGTTCTCGCTCGGCTTTTCGCTGGTGACCATATTCGGCCTGCTGATGCTCGTGCAGCTGGTACGCTTCATCCCCGAGCACTATATTCAGCTGACGAATGCGGTACTCGAAATGCTGCAGCAACAGATGAGGGCAGCACGTGGCTGAGACTGGCGACAAAACCGAAAAGGCCTCAGCCCAGAAGCTCAAAAAGGCGCGCGAGGAAGGGCAGGTCGTCCGCTCGAAGGACCTGTCGACCGCGATCGGCATTCTGGTCAGCCTGAAAGTGTTTTCGATGATGCTGCCGACTTATCTCGAGTCGTTCAGGTCATTATTCAGGCTGGTGTTCGTGCCGCTCGGCGAAACCGGCGCGATCGAAAATGCGATGTCGGTGGTCTTCATGGCCGCCGCCATGCTGTTCGTGAAGATGGTGCTGCCGCTTGCCGTGGTGCCGCTGGCGATCGTCATCGGCGGCCTGGTGCCGGGCGGCTGGATCATGTCGGGCAAAAACATGATGCCGAAGGCCGAACGCCTGAGTCCCATGAAGAACCTGGGCAACCTGGTCAGCCAGAAGCACCTGGTCGGGTTTGCGACTTCGCTGGCCAAGGCCACGGTGCTCGGTTTCGTGCTGGTGCACGTGACGCGGTCGAGCATTGCGAACTATGTCGACCTGCAGCACCTGCCGCTGGGCGACGCCATCGTGCGCGGCGGGACGATGATGTTCGACGCCCTGTTCGCGCTGGTCGCCGTGTTCGTGATCTTCGCCCTGCTCGACGTGCCGATCCAGGCCTTCCAGTTCGCGAAGAACCAGCGCATGAGCAAGCAGGACCAGAAGGACGAACACAAGACCAGCGAGGGCAAACCCGAAGTGAAACAGCGCATCCGCCAGCTGCAGCGCCAGCTGGCCCAGCGCAACGTGAACAAGACGGTGCCCACGGCCGACGTGGTGATCGTCAATCCCGAGCACTATGCAGTGGCGCTGAAGTACGATACGAACCGCGCCGAAGCGCCCTACGTGGTGGCCAAGGGCGTGGACGAGATGGCGCTCTACATCAAGAGCGTGGCGGCGAAACACAAGATCGAGACCGTGTCGCTGCCGCCGCTGGCGCGCGCGATCTACAACACCAGCCAGGTGCAGCAGCAGATTCCGGCCCAGCTTTACCAGGCCGTGTCGCAGGTGCTGAACTATGTGCTGCAATTGAATGCTTTCCGTGACGGCCGGCGCCAGGCGCCCCCACGGTTCCCCAACGAGGTGGCTGTGCCATCTCACTTGAGCGAGGTCCCTGCTTCATGAATTCGTTGAAAGCCTTTGTCGCCGAACTGCGGCGCCAGAAGTACGCCGCCCCGGTCTTCCTGCTGATGCTGCTCGGGATGATCATGCTCCCGCTGCCGCCGATCCTGCTCGACGTCCTGTTCACCTTCAACATCGTGCTGGCGGTGATCGTGATGCTGGTCGCGGTATCGGCCAAGCGTCCGCTCGACTTCTCGGTGTTCCCCACCGTGATCCTCGGCACCACGCTGATGCGCCTGGCGCTGAACGTGGCGTCCACGCGCGTGGTCCTGCTGCACGGCCACGAAGGCACGCACGCCGCCGGTAACGTCATCGAGTCCTTCGGTAACGTCGTCATCGGCGGTAATTTCGTGGTCGGCCTGGTGGTGTTCATCATCCTGATGATCATTAACTTCGTGGTCGTGACCAAGGGTTCGGAGCGGATCTCGGAAGTATCGGCGCGCTTCACGCTCGACGCGCTGCCGGGCAAGCAAATGGCGATCGACGCCGACCTGAACGCGGGCCTGATCAACCAGGAAAAAGCGCAGCAGCGCCGCAAGGACGTCGCCGCCGAAGCCGACTTCTACGGCGCCATGGACGGCGCCTCGAAATTCGTGCGCGGCGACGCGATCGCTTCGATCCTTATTCTGATCATCAACCTGGTCGGCGGTATCGCGATCGGCGCGCTGATGTACGACCTGCCGCTGGGCGACGCCTTCCGCGTGTACGCGCTGCTCACCATCGGCGACGGCCTGGTCGCGCAGATCCCGGCGCTGCTGCTCTCGGCGGCCGCCGCGATCCTGGTCACGCGTATCGGCGAATCGGGCGACCTCGACAAGCAGGTCGGCAACCAGCTGCTGGCGCAGCCGCCGACCTTGTTCGCCGCCGCCGGCGTGATGGTCATCCTGGCCCTGATTCCGGGCATGCCCTTCCTCGTCTTCGCCGTGTTCGCCGCCGCCCTGGGCTATGCCGGCTGGCGCCTCAACACCCGCGTGCAGCCGGCGGACACCTCCGGCGTGGCCGCGATCGAAGCGGCGCTGCGCGACGACCGCGCGCCGGAACTCGACTGGGAACAGCTGCCGGTGGTGCAGCCGATCTCGGTTGCGGTCGGCTATAAACTGGTCGGCATGGTCGACAAGGCGCAGGGCGAGCAGCTCACCAGGCGCATCAAGGGCATCCGCCAGAGTTTGTCCGAATCGATGGGCGTGCTGCTGCCGTCGATCGGCGTGCGCGACGACCTCGCGCTGCGCCCCTCGCAATACTCGGTCAGCCTGTCGGGCGTGAACGTGGCCGAGGGTGAAGTGCATCCCGAGCACCTGATGGCGATCCCGTCGCCGAACGTCTATGGCGAACTCGATGGCATTCCGGGCCTCGAACCAGCCTTCGGCATGGCCGTCACCTGGATTACGCCGGACCAGAAGGGCCATGCGCTGGGCCTCGGCTACCAGGTGGTCGAAGTGCCGAGCGTGATCGCGACCCACTGCTCGAAAATCATCCGCGACCACCTGCACGAACTGTTCCGCCACGAGGACGTGCCGGCGCTGATGGAGCGCCTGGGCGCGCTTTCGCCCAAATTATCGAGTGCCCTGGAAAAGGCGCTGAACCACACCCAGTTGCTGCGCGTGTTCCGCGTGCTGCTGGCCGAGGGCGTGTCGCTCAAGGACATCGTCGTCATCGGCACCACGCTGCTCGATTCGTCCGAAACCACCAAGGACCCGATCCTGCTGGCGGCCGAAGTGCGCTGCGCGCTGCGGCGCCAGATCGTGTCGACCATGTTCGGCAAGAAGAAGGACATGCCGGCCTTTAACCTGTCGGCCGAACTCGAGAACATGCTGCTCGGCTCCCTGAACCAGGCGCGCCAGAACGGCGGCGGCAAGGTGGCGCTGGATAACTACCCGATCGACCCGCAGCTGCTGTCGCAACTGCAGATCAACATGCCGGTCGCGCGCGAGCAGATGAAGCAGCAGCATACGCCGCCGCTCTTGCTCGTGCTGCCGCAGGTGCGCCCGCTGCTGGCGCGCTACGCCAAGCTGTTTGCGCCGGGATTGAATGTGCTGTCGTATAACGAGATTCCCGAGAACCGGGAAGTGTCGATCGTGGGGACGGTGGGGTAAAGCGAATCGCATACGTTCTACCGGGTGGAGTCAGGACTCCACCCGGTCAGACCATGAAACGCACAACGGTCACGCCCGGACTGAAATATCCTTTCACCGGAGCCACCCTCGTGAATTAAAATTTCACCCCTGCGCCGGCAGCATCAAGGCCAGCTCCGCCACCGCCCGAAACACCGGCAAGGTCAACACCTGCGCCGCATCCTCCGCCGCCAGCAGCGCGTGCGCCGAACCGGCCGGCACGATCCCCGTCCTGAAACTCCAGCGCACCACAACCAGTCCCGCGCGTTCGACCGCCGTATCGAGCGCCGGCTGCAGCGCGCGCAGGCGCGCCAGTGCGGTGGCGTCGGGCGCGGCCACCTCAATGACGACGCCACCCGGCGCCGGCTCGACCTGCACTGCCACGTGGGTGCCATCGGCCAACTCCAGGTCCAGGCGCAGCGCCGCGCGCGGGCGCTTGCGGCGTCCCGCGCCGCCATCGGCGCCCTTGCGCAATACCTGCAAATGCTGGGCCTGGGCGCTGCCGGCGTGCACCGTGAAACGCCAGGCGTCGGCCGGCAGCAGCTGGCCCTCAGGCGCGCGCTGGGGAACGCGTCCATCCTGGCCGACCAGCAGCAGCGTCGGCGGCAGGGCGCCACCGCGGGCGCGCAGTTCGCGCTCGACCAGGGTCGCACCGTAATTGCCGACCATCGAGCGCCAGTTGCCGGCCAGCGTGCGGCCATCGGCTTGCGCGAAGATCATCTGGCGCGACATGAATACCTGGTCGGGGCGCATCGCGGCGCCGTCCTGCTGCTCGGCGGCCGGGCCGGCAGCCCCGTTGGCGGGCAGCGGCAGCGAATGCGGCAGGGGAAGCTCGGCCTCGGCGGCGGCAAAGGCAATCGGCGCGATGGCGGTAATCGCGCCGGCGCGCAGCGGCGGCGCGTTCGGGGACAGCAGGGGAGCGGAGAGCGAGAGAGGGTGCATTGCGCGATCCAGGTAAAAAAAAGGCCAGCCGATGCATCCGGCTGGCCCATGATACTCCCGGCTCAGTCAGCCGGGGGTAGCCGTGATTACTGCAGCAGCGACATGACCATCTGCGACATCTGGTTCGACTGCTTGAGCATGGCGGTGCCGGCTTGCGTCAGCATCTGGTTTTTCGTCATGTTCGCGCTTTCGGTCGCGAAGTCGGTGTCCATGATGCGG
>JANNNC010000205.1:0-21131 GCA_031398335.1 Massilia sp.
GCTGGCGGCGCGGCGGTCGGCCGCATTGCGGTTGACCTTGATGTGGTTCACCCAGCCGAGGTCGAGGCCGACGGCGGTGTTTCGTTTGAAGTCCAGGTTCTGGGTCATAGCAGTGCGGTTCCGTTGGAGAGAGGTTTGACGCCGAGGTGTTTGGCCAGGGTGGCGCCGATATCGGAGAAAGTGGGCGCCGTCGGCAGTTCCTGCGGCTTCACGTTCGGGCCGAAGAAGATCATGGGGATGTGTTCGCGCGTGTGGTCCGAGCCAGGCGCGGTCGGGTCGCAGCCGTGGTCGGCGGTGATGACGACCAGGTCGCCATCCTTCAATTTCGCCATGAATTCCGGCATGCGCGCGTCCAGTTCGTGCAGCGCGTTCGAATAACCGGCAACGTCGCGGCGGTGGCCGAAGTGCATGTCGAAGTCGACGAAATTCACAAACGAGAGCGACTTCTCGGGTGCTTCGTCCGCCACTTCGAGCAGGCGGTCGAAGAGGGCCATGTTGTCGACACCCTTGATCAGGCGCGTGACGCCTTGCGCGGCGAAGATGTCGCTGATCTTGCCCAGCGCGATGACTTCGCCGCCTTCATTGGCCACGTGGTCGAGCAGCGTCGGCGCGGTTGGCGGCACGGCGTAGTCGTGGCGGTTGCTGGTGCGCTTGTACTTGCCGTTCGCGCCCAGGAAAGGACGCGCGATCACGCGGCCGATGTTGTAGGGCTTGACCAGCTCATAGGCCGCTTCGCATACCGCGAACAGGCGATCCAGGCCGAAGTGTTCTTCGTGCGCGGCAATCTGCAGCACCGAGTCGGCCGAGGTGTAGAGGATCGGCTTGCCGCTCGCGACATGTTCGTCGCCGAGGTCGTCGATGATCGTGGTACCCGAGGCGTGGCAGTTGCCGAGCCAGCCGGGAACGCCGGTCAGCTCCTGCAGTTTATCTGTCAACTCCTGCGGGAACGACGGCACGGTCTTCGGAAAATAACCCCAGTCGAACAGCACCGGCACGCCGGCGATTTCCCAGTGGCCGCTTTGCGTGTCCTTGCCGGTCGACTGCTCGCGTGCGACGCCCCATGCGCCCGTAAAACCGTCGCGCTGGTCGAAACCGGCGGCCCATTCGCCGCTCGCTTTGTGCGCGGCGGCAGCCAGGCCCAGGCGCTCGAGGTTCGGCAGCGACATCGGCTTGCCTTCTTTTGCCGCCCACTCGGCGATGTGGCCGAAGGTGTTGGCGCCCGTGTCGCCGTATTCGTCGGCATCGGGCAGCGCGCCCAGGCCGAAGGAGTCAAGCAGGAGGATGAATGCGCGTGACATATGTGTGCTCGCCTTGGATTAGACAGGGTTTGCCGAGTTTGTAACACCTTGGATGGCACCCAGGCGCTCGGTGAACGAATGGATCAGGGTGACCAGGTCGGTGGCGGCGATCGCCGCGTATTTCAACGTCTGCTCGTGCGACAGCGCAAATGGCGACAGGCCTTCGGCCAGGTTCGTGATGGCCGAGATGCCGACCACTTTCAGGCCGCAATGGCGCGCCGAGATCACTTCCGGCACCACCGACATGCCGACGACGTCGGCGCCCATCGTGCGGAAGGCGCGGATTTCGGCGGAGGTCTCGAAGTTCGGACCCGGCGCGGCCAGGTAGACGCCTTCGGCGATGGTAATGCCTTTATCCGCCGCGGTGGCTTTCACCAGCGCGCGCAGGTCGGCGTCGTAGGCATTGGCCATGCTGAAGAAGCGCGGGCCGAAGCGGTCGTCGTTGGGACCTGCCATCGGGCTACCCGGCAGCATGTTGATGTGGTCGGAAAGGACGACGACGCTGCCGGCATCGACGTCAGGACGCAGGGAGCCGGCGGCATTTGTCACCAGCAGCATCTCGCAGCCGAGCAGTTTGAAGGTGCGCACGGCCGAGGTCATGACGTTGGCGCCATAGCCTTCGTAAAAGTGGCCGCGGCCCTTCATGCAGACGACTGGCACGCCGGCCAGGGTGCCCAGCACCAGTTCGCCGGCGTGGCCGTGCACGGTGCTGATCGGGAAGCCCGGCAGTTCCGAATAGCTGATCGAAACCGCGTCCAGCATCTGATCGGCGAGCACGCCGAGGCCGGAACCGAGGATCATCGCCACGCGCGGCGCGAACCCTGGTTTGCGGGCGCGAATGATCTCGGCGGCTTCGAATGGGGTATTGCTGGACATGAGGTTTCCTTGTCGTGAATCTGAAAAATGGGAGCAGTCGTGCTGGCTTGCGAGAGGAGCGGCCGTGCGCCGAAGAAGGGGCGGACGAAGCCAGAAATTATCAGAACTATGCATTATCCCGGATATGTATGGCAAATACCATTTGTCTTGCCCATTTATACGAGAGTCGAATAAATCCTCGGGAATTAGTCCTGGACCTGCTTGGCATAAGCCTAAGTCGCCCGAACAAACAATATCGATTGACTCGAACCAAACATTTGTCTAGCATTAACAAACATATGTTGAATAGTGTCCCGACCGTGACCGAACTCTCGAAAAAAGAACAGTTATATGCGCTCATCCGCGCCAATCCGTTCATTGCGCAGCAGGACATCGCCGCCGAACTGAATCTGTCGCGCTCGGCGGTGGCCGGCTATATCGCCACCCTGGTGCGCGAACGGCGCCTGCTCGGGCGCGCCTATGTCCTGCCGGACGACCGGCCGATCCTGTGCATCGGCGCCGCCAACCTGGACCGCAAACTGCGCGCGGCGAACCCGCTGGCGATGGGCACCTCGAACCCGGCCAGCGCCGTCGAATCCTTCGGCGGCGTGGCGCGCAACATCGCCGAGAACCTGGCGCGCATGGGCGCGGCAACCGCCCTGATCACGGCGGTCGGCAACGACTCCTCGGGACGCGCCCTGCTCGCGCACGCCGAGGGTCTCGGCATCGACGCGCGCGGCGCCCTGAAGCTCGACGTCGCCGGCAGCGGCACGTATACGGCGGTGCTCGATCATGACGGCCAGATGGCCGTGGCCCTGGCCGACATGGCGCTCTACGACCGCATCACGCCCGCCTTCCTCGCCCTGCGCCAGCAGCAGCGCGCAACAAGCGCGCTGATCGTGGCCGACCTGAACCTGAGCATCGAAGCGATCGACACGCTGCAGCGCGATGCGGCGCGCGACGGCGTCCACCTTGTCATCGTCGCGGTGTCGGAACCGAAGATGACCCGGCTGCCGGCCTCCTTGAATGGCGTACGCCTGCTGATCCTGAACGAAGGCGAACTGGCCGCGCGTGTTGGCCGCGCGTTGAAAGACGAAGCGTCACTGGCCGAGGCCTGCCGCGAACTGCAGGCGCAGGGCGCGGTCGACGTCGTCGTCACGCTGGGCGCGCGCGGCGTGCTGTTCACCGCCGCCAACGGCGCGGTCGAACGGCTGGAAGCGCCGCCGGCCGAGGTAGTCGACGTCACCGGCGCCGGCGACGCCTTTGCGGCGGCCCTCGTGCTGTCGCTGCACAGCGGCGGCTCCGACCTGGCGCTGGCCTGCCGCCGCGGCCTGCAGCTGGCCGCACTCACCATCGCCTGCCGCGAGACCGTCTGCCCGCAACTGGCGCCGGAATCCTTCGGCGCCCTCATGCAAGCTTAACGATCGGACTACCCATGCACTCCTTCCTGCTGCTCTCCCCTGAAGTCGCTGCCGCGCGCACCGCCGGCCGTCCCATCGTCGCGCTAGAGTCGACCATCATCTCGCACGGCATGCCCTACCCGCAGAACGTGCAGACCGCACGCAAGGTAGAACAGATCATCCGCGACGCCGGCGCGGTGCCGGCCACGATCGCCATCCTGGATGGCAAGATCTGCATCGGCCTGTCCGAAGATCAGCTGGAAACGCTCGGCACCGCGCCCGACGCCATCAAGGTGAGCCGGCGCGACCTGGCCTATGTGCTGTCGCAGCGCCTGCTGGGCGCGACCACCGTGGCGGCGACCATGATCTGCGCGCAACTGGCCGGCATCGAGGTTTTTGTCACTGGCGGCATCGGCGGCGTGCACCGCGGCGCCGAGACCAGCTTCGACATCTCGGCCGACCTGCAGGAGCTGGCCAACACCAGCGTCGCCGTGGTCTGCGCCGGCGTCAAATCGATCCTCGACATCGGCCTCACGCTTGAATACCTGGAGACCCACGGCGTGCCGGTGGTGAGCGTCGGCCAGCCGGGCTTCCCGGCCTTCTTCACGCGCGAGAGCGGTTTCAATGCCGACTTCCAGCTCGACAGCCCGGAGCAACAGGCCAATTTCATCCGCACCAAGTGGCAGCTGGGTTTGAACGGCGGCGTCGTGGTCAGCAATCCGGTGCCGCAGCAGTTCGCCATGCCGAAGGAAGAGATCGACCGTATCACACAACAGGCGCTGGCCGAAGCGGGTCAACAAGGCGTGACCGGCAAGAAGGTGACGCCCTTCCTGCTGGCGCGCATCAAGGAGCTGACCGAAGGACGCAGCCTGGCGACGAATATCGCCCTGGTCGAGCACAACGCCCTGGCCGGCGCGCGCCTGGCCGTGGCACTGAACGCACAAGCAGCGTAATTTACCCACCATGTCGATCGACCTGAAACAGCTGAAATACTTCCTCGCCGTGGCCGAGGAAAAAAGCTTCAGCCGCGCCGCCGAGCGCCTGCACATCTCGCAGCCGCCGCTCTCCCAGCAGATCATGAAGCTGGAGGCCGAACTCGGCGTACGCCTGTTTGCGCGCACCACGCGCAGCTTCGAGCTGACCGTGGCCGGCAAGGCGCTGATGGCGGAAGCGTCCGACCTGCTGGGCCGCATGCGCATGACGATCGACACCATCCGCCAGATCGACCGCGGCGAAGTGGGCCGCCTGCGCGTGGGCATCGTCGGCTCGGCGATGTGGGGGCCGATCCCGAGCCTGCTCGAACGCTTCCAGAGCGAATTCCCGCGCGTGACCTGGACCATCCACGAACTCGGTCCCGACGAACAGTTCGAGGCGCTGCGTTCGAAACAGATCGACGTGGGTTTCTGGCGCGAGCCGCGCCTCGAGGAAGAGACCTTGAGGAGCGTGCACCTGCACCAGGAGCTGTGTTTTCGCGAAAACGTCTGCGTGGCCGTCCACAAGCATCACGCACTCGCCCGGCGCGAGGCGATCGACCTGATCGACATCGCCAACGAGCCGATGCTGACCCTGCACCTGAGCCAGTCGGCCGAGCCGCGCTACCTGGTCCAATGCTGCATCAACGCCGGCTTCCAGCCGACGATCTTCCAGGAAGCGGCCGAGCCGCAGACGCTGCTGGCGATGGTGGGAGCGGGGTTGGGCGTGGCCCTGATGCCGGAGACGACCAGCCGCATTGGCTGGCCGGGCGTGGTGTTCGTGCCGATCCGGACCAATGCGCCGTCGGCGAATTTGTATATCACCTACACCAGCCAGGACGATGCGCCCGTGGTGCGGGCCTTCCTGAAGATTTTAAAACCTGACGGGGACTGAATACGTCGGGTGTGTAAGGGCACGCCGTGCCCACGCGGAACGATGCGCCAACGAGAGGCTTTTGCGACCGTTAACAACCGAGCAGATGTCACGGCTACAAATGCGTCAACGCGACGCATGCTTTCGCGTGGGCACAGAGTGCCCGCCCTACATTAATGGATAGCGCCGGTTACTCCAATCTGCTCAGCGCCACCCCGCACTGCGACTTCGATCACTACCTTCAAGCCCTCGACAATCTGCGCCAACGGCATCGACGGCGCACCGTCAATCACCGCAGCCTGCTCCGGCAAGTACGGCACGTGCACGAACCCGCCGATCACCTCCCGGTCCTGCAAGTGATGCATCAACCCATACAACACGTGATTGCACACGAAGGTGCCGGCCGTCTGCGACACCGATGCCTTGAGCCCCTGTTCGCGCAGCGCGCCCACGATTGCCTTCACCGGCAGGGTCGTAAAATACGCCGCCGGCCCGTCGAGGGCGATCGGCGCATCCACCGGCTGCTGACCGTCGTTGTCGACAATCGGCGCATCGTCGACATTGATCGCGACCCGCTCGAGCGTCAGGTCGGCACGCCCGCCGGCCTGGCCGACGCAAATCACGACGTCCGGCTTGATCTCGTCGACTGCCCCGCACAGCACCCGGTTCGCAAACCCGAACACGCAGGGCAGCTGCAGGATTTCGACCAGGTAGTCCTCGGCCACCCACCCCTTGAACGATCGCACCGCCTCCCAGGCCGGATTGATGGTGGCTCCGTTGAACGGTTCGAAACCCGTCAGCAGCACAGTTTTTTTCATGGCTATCGATTCATCAGGAAGTAGAGGAGGACGATGTTCGCCGCCAGCAAGGGCAGCGCCGTCGGGATTTGCGCCTTGATCACCGCATTCTTGTCAGGCAACTCCAGCAAGGCCGCCGGGACGATATTAAAGTTTGCCGCCATCGGCGTCATTAATGTGCCGCAATACGCGCTGAACATGCCGATGGCAGCCATCACCGCCGGATTGGCATCGTACTGCCCCACCAGCACCGGCACCCCGATGCCGCCGGCGATCACCGGGAAGGCTGCAAAGCCATTGCCCATAATGATAGTAAACACCGCCATCCCGATGCAGTACAAGGCGACCGCCGCAAAACGCGAATCGACCGCGAACCAGGCGGTCGTCACCTGCGCCACCGCCTTGCCGACGCCGGCCTCCGCAAACAGCAAGCCCAGCACGGCCAGCATGTGCGGCAGCGTCACCGCCCAGCTCATGGCGTCGATCAGGCGGCGTGCCTCGCGCAGGCCTTGTACCGGACTGGCGCGGGTCAGCCAGCAGGCCGCGCCCAGCGCCAGCAAGGCGCCCAGGCCCAGGCTGGCCAGCGTCAGGTGGGCCTTGTCGAACAGGGCGAATTCGCCAATGTGGACGTCTTTGAGCACCGTCGCGCCCAGTACCGTCACGACCGGAATCACCAGCGCCGGCAGGAACAGCCGGTTGCCCAGGCGCGCGGCGCCGGCGCGGCGTTCGCCCTCCTCCAATGTGCCATGCTTGCCGGGTTTTACGAGGCCGCAGCCGGCCAGCAGCGCCATTGCGATCATCAGCGCACCGGCCAGGGCCGGCGCCATGAAGTCGCCGACCAGGTACACGGCCGCGTACAGCCCCCAGAACAGGGCGGAGCTGAAACGGCGCGGATGCAGGCGGTCGAACGCGGTCAGGAGCGCCACGAACGCCAGCAGCAGGCCAACCAATATATACAGGAGGTCGAGCGAAAAGATCATGCGGCCTTCCCTTCGCGCCGGATGGCGGCGTCGAGCCGGCGCAGGTTCCAGCTGTGGATCACGAAGGCGCACACCGCCGTCGGGATGCCCCACAGCGCCATGTGCAGCGGGTCGACTTCGATGCCCTCGGCGCGCAGGATGGCCTGCATCAGCACGATCGCCCCGAAGGCGACAAAAATGTCTTCGCCGAAGAACAGGCCCACGTTGTCGGTCGCGGCGGTCATGGCGCGGATGCGGTAGCGCAGCGCGTCGGACAGCTTGCCGTTGCGCGCTTCGGCCGCGCCTTCGGCCAGGGGCGCCACGAGCGGACGCACCATCGACGCCTGCCCGCCCAGGCTGGTCAGGCCGGCCGCGGCCGAGGTCTCGCGCAGGAACAGGTAGACGATCAACAGGCGCCCGGCGGTGGCCGAGCGGATTTTCGCGATGCTCGCCATCGCATGCTCTTTCAGGCCGAAGCGTTCGAGCAGGCCGATCGCGGCCAGCGGCAAGAGCAGCACCAGTGGCAGGTTGCGCGTTTTGAGGAAGGCGGTGCCGAGCGACTCGAGCACCTGCATGACGGGCATGGCGGCGGCGGCTCCGGTGACGCCGCAGGCGGCCACCACGACCAGCACGGGGTTTGCCCGCAGCAGGAAGCCGGCGGCAATGACGGCCACGCCCAATAGCGGCCACAGGTTGACGGCGGTTTGCATGCACTCTCCGGCTTGGTTATTAGCGCGGCAAGTGTAACCGAACGAAGCTTGCGCGAACGAAACATGCTGCGCCGGCGCGGCATCGGGAACCCCAGCGCTTTTTGGCGCCGGCGCCGCAGCTGTCCAGTCGCCGGTCAGCGCACCCGCGCACGCTTGATCGCGCTCATACGCAACGCTTGATCGGGGATTAATCTCGGTGCACAAACGGCAGGAAGCCCTGCCATCGACAAGGAGACACCATGCGCCTGCCCGCTTTTCTGGTCGCCTGTTTGCATGCCGTCCGCCGCTTCGCCAAACGCCTGGGGCCTGTCGCCCTGTGCGCGGCGCTGGCCGCCTGCGGCGGCGGGGTATCCGTCGGCCTCGGCTACACGGATTTCGATGACGACCGCCCGGATCGGCCGCCCCCGAATCCTCCGGCCAGCAGCGAACCCGGGGTCTTCCTGATCGCCGGCGGCCTGTGCCCCACCTGCGGCGGCTCGCTCGACGGTTCCGGTTCAAGCGCGCGTTTCGACGGCCCCGAGGGGGTCGTCACCGCACCCGACGGCAACCTGTATGTGACCGAGAAGAACAGCGCGACCATCCGCCGGGTCTCGCCGCAGGGCGTCGCCGTCACCTTTGCCGGCAGCGTTGGCGCGCTTGGCAGCAGCGATGGCGCCGGCAGCGGCGCGCGTTTTAATTCGCCGACCCGGCTCGAAGCCGATGCCGACGGCAACCTGTACGTCACCGATACCGGCAACTCCACGATCCGCAGGATCAGTGCGGCCGGCGCCGTCACCACCCTTGCCGGCGCGGCAGGCGAATGCGGCAGCCTCGACGGCGACGCGCGCAATGCGCGCTTCTGCTCGCCGCAGGGCATTGCGCTGGACCGCCAGGGCAATTTGTATGTGGCCGACACGCTCAACCACACCATCCGCCGCATCGATCGCGCGAACGTGGTCACCACGGTGGCGGGCGTGGCAGGCGCTTGCGGCAGCAGCGATGGACGCGCAAGCGAAGCGCGCTTTTGCGCGCCGCAGGACATCGAGGTCGACTCCGCGGGCTACCTGTACGTCGCCGATACGGCCAATTCGACGATCCGCGAAATCGCCCCGAACGGCAACGTGCGCACGATCGCCGGCGCGGCGGGTCAATGCGGCAGCGCCGACGGCACGGCCGGCAACGCACGCCTGTGCCGCGCGGCCGGGCTCGCGCTCGATGGCGGCGGCAGCCTGTTCGTGGCCGATACCGGCAACGGCACGATCCGGCGCATCAATGTGTCGAACGCAGTAACGACTGTCGTCGGGGTGCCGGGGAATCAAAACAATGTGCTCGGGCCGCTGCCGGGCGGCTTGAATACGCCGCGCGGCATCGCGGTGTTCGGCACCGATGCGCTGGCGGTGACGTCGCAGAACCTGGTGTTGAAGCTGGTGCCGCGCTGAAACTGGCTGGTAACACGCCAGGCACACAGCTGATCTTAATCGGGATGCACTGGTGTGGCTGCCAGATCGCCGACGACCGTGTTCCAGCGCCGCACATGGAAGGCGCGCACCAGGCCATTGGTCACATACGGATCGGTGGCGGCGAACAGCTGGGGCGTCTGCGGCGTGTCGCAGCTGAACACCAGCAGGGCGCGGTCGGCGGGTTCGTCGAGCGCACCGGCGAGCACGAGTTCGCCGCGCTTCTGGGCTTCCCAGGCCAGCTTCAGGTGGGAATTACGAAATTCAGCGCGGCGCTCCAGGTAATCGGGCGCGAGGTCATACGTGAGCAGGAAATGCACGGGAATTCCTTCGTTATTGGATTGGCAAGAGAATCTTCCCATGTTACCCGATGCTGCCGGGGCGCACGCCAGGCAGTTCTCAGGAATGACTAATGCAAACAAAACCGAGCCCAGGCGGACGGCCAATCAATTTTATTAATGGAAGGACATGTCGATACTGAGCGATTCACCGCGCCCGCATGCCGACACACAGCCGCACGACGGGAATGGCCCTCCCGGCTTGCGCAGCCAAGGCGGCGCGAACGGGGAACCACCGAATAAAATTCCAGAGGCAGTTGTACGTTATGTTGTACTCATGCTCGGCTTATGGACTTTATTGAGCTATTTCTTCCACACTGAGTATTTCCCGGTGATCGACCTGAATACGGCGACCAGCCTGCTTGTCTCACTGGTTTTCGTCACTGTTCCGCTGACTGCCGCCCTGTCGTTGACGTTTCTGTCGACTTACCTGTTCGCCGGCCTGCTTATCAGGGCGCGTCCCACCCGCCGCGGCAATCAGAATTTCATTCACGAGCTCGGCAGTTGGACATTCTTTACAGGACTCGGCCAGTGCGCTTCGGGCTTGATCGTCGTTTTCTACAGCCTCATGGAATGGCCCGATGGCTGGGCGCTGTTGGCTTATGCGTCGTGTGGGTCCCGAGACCTTCATTAAAATACCGGGCGCCGCGTCATCGAATGGAGCGCGCCCTGTGCTGTCGATCCTCATTCCCACGGCAACGGTCCTGTCGCTCCAGGTCAACCTGCGCGAGAAAGCCTTGCGTGTCGGCGCCATCGATACTGGCCTGGCCCAGCTCGATCCCGCTTGTCCCCAACCCTAAGCACGCCGGTGTAGCAAAAAGCATACTCTCCCGACGACAATGAGTCATGCTGCGGTGCATGGCGACATGGCGCACAGAACAATCCTTAGCGCCGAGGTAGACTGGCAGCATGAACACATCAAGTAAAAAAATGGCGGCGGGGATGGCGGGATTCGCCAGCGTGTTGTGGCTGGGCCTTACGGCCGCAGTTGCCGCGAACCAGCGCCGGCTGGTGTTCAATCCGACCATCACCCCTGAAGTCAACAGCCCGCGCAGTAGCGGCCACCGTACCCGTCCGATCGTGCTGCGCGCGAAAGACGGCACCCGCCTGTGCGGCTGGCTGATGACGCCGCGCACCCCCGGTCCGCGACCGGCCGTGCTGTATTTCGGCGGGCGCTCGGAAGAAGTCTCCTGGGTCGTACGCGATGCCGGCACTTTGTTCCCGAACATGACGGTACTGGCGCTGAACTACCGCGGCTACGGCAATTCCCACGGCATTCCCGACGAGATGCTGCTGGTCGAAGACGGCTGCACCCTGTTCGACTGGCTCGCCGCCCTCGGCCAGGTCGACGCGCGCCGCATCGCCGTCGTCGGGCGCAGCCTCGGCTCGGGCGTGGCGGTGCAGGTGGCGAAGGAACGCGCCGCCCACTCGGTGGTCCTGATCACGCCCTACGATTCGATCCTCGCGATCGCCAAACGCAAGTTCCGCGCGATGCCGATCGAGTACATGCTGCGCCACCGCTTCGAGTCGATCAAGCATGCGCCCTCGCTCAAGGTACCGACCTATGTGCTGCGCGCCGAGAGCGACGACATCGTGCCGCACTCGCATACCGACCAGCTGTGCGAAAAGCTCGCGAACCTGATCCTCGACGACATCGTGCCCGCCTCGAATCACATGAACATTCCCTACCTCGAGGCGACCCAAAGCCGCATCGCCGGCTTCCTCACCCAGCGCTTCAGCCAGCCCCTGCCCGCGCCCGAGCTCATCCAAACTGTGGCTTGAAGGAAAAAATGCCGAATCTTGTCGGCATTTATATTTCCATCGAATAAATTGCCAAGTAAAATCGTATTTGCCTTGCATTGGCAGACTGATGCATATTTGGCAGCTTGAGCTGCGCAGGATGTTTGCTACCCCGCGCTCGCAGCGCATGGCCGCCCTCCTCCCCCCATTTGCTGTTGCGATGACGCGACAATTCGCGCCTGCAACTCTTTGGGAAAGGTGGAGCGATACAAATCGTAACGACATGAAACGTCCGGGCCTGACACAATCCGCACGGCATCGTTGCCGCGCCCGCATGGAAATGCGATGGCGCGCCGAGCCTTGCCTCTAAGTTGGTCCTCCCAACGCAGCCGGTGCGCCGGGTACAATACCGAAATTCCAGGAGCTCATTCATGAAATTCAAGCAACTCAGCACGACGATTGCAGCTTTGTTCATTGCCGGCAGCGCGATGGCGGCCTCGCCGGCAGGCGCCCCGGCCGGCGCACCGAAGCTGGGCATCGTCTACGATGCCGGCGGCAAGTTCGACAAGTCGTTCAACCAGTCTGCTTTCGAAGGCGCCGAGCGCTTCAAGAAAGAAACGAACATTTCGTATATCGAAGTCCAGGCCAACAGCGACACCCAGGCCGAGCAAGTGATGCGCGGCCTCGCGCGTAAAAAACTCGACATGATCGCCGCGATCGGCTTCTCGCAGACCCAGGCCGTGGCCAAGGTTGCCAAGGAATTCCCGAAAGTGAAATTCGTCCTGATCGACTCGATCGCGCCCGGCGCGAACGTGAACTCGATCATGTTCAAGGAACAGGAAGGCTCTTACCTGGTCGGCGTCGCCGCCGCGATGGCCTCCAAATCCAAGAAGATCGGCTTTGTGGGCGGTATGGACATCCCGCTGATCCGCGCTTTCGCCTGCGGCTACAGCCAGGGCGCCAAAGCCCAGCTGCCGAAGATCGAAATCATGTCGAACATGGTGGGCACTACCAGCGCGGCATGGAACGATCCGGCCAAGGGCGGCGAGCTGGCACGCCAGCAATTCGACCGCGGCGCCGACGTCGTGTTCGCCGTTGCCGGCGGCTCGGGCATGGGCGCGCTGCAAATGGCCAAGGAAAAAGGCAAGCTGGCCATCGGCGTCGATTCGAACCAGAACTACCTGCACCCGGGCTCGATGCTGACCTCGATGGTCAAGCGCGTCGACCTGGCGGTGTACGACGCGTTCATGCAAGCGAAGAACAACACCTGGAAGGCCGGCACGACTTATAAGGGCCTGAAAGAAGGCGGCGTCGACTGGGTGCTGGACAAGGACAACCGCAAGGTCGTCTCGCCCGACATGGAAAAGCGCGTCAATGGCGTGAAGGCCGACATCATCAACGGCAAGATCAAGGTCATCGACTACCGCGCCGGCAGCAGCTGCCCGGTTTAAGCTACAACGTTTTAAATAAAGAGCGCGCCGCGCCGGATTTCCGGCCCGGCGCGCTTTTAAATGAATGACTCACCTTTACTACTCATCGCTATGCAGCCAGCCGTAGAATTTCGCAACATCAGCAAGGCCTTCGGGCCGGTGCAAGCGAACGCTGACGTCAGCTTCACGATTGCCAAGGGTTCGATCCATGGCGTCATCGGGGAGAACGGCGCCGGCAAATCCACCCTGATGAGCATCCTGTACGGCTATTACCACGCCGACAGTGGCCAGCTCCTGATCGACGGCCAGGCGCGTTCGATCCGTAACAGCCAGGAGGCCATCGATCTCGGCATCGGCATGGTGCACCAGCACTTCATGCTGGTCGAGAACATGACCGTGCTCGACAACGTGATGCTGGGCGCCGAGGGCGGCTTCAAGCTCGCCGCCAAGCGCCCCGAAGTGGAAGCGAAGCTGCGCGAGATCTGCACCCGCTACCGCCTCGACGTCGACCCGCTCGCGACCATCCACGACCTGTCGGTGGGCGCCCAGCAGCGCGTCGAGATCCTGAAACAGATCTACCGCAGCGCCAACATATTGATTCTGGACGAGCCGACCGCCGTGCTGACCGCCCAGGAGACGGCCTCGCTGTTCGAAATCCTGCGCCTGTTCAAGGACCAGGGCAAGACCATCATCCTGATCACCCACAAGCTGCAGGAGATCATGGACATCACCGACCAGGTGACGGTGCTGCGCGCCGGCCGCGTGTCGGGCGCCGTCGCCACCCGCGACACCTCGAAAGAGCAGCTGGCCAACATGATGGTGGGCCGCCCGATCGAAGGCACGCTGCCGCGCAAACCCTTCAATCCGGGCGCGCCGGTCTTGACAGTGTCGAACCTGCAGCTGCAGGACGCGAACAAGGTGGGCCTGCTGGCCGACATCAACCTCACCGTGCGCGCGGGCGAAATCGTCGCCATCGCCGGCGTCTCCGGCAACGGCCAGAGCGAGCTGATGGAAATCCTGGCGGGCATGCGCCTGCCGACCTCGGGGCAGGTCGAGCTGGAAGGCAAAGCCCTGCCCTTCGGCCGCCGCACCAACGCCGACGGCTTGCCGGCCACCTTCCGCCAGCTCGGCATCGGCCACGTGCCGGAAGACCGCCTGCGCGATGGCGTCATCAAGGATTTCTCGGTGATGCAAAACACCGTCTTCGGCTACCAGGAGCGCGTCAAAAACCGCTGGGGCCTGTTCGACTTCGAAGCCATCGCCAAGCGCTGCGCGCATTTGCTGCAAGCCTTCGACGTGCGTCCGAATAATCCCGACCTGCGCATCGGCCTGCTCTCGGGCGGCAACCAGCAAAAGGTCGTGATCGCGCGCGAAGTCTCGGCGCAACCGAAACTGATGCTGGTCGGCCAGCCGACGCGCGGCGTCGACATCGGCACCATCGAATCGATCCACACCCAGCTGCTGCGCCTGCGCGACGAAGGCGTGGCGATCCTGCTGGTGTCGACTGAATTGGAAGAAGTGCGCGCGCTGGCCGACCGCATCGTCGTCGTCTCTGGCGGACGCATCACCGGCGAACTGAACATCGATGAATTCGATACTACCCGCATCGGCCTGTTGATGGGCGGGATGCACAAGTCATGAAACAGATGAAAATCACCGAACTGCCACGCTGGGCCACGGGCATCGTCCTGCCCCTGTTGAATTTGCTGTCGGCGCTGCTCGTCGCCGCGCTCGTCATCCACCTGCTGGGCGAGAGCCCGGTGGAATCGATGAAGATCCTGGTCGATTCGGCCGTCATCAATCCGGAAGGCCTGGCCTACACGCTGTTCTACGCCAGCACCTTCATCTTCACGGGCCTGGCCGTATCGATCGCCATGAAGGCGGGCCTGTTCAACATCGGCGCCGAAGGCCAGATGTATTTCGGCGGCCTGGGCTTGACATTGGCCGTGCTCGCGTTCGATGCCACGCTCTCGCCCTGGCTCCTGATCCCGCTGGCCATGCTGGGCAGCGCCGTATTCGGCGCCCTGTGGGCTTTCCTGCCGGGCTACCTGCAAGCCAGGCGCGGCAGCCACGTGGTGGTCACGACCATCATGTTCAACTTCATCGCCGCCAGCCTGATGAACTTCATCATCGTGAAGTACCTCATCCCTGCGGGCGAGCAGAACCCGGCGAGCCGTGTGTTCGCGGAGTCCGCCGCCCTGCCGACCCTGAACACCTGGTTCCCGTTCTTCGGCGATACGCCGCTGAACATCGGCTTTCCGATCGCGATCGTGGCGCTCGTCATTTATGGCGTGATGGTCTCGCGCTCGAGCTGGGGCTATCAATTGCAGGCCACCGGCATGAACCAGCACGCGGCCCACTACGCGGGCGTGCGCATCAGCCGCATGATCATCGTGGCGATGCTGATTTCGGGCGCGCTCGCCGGCCTGGCGGCGGTGAACTCGGTGATGGGTTCGACCCACTACCTGAGCCTGAACTTCCCGGCGGGCGCCGGTTTTGTCGGCATCGCGATCGCGCTGATGGGACGCCAGCATCCGGTCGGTATTTTCCTGTCGTCGGTGCTGTTCGGCGCGCTGATCCAGGGCGGTTTTGATTTGTCGCTGGAAAAACCGAACATCCCGGTCGAGACCTTCGTCTTCATCCAGGGATTGATCATCCTGTTCTGCGGCGCGATGGAAAACTTCTACGCCCCGGCAGTCCTGAAACTGATCAACGCAACACGTAAGGGTTAAGCCATGGAAGACTTCCATATCGCCAGTATCGTCGTCTCGACGATCCGCAACGCGCCGGTGCTGATGTTCGCCGCGCTGGCCGGCCTCTTCGCCGAACGCAGCGGCGTGGTCGACATCGGCCTCGAGGGCAAGATCCTCGCTTCGGCGTTTGTGTCGGCCGCCGTCGGCTACACGACGCAGAACCCATGGGCAGGCGTCGCCGCCGGCATCGCCGTCTCGGTGGCGCTTGCGATGGTGCAGGCCTTCGTCTCGATCACCCAGAAGGGCAACCAGCTGGTGGCCGGCATCGCGATCAACATCGCCATGAGCGGCCTGACCTTCGTCGTCGCCCAGTACATCTTCCAGCAGGGTGGCCGCACGCCGGACCTGGGTTCCGCGCGCCTGTCCGACGTCGTCTTGCCGGGCACCGCGGCGCTGGCCGATATCCCGTTCATCGGCTGGTTCTACGGGAACGTGATCGGCGGGCACTCGCCGCTGGTGTATCTCGCGTTTGCCCTGCTGCCGGTGGTGCACTGGGTGGTCTACCACAGCCGCTTCGGCCTGCGCCTGCGCGCCTGCGGAGAAAATCCGCACGCGGCCGACGCGGCCGGCGTGTCGGTCGAAAAGACACGCTACATGGCGATGCTGGTCGCAGGCGTGCTGTGCTCGTTCTCGGGCGCCTACCTGTCGATCGTCCAGAGCGGCTTCTTCCTGCGCGACATGTCGGCCGGCGCAGGCTACCTGGCCCTGACCGCCCTCGTGTTCGGCAACTGGCGTCCGCTGCAGACCGTCCTCGGCTGCCTGATGTTCGGCTTCTTCTCGGCCGTGCAGATCCAGATCGAAGGCGTCGACCTGCCGGTGGTGGGCCGGATTCCGGGTTCCCTGATCCAGATGATTCCGTATGTCGTCACCGTGATCGTGCTGGCCGGTTTGATGGCCAAGTCGGTGGCGCCGAAGGCGGTGGGCAAGCCGTTCGTCAAGTCGCGCTGATCGGCATCGTGCGAACGTAACGAGGCGGCCCGCGCATCGCCGGCCATTCCCGCGGGCCGGCGGTCGTGAAGGCGAGTTTCACCGTGATCGACCCTTCGGCATACTGCGTCGCGCCACCGCCCAGCCGGTGCAGATGCGGATCGCGCCAGATGGCGCCGATCGTCTGCGCCGCCGTGCGGTTGTACCAGGTGATGACATAGGTCGTGAACGGAGTCGTCAGCCCGCTCGTTGCGAACAGGCCCAAGTCGACGCGCTCGTGGCCGACCAGCATGCCGTGGATCGCCTCGCGCTGCGATCCGAGCCAGGGATCGTTGTACCAGCCGCGCCGGCCGGGGTCCCAGCCGCCGTCGCCGGCCAGCAGCGCCACCATGTCGTGCGCGACATGGTCCTTCAGCGCCCGGGTATAGGCGGGCGCATGTGCGGTCGTGAGCGCTGCGTTGCCGATCGCGGCGCGCCAGGGCATGGCGGGCGCCGGCAACCCGGAGGGGTAATCATGGCTGAGTTTGAACGGCGGTCCGGCATAGTCGGCACGGGCCGGCAGGCGGCCGTTATGGTCGAGGTAGGGGTGGGGGGCGGCGCTGGCGGCCGACACGGCAAGCAGCACGCCGACCACGGACAGGCAATAGCAGAGATACAGGCTGCGAAGGCGCATGTTCGTTCCTTGGAAGGAAGTGAAAACAGTACATTCTTCCCTGCGGCAATCCTTGGGGATTGCGGATGAACAAGGTGCGGCCTGATGGAGACATTTCGATACGCTACGGTTCGACCGCGTGGGCTCGGAGAGCCCACCCACAACAACTACCTTACGTGACAGTCCCTAGTCGCTGGCAAGCCTCGTGGAACGCTTGAAGGTCCACAACAGGCCAAGGCCTGCGGACACACCGTTATCCTTCAGGTGCAGCGGGCTGTTCTTATTGCTGCCGACGCCATAGTTCTCGGCGCGCAGGAAGCCGTAGACGCGCACGTCCGGATTGATCACGCGGGCGGCGAAGACGCCGGCGCGCACCAGGATCAGGCCGGCGTCGGCGCTGTAGGCCGCGCGGGTGGCGGTCGCGAACGCCGGCTGCACTTCGTAAAAGTAACGGTTGATCTTGGCGTCGCCGACGACGGCGGCGACCTGGGTGTCGAAGACCCATTTGCCGTCAGCACTGCGCCGTTCGTAGACCAGGCGCGGCTCGAAGGTATAGCCCTGGTGGCGCACGCCGCCGCGCACTTCCATCACCGCGCGCAGCGGCAGGTCGGCGCGCAGGCCGCTGTAGGCGTCGAAGCGCGCCAGGCGCAGTTTCAGGCGCGGGCCGAATTCGGCCAGCGTGCCCAGGTCGGGCATGCCGGCGCGGGCGGCGACGTCATCCGACTCTGCCGGCAGCGAGGCGGCCAGGCCGATGTCGAGTTCGGCTTTGTCGCTCTTGAACACGCGTGCGCCGATGCCGCCCTGGTCGGAGCGAAACACCTTGCCCCGGTAGATGAAGATCGGCAGCGCCAGGCCGCGCGTCTCGCGGTCGCTTGCTCCCGGATACGAAGGCGTGCTGACCGCGCCGGCGGCCACGCCCAGCTCCCACAGCGGCTGTGCGGGCGGCCCCCCATTCGATTGGGCGTGAGCAGCGGTCGCGGCCAGGCAGGCAAGGCCAACGCTGGCAAGAAGATGACGGTTCATTCGGTGTCCGGAAAAAGTCGGCGCGGCGCGCCGGAACCGCTATTTTAGCCGCCGTCCCTTCCCGGCAGCGCCCGCTTTCAGGAATACATGATGGTATTGATGCCCACAACGGTCTCCCCCCCTGCCGGCTGCGCAGCGGAACAGGCCGGACGGCAAGGATCGAAGACAAACGGGCGCCGGACAAAAAAATGGCGCCAGCAGCGATCCGCTGCGGCCCCATTCTGGGACAGGGTACCTACCCCCGTCTGATCTCGCGCAAAGGTGTTAGCCGTAGATCGCCTTCAGCACTTCCGCCAGCTTGTACCCGCCCTTGATCAGTTGTTCCTTGGCGATCTGCGAGCTCGGCACCGGATAGTTGGCCGGCACTTCGAGCGAGAAGGTGTAATAGGTCTCGCCCTTCTTGCTGGTCTGCGGCGTGATCTTGCCCGGCACCACGTCGGCGTAGGCGAATTTCGACACCACCAGCGCGTCGTCGGCCCACTGGTAAGGCCAGGTCGCCGGGTCGCCGCTGTTGGCTTTGATGGCCGGCTTGCTGTTGATGGCAAATTGCGCGAACTGCTCCGGGGTTTTCGTTTGTACGCGGCGGAAGGCGTAGTCGACCGTGGTGCTGTCCCAGTAGGAGTGGAAAGGTTTCGTCAGCGCCTTCGGCACGCCTTCCTTGACCGGCTTCGGCTCGCCCGGCGGGATCAGGTTGGCGGAGAGTTCGGCCAGCTTCTGGTCGTCGAGCAGCAGGTTGTTGCCGCCGCGCGAGTCGAAGATCGCGGTCTCGTCCACTTCCGCCTGCGTTTTCGGGACCACGAACCTGCCGTCCTTGCTCACGAAGGCCGCGCCCACGTGCAGCGGCTGGTGAATGTCGCCGGTCATGTGGGTGAGCAGGATCAGCGCCTGGCGCTTGGTGAACTTGTGCGGGTTCAGGGCCGGGTCGGTTTTACCCTGCAACACGGCGATGCACTGCTTCAGGGTCTGGACGATGTCCACCTCGGCCGTGCCGACCGCGCCGTCATTGTAGTGCGGCAGCTGGAAGGGCACGTCGGTGTAATGGTACTCGCTGTGCTTCGGGTTGGCCGCCGTGTAATCGACCATTTCCGGCGACTGCGGGCCGCAATACGTGCCCTTCACGCAATCGGCCCAGTTGGCGATCGATGCAAGCGACTCGCCCGGCAACAGCAAGGCGGCGATCTGTTTTTCTGCTTTGCTGCCTTTGAGCAGTTTGTCGGCGATGGCGCCGACCGCGCGGTGGCCGTCGCCGCCCCAGGCCAGGGCGCTGTTCGAAGCGAAAGCGCCGGCAAGCGCGAGGACACAGGCTAGTTTTTTCATGGATTCTCCGGGGTAGACGGTACTGCGTTATTTTTGGGTGCTGATGTTGTCGATGCGCTTCGACGCGGCCATGCCGGCAGCCGCGCCGCCGGCCCCCGGATTCCTGGCGATGTAGTCGCTCAGGGCGTCGAGGTCGACGATCCCCGTATCCAACCGCCTGGCGCCCTTGGCAAATTCCGGGAAGTTGTCGCCGCCTTCGGCCAGGAAGTTGTTCGCCACCACGCGATAGGTTTTACTGTCTTCGACCGGGGCGCCATTGAACTTCAGGCTGCCCGGCACCAGGCGCTGGCCGAGCGGACGCTTCTCGTCCCATGAATAGGTCAGGCCTTGCGACACTTGCAGGATGGTCGCGCTTGATGCGCTCGGGCGCTGCCACTGCTGCTCCAGCAGGCGGCGCAGCTGGGCACCCGTCAGGTCCAGCACGACCAAAGTATTGCCGAACGGGAGCACGGCTTGCGCATGGCCGAAGTTGGTGGTCAGTGTCGCGTCCGAGGTTTCCAGGTCCTTGCGGATGCCGCCGTTGTTCATGAAGCCGATCTGCCCACCCTGGGCGCGGGTTGCGGCCAGCACGGCGTCGGCAATCAGGTTGCCGAGCGGCGACTCGCCCGCATCGTTGGCCTTGCGCGCGACGCTCGCGACCCCGAGCTTGCCCAGCGGCTTGGCCAGGGCGGCGCGGCTGCGCTCCTTCACGGTGGTCAGAAACGCCGTGACTTTCGGGTCGGCCGGGAACAGGTCCGGGTTCATCACGACATTGCGCACGTCGATGTCGGACACGGCGCCGCTGGCCGGATCGACCTTCAGTGCAATGCGCGAGAGCAGGTGCCCGGCCGCATCAGCCTGGGTCACGACGCGGCCGTCGACGGTGCACAGGTAACCCTGGTGCGAGTGGCCGGTGATGACCAGGCGGATCGCCGGATCGAGCCGCTTGACGATGTCGACCACGCCGCCGGTGAGGCCCTTGCAGCCCGGCTGGTCGGGCGCCTCGTCGGTACGGCCGCCCTCGTGGATCAGGGCAATAAAGACCTTGGCGCCGTCGGCGCGCATCTGCGGCAGCATCTTGTTGATGGCGTCGGCTTCATCGATGAAGTCGAGGCCGGCGATGGCTGAGGCCACCGCCACCGAGGCCGTGCCTTCGAGCACGGCGCCGACCACGCCGACTTTCACGCCCTTGACGTTCTCGACGCGGTAGGCCGGCATGAAGGGCTTGCCGGTGGCGCTGTCGAGGACGTTCGCGGCCAGGTAAGTAAAACGCGCGCCGCGGTAATCCGGCATCAGCTTGCATGCCTTGGCCGGGCGCGGCGAATCGCAGCCGCCGGCCTGCTGGCGCAGCAATTCCTTGCGGCCCGCGTCGAATTCATGGTTGCCGACCGACGACAGGCGCAGGCCAAGCAGGTTCATCGCCTCGATGCTCGGCTCGTCGGCCCACATCGAGGACAGCGCCGGGCTGGCGCCGATCAGGTCGCCCGCGCCGACGAACAGCAGGTCCTTGTCTTCGCGGCGCCAGGCCGCCAGCGCGCCGCTGAGCGCTTCGATGCCGCCCGCGCGCAGGGTTTCTGTCTTGCCGGTGACGGCACTCGTGTAGGTGTACTTGCTCGGCTCGAGATTGCCGTGGAAGTCGTTGATCGCGACCAGGTTCAGCGTGACCGGGCCC
>JANNNC010000001.1:0-33934 GCA_031398335.1 Massilia sp.
CCGGACTCGGTCGGCGGCATCGAACAGGTGATCCGCCAGCTGTGCGTCGGCACGACGCGCCTGGGCGTGACCAATACCGTGCTGTCGCTGTCGCGCCAGAAAGACCTGGCCCCGATCCAGTTCGACGGCCACACCGTGCACCGTGTGCCGCTGAATGTCGAGATCGCATCGAACGCCTGCTCGGTGCAGGCCCTCGGCGCGCTGGCGCGCATGGCCAATGAGGCCGACGTCGTGCACTACCACTTCCCCTGGCCCTTCATGGACATGGCGCACTTCGTGTCGCGGGTGAAGAAGCCGACCGTGGTCAGCTACCACTCCGACATCGTGCGCCAGAAGCACCTGCTGCGCCTGTACCAGCCGCTCAAGCACCGCTTCCTGCGCAGCGTCGACAGCATCGTCGCGGCCTCGCCGAACTACCTGGCCTC
Organism: Massilia sp.; assembly: GCA_031398335.1. GTDB lineage: Bacteria > Pseudomonadota > Gammaproteobacteria > Burkholderiales > Burkholderiaceae_D > Telluria. The sequence goes on from JANNNC010000001.1 coordinate 426, forward strand.
GTCGCCGGTGCTGGCGCGCTACCGCGACAAGACGCGCGTGATCACCTACGGCCTGGACAAGACCACTTATCCGACCGTCGACCCCTGCCGCCTGGCGCACTGGCGCGCGCGGATTGGGCCGAAGTTCTTCCTGTTCGTGGGCGTGCTGCGCTACTACAAGGGCCTGCACATCCTGCTCGAGGCGGCGCAAGGGCTCGATTATCCGATCGTGATCGTCGGCACCGGTCCGGAAGAGCAGGCGCTGAAGGAGCAGGCGGGGCGCCTGGGCTTGACCAACGTGGTGTTCACCGGCGCCCTCGACGAAGCCGACAAGGCGGCGCTGCTCACGCTGTGCTATGCGCTGGCCTTCCCCTCACACCTGCGCTCGGAAGCCTTCGGCATTTCGCTGCTGGAGGGGGCAATGTTCGGCAAACCGATGATCTCGTGCGACATCGGTAGCGGCACGACCTACATCAACATCGATGGCGAGACCGGGCTGGTAACGCCGCCGGCCGATGCGCAGGCATTGCGCGCGGCCATGCGCACGTTGTGGGACAACCCGGAGATGGCGCGCGAGATGGGCGCGCGCGCCGCGGCGCGCTTCCAGGCCGTGTTTACGGCCGAGCAGATGGCGACCGGTTATGTCGCCCTGTACCGCGAACTGGTGGCGCGCCATGGCGCCAGGTCCGGAATCGCCGCGTCCGGCGTTCCTCCGGCCACCCGCGACTGACTTCCTGGGCCGCTTCCGCCCAGCGCTCGCGCACGGTGCGGATCGCCGGCAGCTGGGCGACGAACAGGTCGATCAGCGCCGGGTTGAAGTGCTTGCCCTTTTGCTGGACCATGTGCTCGATCGCTTCCTGTTCGGTCCAGGCGCGTTTATACGGCCGGATCGAGGTCAGGGCGTCTAACACGTCGGCAATGGCCACGATGCGCCCGGTGAGCGGGATCGCCTCGCCGGCCAGGCCCGCGGGATAGCCGCTGCCGTCGTATTTCTCGTGGTGGGACAGGGCGATCTCGCGCGCCAGCGCCAGCATGCCGTCGCCATGCTCGCCGACGATCTCGGCGCCGATGGCGGCGTGGCCCTGCATCACCTTCCATTCGTCCGCGTCCAGCGGTCCGGCCTTTTGAAGGATGCGGTCGGGGATGCCGATCTTGCCGACGTCGTGCATCGGCGCCGCATGCAGCAGGTCGTCCGCTTCCTGTTGCGTCATGCCGGCGGCCAGGCCCAGGATCCGCGAGAAGTGGCTCATGCGGATCACGTGCAGGCCGGTCTCGTTATCCTTGTACTCGGCAGCCAGGCCGAGGCGCTGGACGATCGCCAAGCGCGAGGCTTTCAATTCTTCCATCCGCACCAGCGACAAATGGATGCGCACGCGCGCGCGCACCACCGGCGGACTGACCGGCCTGGTGATGTAGTCGACCGCGCCGGCCTCGAAACCTTCCAGCTTGTGCGCCAGCATGCGCAGCGACGGATAGTCGGCGCTGTCGAGGAAGCCGCGCAGGAACTGCGGCAGCATCGCGTGCTGGCTGTGGAAGTGCTCCAGCGCCTCGCGGTAGGCGTCTTCCTTGCCGCCCCAGCGGTGCAGGGCGCTGCGGCGGTTCAGGACTTGCCGTTCGAGGACCGGCGCCACATCCGGCCCCGGGTTGCCGGAGCCAAGGCCCAGCACCCGTGCGATCTCGTGCGATCTCGTGCGAGAGCGTGACCCAGTCGACCGGCCTGGAGGCGAAGCCGTCCATGCCGACTTCGACGCTGGCACGGCGGTGCTCGGCCAGCACGCTGGCCGTCATCGCGATCACCGGCACGCGCGTGCGTCCCGCGGCCTGTTCCTGCTCGCGGATGCAGCGCGTGGCCGTCAGGCCCACGCTGAAGTGGAGCAGGCCGTCCTGCTGCTCGGCGCGCCGGGGTCACGGTGCCGGCGGCAGTGAACGTGATCGCGTTGTCGAGCAGGCGTCAGGGACAGGCGGTGTTATCGTCAGCATGAAAGTTTCAGCAAGGAAAATCCGGTCGGAATTGTTGAAATTGCCGAAGTCATAATGGATTTGTAGCGCAGTCGCCACCATATGGACGAGCACATTTTGTGCACTGCCGGGGACGTCCTGCCTATCGGGTATGCTATGGACATGCGGGGCGCGTGCGTGCTGTCCCGGGACGGGTGCATGACATGCGGATTCGACAATTCCAACGAACAGTACTGGCCACGGTGCTGCTGTGTGGCGCCGCGACGGCGCAGGCGGACGCGCGCACCGGCACCGCGCCGTCGGCGCCACTGTACATCACCACCGAAGCCGCCGCCCCGTCGAGCATGCAGGACGGCGAGGGCAAGGTGGTCGGTATCTCCACCGACAAGGTGCGCGCCGCCATGGAGCGCGCCGGCCTGCCCTACACGATCGACCTGCTGCCCTGGAAGCGGGCCTACGCCGCCGCGCGCGACCGGCCCGACGCCTGCGTCTATTCCACCACCCGCACGGCCGAGCGCGAGCTGCTGTTCAAATGGGTCGGCCCGATCGACAGCGCGGAATGGGTGCTGATGGCGCGCGCGAACCGCCGCTTCTCGCTGCGCACGCTGGAAGATGCGCGTCCTTACCGGATCGGCACCTATAACGGCGACGCGCGCGACCATTTCCTGCGCAGCAGGGGTTTCCGGGTCGACTCGGCACCCAACGATTTGACCAATCCACGCAAGCTGCTGCTCGGACGCATCGACCTGTGGGCCGCGGCGCTGCGCGTCGGCAGTCCCGTGCTCGAGCAGAACGGCTGGGCCGGACATATCGTGCCGGTGCTGGTGTTCAACCGCTTCGAGGTCTTTTTGGCCTGTAACCGCGCGGTGCCGGACGAGGTCATCGCGCGCCTGAACACGGCATTCTCGGCGCTCGAGCGCGATGGGACGATGGGGAGAATCGAGCGTTCCTACGATACCTGGTCGGTCAGGCAGCCGGGCAAGTAGGCCAGGTCGCGCCAAACGATACCGAAACGCCCGCCGGGCGGCACTTCGGCTCGCGCTGTTGCCGCCCGTCCGATCGTTTGCCAGCATGGACCCTGTCTATTCACGGAGGTCCCCATGCGCCACATTCTTATTGCTTCCTTGTTCAGCCTTGCGCTTGCTTCCGGTACCGCAAGCGCGGCAGCGGCCGACTCCGGGTCGGCGGCGTCGCAGGCCAGCGCCAACCTGTCGGCGGTGGTCGTCGGCGGCTCGATGCTGAGCGTGGCCGCCTCCGGCCGCGTGGTCGTCGCCAGCGTGCGCACGGCAGGCGACGCGCTCGAGATCGTCCTGGAAAGCGCGGTCGACGCCAGCCGCGCCACGGTGCGCGTATCCGGCTCGGCGCTGGGCGGCCTGTCGCTGGCCACCGGGGCCGTGCTGGAAGTGGTGACTGCGTCCACCGGCCAGGTGCTGGTCATGTCGGGCCAGGCCATCGCCTTCCTGCCGAATGAAGCGGGCAGGGCGCTGCTGCATCATGCGCGGGCGCGCTAGCATGAAAGCGCTGCTCGCAAGCCTGCTGCTGGCCGGCGCGCTGGACGTCCACGCCGGCCTGGCCTGCGAAGACAAACCCCTGAAGCCGGGCGAGGTGATCCGCTCGATGGATCTCGCCCAGCGCACGGTCCAGGCGCTCGAAGCCAGCGGCGCGCGCGTGGCGCTGGTCTCGCGCGCCGGCCAGGACCTGAGCCGCTACAAGCTGCGCTATTCGCACATGGGCGTCGCCGTACGCGACCATCCGCGCGGCCGCTGGACCGTCGTGCACGCATTGAACCACTGCGGCACGGCATCGTCCGGCCTGTATGACGAAGGCATGGGCAATTTTTTTCTCACCGATTTATACCGGTTCGAGGCGCAGCTGATCATTCCCGGCAGCGCCCTGCAAGAGCGCCTCTCGGCCCTGTTCGCCACCCGCACGCCCTTGCGCATGCACGAGCCGCGTTACAACATGCTGTCCTACGTGTATTCGACGCACTACCAGAATTCGAACCAGTGGGTGCTCGAAACCCTGGCTGCCGCCAGTGCGCCGCCTGGCGACGTCGCGACGCGGGAAGAGGCGCAAGCCTGGCTGAAGGGGATGCGCTACCAGCCGCCGACGATCGAGATCCCGGCGACGGTGCGGCTCGGTGCCCGCATGTTTCGCGCCAACGTCGCGTTTGACGACCATCCGTTCGACCGGCGCATGGCGGGGCAGATCGATACGGTGACGACGGAGGCGGTGCGGGGGCTGGTGCGGGCGCTCGATGCGCAGGCGAAGACGATGGTGCTGGACTGACCGGCGCCACCATGTAAAAACCCGCGTCCTCCAATGAAGAACGCGGGTTTTTTTGTATTCGAGCGTGTGGTGCCGGGAGCCGGAATAGAATTTTGCTATGATAAATCTATGATAATTGAAAGAAGTACCAACAGAAATACCAACAGGCACGACTCGTGAGTATAGTTGTGTACTTGCTACACCTCGCTTCGCGACATCTTTGCTAGTAGGTGGTAGGACTCGTCAGACTGAGGTCATATCGTTATACATAAGTCAGCCGAGTCCTTCACGCAGCGCGCGTAGGGTTTTGGCGGCGGTCATAACTTGATCCAGTCCGCGCCAAATCGTCTTTACTCCCGGTTCGCCATCACTCTTGCGACCGAGGAGGCCTCCCACCTGCGCGACCAGCCGGACGATTTCGTTGAGAGTGGGTGGAGCGGTCGGCATCTTCTTTTTTGTTAGCAGGTAAGCGCCCCGGATCTCGTCAGGATCGAAGAACAGCGCGGCATCGAGGTCGGGGCAGGTTCGGCCCAGCCGCATCAGATTGGTGATACGCCAGGCAACAACCATCAAGAGCGCAAGCGCGCGCTCAATCCGATCGATCGCTGACAGTTGCAGAGTCTCTACCTCGCAACCATTCTTGAGGACATTGAAATAGATCTCGATTTCCCAGCGTGCCCGGTACCATTCGATCAGCTCGACAGCCTGCTCCACTGTCGATGCATGGCGGTTGGTCAGCAAGCGCCATTCGACGGGCTTGACGCCTTTTGGCGCGCCGATCTCGCGCGCTACGATGCAGGTTGCGGTAATGCGGCCGCCTTTGCCATCCGATATCTCGACTGCGCGGGACCAGATTTGCTGGCGAACGGCACGTGCTTTCTGTTCGTCACGGGGGCCCATCCTGAAGGTGATCTCTCCGATTGCCTCGCCCTTGGTCGTATAGGCCCACAACTTGTCGTCGCCACCGTCAGGCAAGCAGCGATTGTGTTTGGCACGCACCAACCAATCGACAGGCGTTCCCAAGTCGCGCGCCCAACGCATCCTCGCTACCATGTCGGCTTCCCGGTCGGCCACATACACCAACCGCGTGCCCGGCATCTCGGGCGCCATCTCCGCGAGGCGTTCATAGCCTTCGGGCCAGCGTGCACTCTCACACTGGCCAGGACGGACCCCGTCCGCACCGCGCTCCTCTCGCGCCCACATGTAGGCATCGAGCACGCCCAACGGTTCGCGCTCCGGCGTGACCGCATAGGTCGGCTGAAGATACATGCCGCGCCGCGCTTCGTAGTTCAACGGGCCAAGACCTTCGGTTTCCTGTCCGTTGAAATCAAGCGCGGTCGTGTCCTGAATACAGAGCACCACGCGATGCGTGCTCATGCGCTCCTGCGTCCGCGCCCAGTGCGGGGCAAGAATGCCCTCCCACGTGACACCGGCGTTGCCGAGGAACCGATAGGCCGCGCACGTCTCACTGCAGCTATCGCACGCCTGCTGGATGCTGGCCGTCGGCTTTGCCGAAAATCGTTCCATCATTATTCTTGCCCTCTTGTCGAGGCGGGCATCCCCAAGGGCCAGTCCTGCAAATTCGTAATCCGTCCAGCGCTGCGCTACCTTGGTCAATGCGTCGCCCAAAATGAAAGAGTAAACGCGATCTCGCCAGAGTTTACAGGACCCATCTGCAACTCATTGAAAGTTAACGATATTTCTGGCTAAGCTGGAAGCAGCTTCCGACTTGTGTATAACGATATGGACTGAGGTAGGTCATCCATCCGCAGGCGTCGGTTTTGTGAGTTTGCATCGCTCATTTTGACAAACCAACGAATGGACAGGTTCGCCAAAGAACGACAACCCGCTAGCAGATGGTAGTTGCGGCGTGTGCGGGCAGTTCCCATTTGGCAAAACAACAAATGGACAGGGGTGTACAAAGATCGACCACCCGGCAATAAGGATTTTCTCAGGGCGGTTGGGTATCGCCCATTTGTCAAAAACAACAAATGGACCAGCTTGAACTGAAATCGATCACCCAGCAGCGCACGGCGGTTTGTGGTGAGCACGACCTTCCCACTAGATGAATTTCAACGGACTTCATGCAGGCATGTGGAAGCTGCGGCGTAGAGTCTCTTCCAGTGTTGGGCCGCTTACAGCCAAGCCTGAGCAAATAGCTCTGTCAGAGAGATCTCCAGACCTCGGGCGATGCGATGCAGTGTCAATATAGCAGGATTGTTATCTCCCCATCCCACGCAACCTAGATAGATAGCTCCTATCAACTTCAGCTGACAGGGCCAAGCTTTCCTGCGAAATATTATTGCTCAGGCGCAAGCTTTTGAAGACTGTTCCAAAATCAAGAAGCTTTAGACATCTGCTGTCAACACGCCTGCCGTCAACACGCTAGAAGAACCAGCTTTACCTGAAGAACAGGTATAGTTGACGAGGTGGCATGCCGCCAAAATTCGTCCAGGAGGGTGTAGTGGATAGTTCTACTATCGAACATTTCCTGTCCCGCATGGTAGATAAGGTTCGCGACTATGCGATATTTCTCATCGATACTAAAGGAATCATCCAAACATGGAATCCGGCTGCCGCAGCAATGAAGGGTTACCGGAACGACGAAATTGTTGGTCAGTATTACGGCGTGCTTTACACTGACCAAGACAGACTCGCTGACCACCCGAAACATAATCTTCTCAAGGCCGAAGAGCAAGAAACTTTTCAGGAGGAAACCTGGCGACAGCGAAAGGATGGCACGCGGTTCTGGGCTCTGGTAGAAATCATCGCAATCAGGAATGAGTCTGGTGTGCTCTCCGGATTTTGCAAGCTCACGCGGGATATTACTGCTCGTCGGCAAATGGAACAGGCCCTTTTTCAAGAAAAGGCGCGTGCAGAGATTACGCTTAGCTCAATCGGTGACGCTGTTATTTCCATCGACGTGGGTGGTGTCGTAACTTTTCTCAATCCCGCTGCGGAGAGTTTAACCGGGTGGACAAAGGGTGAGGCCACCGGTCGCAGCGTTACCGAGGTCGTATGCCTGGTCAACTGCCAGACGGGTGCATCTCCGTATCCGCACCCGATGCTCGACGCTGTCGAACACCACGCAACCCGCGAGCTCGATTTCCACACTATGCTGGTTCGCCGGGATGGCTCGGAGATCCCTATCGAGGACGCCATTACGCCGATTCCTGGAGATAAAGAGTCCACTAGCGGTGCCGGTGCCGTGATTGTGTTTCGTGATGTGAGTGCATCGCGCGCCCTGAACGCAAAAATGATCCATGCGGCAAACCACGATTCCCTGACCGGGCTCCCTAACAGAGTCCTGTTGTTGGACCGACTGGAGCATGAGATTACACGGGCTCACCGACAGGGAACGAATGTTGCGGTCTTGTTCATCGATCTCGACAATTTTAAGAATATCAACGATTCCTTAGGCCACGATGTTGGGGATCAATTACTCCAGTTCGTGGCAAAGAAACTCTGCAAATGTGTTCGCGGAATGGACACTGTCAGCAGGCTGGGAGGTGATGAATTCGTTATCGTCCTGTCCGACAACGCGGCCCCGGCGGGCGTTGCAGCCACGGCGGACAAGATCCGAGAAACCCTCACCCAGCCCTATTTCATTTCGACGCACGAGCTTTACGTAACCGCCAGTATCGGCGCTGCCGTGTACCCGTTCGATGGTGTCGATGTAAGCACGCTGCTGAAAAACGCCGATACCGCTATGTACATCGCAAAAGAGAAAGGTCGGAATAACTGTCAGTTCTTTGACCATGCAATGAATGCGCGCGCCATGGAGCGCCAACTCGTCGAGTCAAATTTACGACAAGCTGTGGCACAACACCAGTTCGTTCTTTATTATCAACCAAAGATCAACCTCGCCACGAACGAGGTGACAGGTGCCGAGGCTTTGCTGCGGTGGCAGCATCCCGAGTGGGGCCAAGTCCTTCCTGAGCGATTCATCACGATTGCGGAAGAGTGCGGATTGATTGTGCCGATTGGTAGCTGGGTGTTGCGGGAAGCGTGTAGCCAGGCTAAAAGCTGGCTCGACGCTGGTGTCGGGACCGTATCAATAGCCGTCAACATCTCGGCGTTGGAGTTCCGCCAGAAAAACTTTTTTGCGAGCGTACGTGACGCGCTGTCTAAGACGGGCCTGCCGCCCGCGTGCTTGCAGCTAGAGATCACAGAAAGCGTTGTCATGCATGACGCCGTGGCAAGCGTCGAGACGATGCAGAAATTAAAAGAACTTGGCGTGCAGCTAGCGGTAGACGACTTTGGAACAGGTTATTCCAGCCTAAGTTATCTAAGGAAGTTTCCGATTGACGTACTGAAAATCGATCAATCGTTCGTACGCGATATCACCGATCACCAAGAGGACTGCGCCATTGTTGCCGCCATCGTTGTCATGGGAAATAGTCTAAAGCAAATCGTCATTGCAGAGGGAGTTGAGACAAAGGCGCAACTTGCATTCCTAAAAGACCGCAGTTGTACGGAAGGGCAGGGCTATCTCTTTAGCCGGCCACTCACGCCTGAAAAATTCGCTGCTTTCACACTGGAGCAGGATTGTTCCAGACCGTGGGTTGAATAATCAAGCACAGAAGCAGAGTTTTTTGGCTAGAGTGAACCCAGAGCCCTCAACGGAAGAGCCCCGTTAAGGTCGCTTACTTACTGATGCATCAGATAATGCTAGGGAATTGACACAGGCATGGAAAATGGCTACTTGAGCTCAACTTAAATCGCAGACACAGGGCCTTGCGTGTTTTAGTGCACCTAAAGAGGTCCACAGCTATGAGTCGTTGGACATTTGAATCGACGACAGAACATTCAATAACTCGTCGAACCGAGCAGGTTTGACGAAGTAATGATGAACTCCTGCGAGTTTTCCAAGTGCAACATCATGCGACTGGCCATACCCAGTTAGCGCAATCATTGTAGTCTTGGCGGCAACGGGCTTCTTCAGAAGTTCATTCACGAGTTGATAGCCATCCATCCCAGGAAGTCCAATATCTAGGATGAATGCGTCTTGCACTTCCATTGTATTGAGAGACTCGAGAAGGCTGTTCGCAGAAAATTTCAGAGTCACCGCATGTCCCTGTGAGCTAAGCAGTTCACCTAATGCCTCTGCGGCATCCTTGTTGTCATCGACTAGCGTTATCCTTCGCGCTTGCGCACCGGTAGTCCTGTCGATGTCAGGGGGCACAAGCGCCAAACGGGGCTCGCTACGAAGGGCAGGAATTGCAATCTCGAATATCGAACCATGGCCGACACCATCACTCGCGGCCGCCACACAACCACCATGGAGCTCGACGATTTTCTTTACGATGGCTAGGCCTAATCCCAGCCCGCCCTGCGCCCGGTCAGACGTGCGTTCGGCTTGGGCGAACAAGTCAAAAACGCGGGGTAGCAAGTCAGCAGAAATTCCCACGCCCGTATCGGAGACCGCGATGGTGACAAGATTTTCCGAACTACGCACAGAAATACTAACCCTGCCTTTCTGCGGAGAGTATTTTGAAGCATTGTTCATTACGTTGACGAGCACCTGTACAAGCCGAGTATGGTCGCCCAAGATTTGGGAGATTTTCGGTTCGATGTCAACGGATAATTGCTGCAATCTGGAGTCGATAAGCGGGCGAACCTGTTCGATTGCATCATTCAAAATCGTGGAAATATTGAGGACTTTTTTATCTAGGGTTATCAAACCTCGGGTGACTCTCGAAACGTCGAGAAGGTCGTCAATAAGCTCCGTCATATGGCCTACCTGACGACCGATGACTTTGCTTGCATTGTGTACCCGCTCTTGGGAGAGTCCTGGTAATGAAAGCAGCTGCGCAGCGCTACTAATGGGCGATAGCGGATTACGCAGTTCGTGCGCAAGCACTGCCAAAAACTCATCTTTCCTCTTGTCCGCTTCAGCAAGGCCCGAGATGTCGGTGTTGGTGCCGAACCACTGAATTATTTCGCCAGCATCATCACGCAGCGGTGATACCAACGTGAAGAACGGGCGAAAAACTCCATCCGCGCCTCTAAGGGGGAACGTCATTTCAAAGGGCTCACCAGAAGTGATTGATGCCGTCCAGCGTTCCATTACGGATGGTAGAACATCAGGGTGATGGACGCTCTGCCACTTCCATCCAAGCATGTCAGGTGCGGTTGTCCCGGTATACGCAAACCACCGTTCGTTGTACCAGTAAATTGCCCCAGTTTTGTCTGCAATCCAGGCGAGCTGTGGGATGGTATTCGCAAGCTGAAAGAATCGCTTTTCGCTGTCGCGGACCTCGCGTTCAACCGTTCGCTGTGCGGTTACTTCGGTGTAGAACAGAGCTAATCCCTCTGCGAATGCATGGGCCGAGATGTCAAAGCATCTTTTCTCATCATTGTGTACATACCACTGCTCAAAGCGGGCCGCTGTTCGTGAGGCCATCGCCTTCTTGAAAATGCGACCAAGTTCCAGTTCTTCCGACCCAGGCCAAGCTTCCCAGTGTGTCTTGCCAACAATTTCGTCCGCAGTTCTGCCGTCGAGTTCCAGAGCCGCCGCGTTGAGTTGCAGCACCTTAAATTCTCGATCCATGACCAGGAATCCATCACCCATGGCCCGAAGGATTTGGTCGCTCCTCATAAGCTCTTTGGAAAGCGCTTCCTCAGCTTTCGACCGCGACACTAGCAAACCGGCTTGAGCAGCGCATACATCCGAAAGTCTAAGGACTCTTTCAGAAAAGCTGTCTCGTTCGGTACGATAAATTGAAAGGACCCCCAGCGGGGCTCCGTCTGTTCCGTAGAACGGACTGCTGCACACGCTCCCGATACCGTGACGAGCTGCATAGCCACGATAGTTAGCGTAGCGAGCATCGGTCTCAGTATCACTGATGACTACGCGTGCGCACTCTTTGAAAGCTAATCCACAAGCACCTTCGCCGACACCGACTCGCGGAATTGCGTCCAATGCTTCTAGGTTGAGGCCCTTCGACACAACAGTCAGCAACCCCTTTTTCTCAGCACAATAGAGTGCAATGACTCCACGCTCGCTGCCTGCCAGACGAGTTGCCACCTCAAGGACGATTTCTAGCTGCCCAACAATTTGCGATACCTGCATGAGACGGCTCGACATCTCGTGCAAGAGTTGCCAGTCCTTCACCTCGGCAAGCAACTCTTCAATTTTGGCGTTGTCTTCTGGCTGTGCAGTCATAAAATTAAACTCGAATCTCGATCGTCAAAAATGACTGCAACTGGTTGTCATACGTCAATTATAGTCCCTTGGAAAACACTTGGGATTCATTGGTCCCTACGGTGTCAGCAACGTCGACCGGGTGAACTATTGACGCCAAGGCGCGGGCTCAGGAATAGACAATGGTATGAAGGGACGTTAAGTGGCGAAGCATGGCCCGAGCACGTCCCGTGGACCTATTCCAGAGATGGGCATCTTTCCGATTGACGGGAAGACGTTCTTCTCCAACCAGGTCGTGTTCTTTTTTTGCGTGCTGTCCGCACGGGACGCGTTGCCGCCGTCTTGACGAGCCAGGCGCGTGCGACAGACTCGAACGTGTTCGCGGCACCACTCACCTTGGAAAGCTTGCCGTCGATTTTTGCTTTGCTCGGATCGATTCCCTCAGCCAGGAGTTTGCGTGCGTCGTCACGACGCGTTCTTGCCTGAGCAAGCGATACTTCAGGGTAGACACCGAGAGCCAGAGTCTTCTGCTTGCCGCCGAAGCGATAGTTTAGGCGCCAGTACTTGCCCGCTTCCTTCACGAGCAAGTGGAGCGCCTGTCCGTCTGTGAGCTTATCGCCGGCCGGCGCTCCGCTATGTTCGAATTTCCGAATCTGTGTATCTGTGAGCGGAATGCTTCGCTTGATGTTGGTATGTCGATTTCTGACAGTTCGAGAACCCAACAAATGTACCATCATAGTGTCGAGATTTGATGGTACAAGGCAACCCTACGTGAGACAACAAAAAACCCGCACCTCCTATGGAGGGAGCGGGTTCTGATACTTCGTGATACGTCTTGCTAGTGTTAGATGGTGCCGGGAGCCGGAATCGAACCGGCACGCCTTGCGGCGCGGGATTTTGAGTCCCGTGCGTCTACCTATTCCGCCATCCCGGCAACGCGCTACGCATTATCGCTGATTTGCATATAAGCGGCAACACTTTCCCCGTTTGAAAGATCAGCACGCTGTGGAACGGGCGCCGTGCCTGCCAGCGCTGCCTGCAAGGCGCGCAGGGTCGGGATCGGGCCGACGACTTCGAGCGAGTGCTGGCCGATGCGCACGTTGACCGCCTGCCCGCGCCAGGCGCTGGGGCCGGCCTTGACGTAGCGGATGCGCTCGAAGCCGTTGGACGCCTGGATAAAACCCATTTCGCCGAGCGCGCTGTCGAGCGTGGTGCGCATGTGGCAGGCGTGGAAGCGGGTGCTGATGTCGAGCCGGCCGGGGGCGCGGGCGCACAGCGGCAGGGCCAGGCCGGCCAGCACCGGGAGCACGATGCCGGCCAGCGGGACATCGGGGTCGAACGCGCGCAGCGCCAGCACCAGCAAGGGCATGCCAATCGCCAGCGTCAAGCCGTAAGCAGCCCAGGGCGACAGGCCGCGCAGGCCCGCGTGGGGCGCCCCCACGATTTCCGAGAACGTTACGCTTTTCATGTTGTCTCCTTAAGGGGCGGACCAGGATCGGCAAGGCGCTTTAACCATTGTCGGCCCCGCTTACACCCTGGAGTTGACGTGACACAAACAACCTGGCGGGACGCTTGCCCACGCATGACGCAGCCCCTGGCTGCTTGCACGTCGACATGCGTGAACCACCGCTAACTTGCTGATTGGAGACACGATGAGACGAGCATTGTTCGTGCCGGGGGCTGTGCTCCCGGCCCTCCTTTCAGCCTTGCTTGCGGGCGCCCCGCAGGCGCAGGCGCAAGTGATCGAACGCAGCGTGGCACTGAGCACGGTGCCCGATGGCGCAGGCGGCTTCAATGCCTTCTTCGGCGACACGTTGACGGAGGCGCAAAGTGGCAGCAGCTTCGCCGACCTGTTCACGTTCGCCGTTGCCGGCACGCCCTTCGATGCGGCGGCATCCGTCACGTCGTCCTTCCTCGATTCGCCGGGCTCGAAAGACCTGTCGATTACGGGCCTGAGTTTGTACCGCTACGATCCGCAAACGCTGGCCGTGATCGGCAATGCGGTGGCCGGCGTCGATCTCACGGGCTTTGGCGACAATCCGGTCGATTCCTGGACGGTGACCGGGCTGAACCTCGCCAGCGGCGCGTATGCGATACGGGTCGATGGGATGGTAGCGGGCACGGCCGGCGGAAGCTTCGGCGCCGACCTGACGGTGTCGCCGGTGCCGGAAGCGCCGGCCTACGCACTGATGCTGGCGGGCCTGCTTGGCGGCGTGCTGGCCTGGCGGCGCGGCTTGCCGTCGGCAGCTGCACCAAAAGGAAAGCCGCCCGGCAGGGCGGCTTGGGGATGAGGGCGGCGCCCGCTCAGGGCGCGCGCCGGTACAGGCGGAAGCGCTCGTTGCGGTCGGAGGCGCGCCGGCCTTCCCACAGCAGGGTCGCGCCGCGTGCGTTCCAGCTGCGGAACAGTGCGCGGTCGTCGCGCGTCTTGACGTTGTCTTGCAACAGTACGTAATCGCATTGACCGCCCTCCATGCCGACGAAGGGCAGGCGGCCGTAAAACGCGAACGAGGCGCGCTGCGGGGCGCCGACATTCGTGTCGATACAGTTCGCGTCATGCGGCAGCTTGGCGGCGATCGCCTGCGCCACGCCGGCGTAGCTCTTGCTGTAGTTCAGGTCCGGCAGGAACAGGGTCATCAGCAGCACCCACAATAAAATCAGGCCGCTCGACGACAGCACGACGGCGCGCCACAGCACCGTTCTCTGGCGCGACACGCGCCAGCGCACCAGCCAGATCCAGCCGATCGAGACGGCGGCTGCCACCGTGAAGGCGACGATCCCGAATTCGGGCGTAAAGCCCGGCACCAGCTTCAAGGCATTGTGCGACAGCTTGGCCGGCCAACCGGTCAGCTTGGCGATCCAGAACAGCCAGACCAGCGCCGCCAGCGTCGTCAAGGCCATCACCGAGAACCAGTCGATCGCATTAATCGCCCCGCGTTTCATGGTCGGCAGGCCGAACGCGGCCATCAGGGCCAGCGGCGGCAGCAGTTTCAGCAGGTCGCCGTTTTCCGGCGACGGGTCGCACAGGAACAGCGCGGTGAGGGCGCCCAGGAAGGTCAGCGGCAGCACGATGTGCAGCATGTTTTCCTGGCGCCGCCAGGCCCAGATCGCCCAGCCGGCGAATGGCCAGGCCGGCCAGAAGAACCAGACGCCGACGCGGAAGAAGGCCTTGATCGAGACCCAGCCCGGCAAGGCGAGTTGATGGATGTTCGAGCCGAACCAGGCCGCCACAGGCGACTGTCCGTAGGGCTGCACCAGGGTGGCGGGCAGGATCCAGACCAGGCTCAGGGCCAGCGCCGCGGCGGCTGCCAGCAGCATGTGGCGCAGCGTCGTGGTGGCCGGCACGTGGAAAAAGCGCGTGCACAGCAGCAGTGCCAGCAGCAGCGCCAGCGGAGACAGCGGGCCGCGCGTGAGCGCCAGCGCGCCCAGCGACAGGCCGACCAGGGCGGCATTGCGCGCGCTGGCGCTTTCGATGTAGCGCACCGCGCGGTACAGGAAATACGCGACCAGCGAACCTTGCAGCGTGACGGCCAGGGTTTCGTGGCTGTAGAGCAGCAGGCCGAGCGAACCGACGTAGACGAGGACCGTGGTGTCGGCCAGGGTGCGGCCATAGGCGTCCGGCTCGGGCTGGCCGCCGAAGGCCAGGCGCAGCGGCTGCGCTTCGGGCCGGCGGCCGAGGTGGAAGGCGGTGTACCAGAGCGACATGCCGCCGATGACAAAAATGCCGAGGTTCGACACGCGCGCGGCCAGCACGTCGCCCAGCAGCCAGCCGAACAGTTTGATGCAAACCGCACCTGCCCAGAACGCGAGCGGGCCGTCCTCGGTGGCGGCGAGGCCGGCGATGTTCGGGTACAGCCAGTCGTTCAAGCCACCGCGCGCCATCGTCCACATGATGCCGAAGCTGCCGGCGTCGTCCTTCCACGGATCGCGGCCGATCAGGCCCGGCAGGATATACAGCAGGCCGAGCGCGAACAAGGCCCAGCGCGGCAAGGCCAGCGTGGCGGCAGCGGGGAGGCGGACTGGTTTCATCGATAAGTCTGATGTGTGGAATTAATGTCGCGCTAGTATAGCGGCGAATGGAAGACGAAAAAAAAGAAGCCGGAAAACCGGCTTCTTTCTGAGGCCCATGCGGGCTTCGACAAGCCCGCGAGGGCTTGGCTATTAACCTTGGTCGTTTGCGACGGCGGTCTTCGAACCGACAGCGCCGAACTTCTGGCGGAACTTCTCGACGCGGCCAGCGGTGTCGACGATCTTGTGCTTGCCGGTGAAGAATGGGTGCGATTCAGCCGACACCTCGATCTTGACCAATGGGTAGTCCTTGCCTTCGTGGTTGATCGTCTCGCGGGTATTGATGGTCGAGCGGGTCACGAATTTGAAGTCGCACGACATGTCGTGGAAGACGACTTCGCGGTAATCTGGATGGATTTCGTTTTTCATGGTTCTGCCTTGGGTAGGTTTGGTAGCCAAACAGCACTTCGTCGGTCGTCTTGCTTCGTGACCCGATTGCCGCTCACTTGCCGGGGGTTGAGTACTACTGAACCCGCGATTATAAAACGGCTGACGCGTCTAGGCAACCTTAATACGGACGCAAGGTGAGGCTGCCTTTTGGGATGCTTTGACGGTATCAACCGCCGCGGCGCATCATGTCGAAGAACTCGATATTCGTCTTCGTCGCACGCATCTTGTCGAGGATGAACTCCATCGCTTCGATCTCGTCCATCGAGTACAACAACTTGCGCAGGATCCAGATCTTTTGCAGCTGGTCCGGCTTGATCAGCAGTTCCTCGCGGCGGGTGCCCGACTTGTTCAGGTTGATCGCCGGGTAGACGCGCTTCTCGGCCAGGCGGCGCTCGAGGTGCACTTCCATGTTGCCGGTGCCCTTGAATTCTTCGTAGATCACGTCGTCCATGCGCGAGCCGGTTTCGATCAGGGCGGTCGCGATGATGGTCAGCGAGCCGCCTTCTTCGATGTTGCGGGCGGCGCCGAAGAAACGCTTCGGACGCTGCAGCGCGTTGGCGTCGACACCGCCGGTCAGCACTTTGCCCGAGGCAGGGATCACGGTGTTGTAGGCGCGCGCCAGGCGGGTGATCGAGTCGAGCAGGATCACGACGTCCTTCTTCATTTCGACCAGGCGCTTGGCCTTTTCCAGCACCATCTCGGCAACCTGCACGTGGCGGGTGGCTGGTTCATCAAAAGTAGAGGCCACGACTTCGCCGCGCACCGAGCGCTGCATTTCCGTCACTTCTTCCGGACGCTCGTCGATCAGCAGGACGATCAGGGTGCAGTCGGGATGGTTCGAGGTGATCGCGTGGGCGATGTGCTGCAGCATGACCGACTTGCCCGACTTCGGCGAAGCGACCAGCAGGCCGCGCTGGCCCTTGCCGATCGGCGAGATCAGGTCGACGATGCGGCCGGTGATGTTCTCGGCGCCGTTCATGTCGCGCTCGAGGCGCAGCGGCTCGTTCGGGTGCAGCGGCGTCAGATTTTCAAACAGGATGCGGTGCTTCGAGGCTTCCGGCGACTCGCCGTTGACCTTGTCCACCTTTACCAGGGCAAAATAACGTTCGCCGTCCTTCGGCGTGCGTACTTCGCCTTCGATCGAGTCACCCGTATGCAGGTTGAAGCGGCGAATCTGCGACGGCGAAATATAGATGTCGTCGGTCGAGGCCATGTAGCTCGCATCGGGGGAGCGCAGGAAGCCGAAGCCGTCCGGCAGGACTTCGAGGGCGCCGTCGCCGAAGATCTGCTCGCCGGACTTGGCGCGCTTCTTCAGGATCGCGAACATCAGTTCCTGCTTGCGCAGGCGGGCTGCGTTGTCGATGTCGAGGCCGATGGCCATCTCCAGCAGCGCGGAGACGTGCATTGCCTTCAGTTCAGATAAGTGCATGTTGTGTGGGTGTCCCGTGACGGGAAGGTAAAGGTAGGGGAGGGAACGACGTGGGTTCGTTAAACTGCGTCAAGTTGGGAAGCGGTCGGAGCCGACCGGCTTCCCGTCCGGACAATGGCGGCAGTGCGGGCGCACTGCCGCCGCTATGCGTTTTTCTTGGCTATCAGAGATTGCTGTCGATGAAGGCAGTCAGCTGGCCCTTGGCCAATGCGCCGACTTTTTGCGCAGCCACTGCGCCATCCTTGAACAGGATCAGGGTCGGGATGCCACGGATGCCGAACTGGGCCGGTACGGCCTGGTTGGCGTCGACGTCCATCTTCGCGATCGTGATCTTGCCATCATATTCTTTAGCGACTTCTTCGAGGATCGGGGCGATCATCTTGCACGGACCGCACCACTCGGCCCAGAAATCGACCAGTACCGGACGCTCGGACTTGAGCACGTCGGTTTCGAAAGAAGCATCGCTGATGTGTTTAATGTTTTCGCTCATGTTTTCCTCAAAGAGAGGTAAGGATCAATGTACGCCTGGAGATATGCCGATCCTTAGGCAGCTCATCCGGCTTCCGCTTACTGAATAAACTGCTTGCAGCACAATGGTGGAGACAAAGTGCGCGTAACTCAGTAACTCAATTGGGAAGGGCGTCGGGAGGACGTCAGGCGGGGGATTTAGGCCGAATAATACCTTATTTTCCCAAAAGGTGTTCGGGCGTTTGTACAAAATCCTAACTACTCACGGCCGAGCGCAATTGCTCGAGCGAGATGGGCTTGCGGAAGATACCCGCCACGCGTAATCCAAGCGCCCGCGCCAGTTCGCCGGCAGCGTCGCGCACGCCCGAATCCATGCCCGACAACAGGATCACGCCGCCGCGAAATCCCCGTTCGGCCGTAGCCTGCAGGAATTCGATGCCGTCCATGTCGGGCAGCGCCAGGTCGCAGATCAGGACGTCCGGACCTTGTTCGGCCAGGGTGGACAGCGCATTGCGGGTGGAGGCTTCGGTATAGACCTCGCGCACCCCGATGGACTGCAGCATGTCCTTCACCATCTCCAGCATGAAGCGGTCGTCGTCGAGCACCAGCACGCGCGGCGGCTGGCCATCGCCTGGCAGGGCGAAGTTATTCATACAATTGGTTCCGGGGAATTATTGACTGGCGGCGATTATGTGCGAGAACGGGTAGCTGTGGCACATGTTGTTCAAAATATTCTGCCTGGACAGGCCAATCGTGCTGCGTCAGGCCAGGTTGCCGGTAAATTGTATGAGGTGCCCGGGATGCCACATGGTGACCACCGAGGCCACGCGGCCCTCGGATGTGGTCCGGCGTTTCAGCACGAGACAGGGCGTGCGGCCGTCGATGCCGAGCAGCTCCGTCACTTCGCGCGGCGCCACCAGGGCTTCCAGGCTGTAGGTGGCGCCTTGCAGGGGCGCGACCGCCATCAGGTGTTCGTTCGGGGTGATGCTGGCGAAATCCTGCTCCAGGTAGGCCGGCGCGCAGGCCGGGTTGACCCAGCGTTCTTCCAGCTGGATCGGCACCTCGTTCTCGAAGTGCACGATCAGGGAGTGAAACAGCGGCGTGCCCGGGTCCAGCCCGAACTGCAGCGCCAGCGCTTCGACGGCAGGGGCTTGTTCCAGCAAATGCAGGCGGCTGGCATGGCGGTGGCCACGCGCGCGCACTTCGTCGGCGATGTTGCGGATCTCGACCAGCGTCGCCTGGTACTTGCGCGGCGCGACATAGGTGCCGGAACCCTGGCGCCGGGTGAGCACCTGTTCGGCGGTCAGTTCGCGCACGGCGCGGTTGACGGTCATGCGCGAGACGCCGAACTGGCGCACCAGGGCCTGTTCGGACGGCACCAACTCGCCTTCCTTCCAGCGCCCGGTGGCGATTTCGCCGACCAGGTAGTCCTTGATGCGCTGGAAGATGGGGGTGCTCGCTTGCTCGCTCGATTCAATCAAACTGCTCTCCGAAAGGCGATAATGATGACTGTTGAATGCCCTGATTCTAGCATCGCGAATTCGAAAGCAAGCAGTGGAGTGCGCAAGCGCATGCATGCTGCCAGGATGACGCCATTCACCCACGACTGGACTGCGCCATGAACACCGAGACCATCGCCGAACCCTATGCCAGCGACCAGGCGCGCTGGACCGCCGTGCAAGGCCGCGACGCCGCGGCCGACGGCGTCTTCTATTATTCGGTGCGCACGACCGGCGTCTACTGCCGGCCATCCTGCGGCGCCCGTCCCGCGCTGCGCGCGAATGTCGCCTTCCACGCCAGCTGCGCGGCCGCCGAGGCCGCCGGCTTTCGCGCCTGCCTGCGCTGCAAGCCGGATCAACCGCCCTTGCAGGAGCGCCAGGCGCAGGCCGTGGCCGAAGCCTGCCGCCTCATCGATGCGCTGGACGACGCGCCGGATCTCGACGCGGTGGCGCAGGCGGCCGGCATGAGCCGCTTTCACTTCCAGCGCGTGTTCAAGGCGCACGCCGGCGTGACGCCGAAGGCCTGGGCCGCGGCGCGCCGGGCCGCACGCGTGCGCGATACCCTGGCCAGCAGCGCCAGCGTCACCGATGCGCTGTATGCGGCCGGCTTCAATTCGAGTTCGCGCTTTTATGCCGGCAGCGAGGCGATGCTGGGCATGGCGCCCGCGCGTTTCAAGGCGGGCGGCGCCGGGGAGGACATCCGGTTCGCGGTAGGCGCCTGTTCGCTCGGCGCGATCCTGGTCGCCGCCACCGAACGCGGCATCTGCGCGGTGTTGATGGGCGACGATCCGGAGCTGCTGGTGCGCGACCTGCAGGACCGCTTTCCGAAGGCGCGCTTGATCGGCGCCGACGCCGGTTTCGAGCGCACCGTGGCGCAGGTAGTGGGCCTGGTCGAGGCGCCGCGCATCGGCCTCGACCTGCCGCTCGACGTGCGCGGCACCGCCTTCCAGCAGCGCGTATGGGCGGCACTGCGTGCCATTCCCGCGGGCAAAACGGTGAGCTACACCGAGCTCGCCCAGCGCATCGGCTCACCGGCGGCGGTACGCGCGGTGGCGGGGGCATGTGCGGCCAATCCGGTGGCGGTGGCGATTCCCTGCCACCGCGTCGTGCGCAACGATGGCGGGTTATCGGGGTATCGGTGGGGCATCGAGCGCAAGGCCGCGTTGATTATGCGCGAGAAGGAAGCAATGCCGGAATGACCGCGCCGGTCTGTGCGGCGTTCCCCAAGCATCAGGCCTCAGCGCATCTCTGCCTCCTGCGCCAGCGTCTTCGCCAGCCGCGCCCGCCCGGCATCGGCGTAGCTGCGGCAGGCAGCGGGATCGACCAGCGCTGCCTGTCCCTGCGCCTGGCGCTCGAACAAACCGCTTGCTTCCGGATGCGCCGTCACCAAAATATCGCAAGGTAGCGCCGCCACGCGCGCGATCGAGCGTTCGACATCGCGCCTGGCGTTTGGATACGCCGCGCTGCCGCTGTAGCGGAAAGACCCGGCGCCGAACGCGTTCAGGCTGTCCGCATACACCATGTTCAGTGGCTTGCCGTTCTCAACGGCGGTCCAGCTCCAGCTCATGCCGCCCTGGGTGTGGCCCGGCGTGTAGTGGGCCTGCACGGCCAGCGGGCCAAGGGTCACGCGTTCGCCATCGGCCACCGCCCTGACCCTGGCGACCGGTTCCATGTCCGGCAAATCGCCGTATTGCGGGTCGCCCTTGCTGGCCTTGCCCGTTTCCAGCACCGGCTTGGCCAGCACGCTGGTCAGCACCGTCGCGCCGCTCAGGCGCTGCAATGCGGCGACGCCGCCGGTGTGGTCGAAGTGTTCGTGCGAGACCAGGATGAACTTGATGTCCTCGACCTTGAAGCCGAGCGCGCGGATGCGCCCTGCGATGTGCTGGGGCGACTTCGGGGTGCCGCCGTCGATCAGGATGTGGCCGGCGTTCGACGTGATCAGCACCGAGCTGACGCCCTGGGGGCCGACATAATAACTGCCGCCATACAGGGGGAAGGCTTGCTGCGGCGCGTCCCAGTCGGCGGCAAAGGCGGCCAGGGGCAGGCAGGCGAGGAGAAGGGCGAGTCGTTTCAAGGGATTCCCATGTCGGTTAATTAGCATTGATATGGCGAAATCATATCGAAAAAAGGCGGGGAACAGGGCGCCGCCTGCCCCAAGGCGCAGGGACTTCGCTACACTCATGTTTTGCATTTCATAAATGGAGAGTCCATGCAGCCCAGCCTCAAGCAGTGTTCCGCGTTCGTCCTTGCCGCCCTCGCCATGGTGGGTGCCCAGGCCGACACCGTCATCGTCAATGCCAACGGTTACACGCTGAACGCCAAGGGGGACCTGGTGCAATTCGCCGCGCTCGCCTTCGACGACAAGGGCAAGATCCTGGCCGTCGGCACGGCCGCCGAAGTCAAGGCGAAGTCGCCCGGCGCACGCCAGGTAGACATGCAGGGCAAGACCGTGCTGCCGGGCCTGATCGACGCCCATGGCCACGTGTTCGGCCTGGGCCAGATGCTGACCCAGCTCGACCTGTCGCAAGCCACTTCGCTCGACGGCGCCCTGACATCGATCGCCGGGTACGCGCGCGCCAATCCGGGCCAGGCCTGGCTGCGCGGCCGCGGCTGGAACCAGGAAAACTGGAAACTGGGCCGCTTCCCGACCGCCGCCGACCTCGATCCGGTGGTGAGCGACAAACCGGTCTGGTTCGAGCGCGTCGACGGCCACGCCGGCTGGGCCAACAGCCGCGCGCTGGCGGCGGCCGGCATCACGGATAAAACCCCGGACCCGGCCGGCGGCAAGATCATGCGCGACGCGAACGGCAAAGCGACCGGCGTGCTGGTCGACGCCGCCCAGGACCTGGTGGTGAAAGTCATGCCGGCGCAAACCGAAGCCGAAGGCCGCGTGGCGCTCGACCGCGCCCTCGGCGCGATGGCGCAAGTCGGCCTCACGGGTGCCCACGACGCCGGCGTCGGCGTGGCGGAAGACCGCCTGTACCGCGCGTATGCGGATGGGGGCAAACTCACTGCCCGTATCTACGGCATGATCGGCGGCACCGATGCCGACTTCGATGCGCTGGCCAAGAACGGTCCCTTGAAAACCTACGGCAAGGACATGTATGCGCTGCGCTCGGTGAAACTGTATTCGGATGGCGCGCTGGGCAGCCGCGGCGCAGCGCTGATCAAGCCCTACAGCGACGAGCCGCATTCGCACGGCCTGCTGTTCTTCAAACAGGGCGAGATGGACGCGAAGATGAAGAAGGCGATGGCGCGCGGCTACCAGGTCAACGTGCATGCCATCGGCGACGCCGGCAACAAACAGATCCTCGACATCTACAAGAAGCAAATGGGGGCGACGAAGGGCGCGGCCCAGCGCCACCGCATCGAGCATGCGCAGGTGGTCACGCAGGCCGACATCGTGCGTTTTAAAACGCTCGGCATCATTCCCTCGATGCAGCCGACCCACGCGACCTCGGACAAGAATATGGCCGAAAGCCGCGTCGGCGCCGAGCGCATCAAAGGCGCCTACGCCTGGCGCAGCTTCCTGCACCAGGGTTCGCGCATCGCCTGCGGGTCCGATTTCCCGGTCGAGTCGCCGAACCCGTTTTTCGGCATCCACGCGGCGGTCACGCGCCAGGACGCCTCAGGGCAGCCGATTGCCGGCTGGTATCCGAACCAGGCGATGTCGCTGAAGGAAGCCTTCCGCTGTTTCACGCTCGACGCCGCCTACGCGGGCCACGCCGAAAACAGCCTGGGCTCGCTGGAGCCGGGTAAGTGGGCCGACTTCATCGTCATCGACCGCGATTTGTTCACCATGCCGACTTACGACATCCACAAGACCGGCGTGCTGCAGACCTGGGTGGCGGGCAAGGCCGTGTACCAGAAATAAGCCGCGACAGGATGAGTAACGCAGGGGGGGGGCACTTCATCCCGTGCCCACCTTGCTAAAATGGATTGACTGGCTTGTATAGACAACCTAGACTCTGAGAATATCCGGTGCGCGGAACGGCCGCGCACCTTTCCTGTCTTAGGAACTGCCATGACCCAAGAACCGTCCCCCGCTGTCGATCCGCGCTTCGATCCGACGCGCACCATCCGCGCCCCGCGCGGCACCGAGCTCTCCTGCAAGAGCTGGCTGACCGAAGCGGCCTACCGCATGCTGCAAAATAACCTCGACGCGGAAGTGGCCGAGGACCCGCAGCGCCTGGTGGTGTATGGCGGCATCGGCCGCGCCGCCCGCAACTGGGCGTGCTACGACCAGATCCTGGCCTCGCTGCGCACCCTCGAAGACGACCAGACCTTGCTCATCCAGTCCGGTAAACCGGTCGGCGTGTTCCAGACCCACGAGAACGCCCCGCGCGTGCTGCTGGCGAACTCGAACCTGGTGCCGAAATGGGCGGACTGGGAGCATTTCAACGAGCTCGACCGCAAGGGCCTGTTCATGTACGGCCAGATGACGGCCGGCAGCTGGATCTATATCGGCACCCAGGGCATCGTGCAGGGCACCTATGAAACCTTCGCCGAAGCCGGGCGCCAGCATTTCAATGGCGACTGGGGCGGACGCTGGATCCTGACCGCGGGCCTGGGCGGCATGGGCGGCGCCCAGCCGCTGGCCGCCACCTTCGCCGGCGCCGTCTCGCTGACGATCGAATGCCAGCAGAGCAGCATCGATTTCAGGCTGCGCACGCGCTACCTCGACAAGCAGGCGAAGGATATCGACGACGCCATTGCCCTCATCAAGCAGTACTGCGAACAGCGCGAGGCGGTCTCCATCGGCCTGCTCGGTAACGCCGCCGACCTGCTTCCGGAACTGGTCCGGCGCGCCCGTGCCGGCGGGCTGGTGCCGGATATGGTCACCGACCAGACCTCGGCCCACGACCTGATCCACGGCTACCTGCCGCAGGGCTGGACGGTGGAAGCGTGGAAGGCAGCGCAGGCCGACCCGAGCCAGCACGCGCGTTTGAAGGCCGCCGCCGCCGCCTCCTGCGCCACGCACGTGCAAGCCATCCTCGACTTCAAGGCGCTCGGCTCGCACGCGGTCGACTACGGCAACAACATCCGCCAGGTGGCGCTCGATGAAGGCGTCCAGAACGCTTTTGATTTCCCCGGTTTCGTGCCGGCGTATATCCGCCCGCAGTTCTGCGAAGGGCGCGGGCCCTTCCGCTGGGTGGCGCTCTCGGGCGACCCGGAAGACATCCATAAAACCGACGCCAAGATCAAGGAGCTGTTCCCCCAGCACGCGCAGGTGCACCGCTGGCTCGACATGGCGCGCGAACGCATCGCCTTCCAGGGCCTGCCGGCGCGCATCTGCTGGCTCGGCCTGGGCGAGCGCCACCTGGCGGGCCTCGCCTTCAACGAGATGGTGAGAACGGGCGAGCTCAAGGCGCCGATCGTGATCGGGCGCGACCACCTCGACACCGGTTCGGTCGCCAGCCCGAACCGCGAAACCGAGAGCATGCGCGACGGTACCGATGCGGTGTCGGACTGGCCGCTGCTGAACGCCCTGTTAAATACCGCGGGCGGCGCGACCTGGGTCTCGCTGCACCATGGCGGCGGCGTCGGCATGGGTTATTCGCAGCACTCCGGCGTCGTCATCGTGGCCGACGGCACGGACGCCGCCGCCAAACGCCTGGCGCGCGTGCTGGTCAACGACAGCGGCTCGGGCGTGATGCGTCACGCCGACGCCGGCTACGAAACCGCCATCGCCTGTGCCGAACGCACCGGCCTGAACCTCCCGATGATCAACAAAGGCAGCACCCCATGAACGACGCACACCACGGCTGGACCCTGCAACCCGGCTTACTCACCCTGTCCGACCTGCGCGCGGTCTGGGCTTCCCACTTTCCGATCACGCTGTCGACGGACGCCGCCGCGCCGATCGCCGCGTCCGCCGCGCTGGTCAAGACCATCGTCGACAAGGGCGACCCGGCCTACGGCATCAACACCGGTTTCGGCATCCTGGCCAAGGCCCACATCCCGAACGAGCAGCTGGAACAGCTGCAGCGCAACCTGATCCTGTCGCATGCGGTCGGCTGCGGCGAGCTGGTGTCGGACGCCGTCGTGCGCCTGATTTTGCTCACCAAGATCGGCAGCCTGGCGCGCGGCTATTCGGGCGTGCGCCCGGTGATCATCGACACCCTGATCGCCCTCTACAACGCGGGCGTGATGCCGGCGATCCCCGCACAGGGTTCGGTCGGTGCCTCGGGCGACCTGGCGCCGCTGGCGCACATGACGCTGGCCATGCTCGGCGTGGGTCCCGTGCGCTACCAGGGGCAGGTCATGGAGGCCAGCAAGGCGCTGGCGGCGGCCGGGATCGAGCCGGTGGCGCTGGCCGCGAAAGAGGGACTGGCCCTGATCAACGGCACCCAAGTGTCGACCGCACTCGCCCTGCATGGCCTGTTCATGGCCGAGCGCCTGGTCGAAGCGGCGATGGTCACCGGCGCGCTGTCGGTCGACGCCGCGCGCGGCAGCGATGCGCCCTTCGACGCCCGCATCCACGCGGTGCGCGGCCAGCCGGGCCAGATCGCCGCCGCCGCCATCTACCGCGAACTGGTGGCCGGCAGCGCGATCCGCGCCTCGCACCTGGTCGGCGACGAACGCGTGCAGGACCCGTACAGCCTGCGCTGCCAGCCGCAGGTGATGGGCGCCATCATGGACCTGGTCGCCAACGCCAGCCGCACGCTGCTGATCGAGGCGAATGCGGTGACCGACAACCCGCTCCTGTTCGCTACGCCGGGCGCCCCCGACGACGGCGCGATTCTCTCGGGCGGCAACTTCCACGCCGAGCCGGTCGCCTTTGCCGCCGACACGCTGGCGCTGGCGATTGCCGAAATCGGTGCACTGGCCGAACGCCGCATCGCGCTCCTGATCGACGCGAACTTGTCGGGCCTGCCGGCCTTCCTGGTGCGCGAGCCGGGGCTGAACTCCGGCTTCATGATCGCCCACGTGACGGCCGCCGCGCTGGCCTCGGAAAACAAGTCGCTGGCGCACCCGGCCAGCGTCGACAGCCTGCCGACTTCGGCCAACCAGGAGGATCACGTCAGCATGGCCACCTTCGCGGCGCGCCGTCTTGACCAGATGGCGCACAATACGGCGGTTATTGTCGGGATCGAGCTGTTGGCGGCGGGGCAGGGCATCGAGTTCCACCGTCCGCTGGCGACGTCAAGGCATCTCGAGCACGTGCATGCGCAGTTGCGCAAGCGCGTGGCCCCGTTCGACGCCGACCGCTTCTTCGCACCCGACATCGAGGCCGCGCGCCGGATGGTGGTCCAGGGCGAGCTGTCGGCATCGTGCAAGGAGCTGTTTGCAGTACTCCACCCGTAATTTAAACCTGGCACAGGAGTGGTAATGGATTTCCGGTTCAAGGCAGGCGCGGCGCCGATGCTGCTGTCGATACCCCACGCGGGCACCGACATTCCCGACGAGGTGGCCGCGCACATGGCGCCGTGCGCGCTGGCGACCGCCGACACCGACTGGCACCTGGCCGAACTCTACGCGTGCGCGGACCGTCTCGGCATCTCGACCTTGACTGCCCGCTGGTCGCGCTATGTCATCGACCTGAACCGGCCGCCCGAGAACACGAACCTGTACCCGGGCCTGGACACGACCGGCCTGTGCCCTGTCGATACCTTCGGCCGCGAAAGCCTGTACCGGGAAGGGCGCGTGCCCGACCAGGCCGAGGTGCAGCGCCGCCTGGCGCGCTACTGGCAGCCGTATCACGACCAGTTGCGCGCCGAACTGGCGAGATTGCTGGCGCTGCACGGGCGCGTGGTGCTGTGGGATGCGCATTCGATCGCCTCAAAGGTGCCGCGCTTCTTCGAAGGCCGCCTGCCGGACCTGAATTTTGGTACGGCCGAAGGAAAATCCTGCGATGCGGGCCTGGAGGATGCCGTGCTGAAGGTGGCGCGCGCCCAGGACCGCTTCAGTATCGCGGTGAACGGCCGCTTCAAGGGCGGCCACATCACCCGTTACTATGGCCAGCCGAACGAGGGCGTGCACGCGATCCAGCTCGAGATGTGCCAGTGCCTCTACATGGACGAGGCGCCGCCGTTTAGCTACCGCCCCGAGGTCGCCGCTGAGGTCCAGCCGCTCATGGGCAGCATGATGGGGGCCGCGCTCGACTGGGTGCGCGCATGAACGCCCTGTTCGCGCGCCACGCCTTGCTCCCCGCGGGCTGGCAGGGCGACGTGCTCGTCGAATGGGATGCGCGCGGCAACCTGACGAGAGTCGAGCCGGGCGCGCGTGCGCCGATCGGCGTGGCGCGTGCCGACTACGTCGTGCCGGGCATGGTCAACCTGCATTCGCACGCCTTCCAGCGCGCGCTGGGCGGCTTGACGGAAAAGGCGGGCGATGGGCCGGACAGCTTCTGGACCTGGCGCGAGCTGATGTACCGCTTCGCCGCGAACATCACGCCGGAGCAGGTCGAGGCGATCGCGGCCCAGCTGTTTTCCGAATGCCTGCGCCATGGCTACACGGCGCTGTGCGAGTTCCACTACATCCAGCGCGATCCGGCGGGCGCCATGTACGCCCGGCCGGCCGAGATGGCCGAACGCGTGGCGGCGGCCGGGCAGCAGGCCGGCATCGGGCTGACCTTGCTGCCGGTCTTGTACAGCCACAGCGGCTTCGGCGCGCAGCCGTTAAAGCCGGAACAGGCGCGCTTTCGCACCGATGTCGACACCGTGCTGCGCATCGTCGAGGCATTGGAGCCGCTGCGCAGTGGCCAGCTCGAAGTCGGCGCCGCGCCGCATTCCCTGCGCGCAGCCGGCGTCGAACAGATCCTCGAACTGATGGCGGCCTTGCCGAAGGAGCGGCCGCTGCACATCCACATCGCCGAGCAGCAGGGCGAAGTGCAGCAAAGCCTGGATTTCTGCGGGCGCCGGCCGGTCGAATACCTGTTCGACGAAGTGAGGATCGACGCCCGCTGGTGCCTGGTGCATGCGACCCACCTGAACGAGACGGAAGTGGGATATCTGGGGCGAAGCGGCGCGGTGGCCGGCCTGTGCCCGACCACCGAGGCCAACCTGGGCGACGGCCTGTTTCCGCTGGCCGACTACCTGGGCTGGGGCGGACGCTGGGGCATCGGCAGCGACAGCCACGTTTCGCAGAGCCCGGTCGAAGAATTGCGCTGGCTCGAATACGGCCAGCGCCTGGTTGGGCAGTGCCGGAATGTCGCCGGCACGCCGAGAAGGCGCGACGTGGCGCTCAACCTGTGGCAGGATGCACTTTCCGGTGGCGCGCAGGCGGCCGGGCGTGCGGTCGGGGCCCTGGCGCCGGGGCGGCGGGCCGACTTGCTGGTGCTCGATGCCGCCCATCCGAACCTGGATGGCGTGGCGGACACCGACGTGCTGGGCCGCCTGCTATTCTGTGGCAATGACAACCTGGTGCGCGACGTGCTGGCCGGCGGACGCTGGGTCGTGCAGGGCGGGCGCCACATGGCCCAGGAAGCAATCGGGCGCCGCTACCGGCAAGCCATCCAACAGTTGCGCGAGGTACGAGCATGAACATCCTGATTCCGTTTGCCGGCCTGTCGGCATTCCCGTGGAAAAACGGCGGCGGCAGCACCACGACCATCGCGGTTGGGCCGCCCGAGGCCGGCTTCGAGGACTTCGACTGGCGCGTCAGCCTGGCCACGATTTCCGAGGATGGCCCGTTCTCGCGCTTTCCCGGCGTCGACCGCACGCTGGCGCTGGTGGACGGCCACGGCATGACGCTCGACATCGACGGCAGCGAACGCGTGATCATCTGCGAGAGCGGCCCGGTGCTGGCCTTCGACGGCGACTCCGACGTCGTCGCCAAGCTCAATCGCGGCCCGACTACCGACTTCAACGTCATGACGCGCAGCGACCGCTGCTATCACCAGTTCGGCCGGCGCCGCCTGGCGGGTAAATCGCGTTTCGTGGCGCGTGCCGACCTGACCTTGCTGTTCCTGGCCGAGGGCGAGACCCTCGAGATCGCCAGCGACGCCGAGCGCATCAACATGGTCCGCTACGACGCCGTGATGTTCGATCCGGGCACGATCTGGTCGATCGAGGCGACCCAGGCGGTCATCTTCATTGTCGATATTTTCTATTACAACGAAGACGAGGATTACGAAGATGAGTGAACGCCACGCTCCGCGCGTCGACGCGGTGTTTGCGAATGTGAACCTGGCCACGATGGTCGACGGCTATGGCGAAGTGAAGGATGGCGCGATCGCCGTGCACCATGGCCGCATCACCTGGCTCGGACCGCGCCGCGAAGCGCCGCGCGCGGCCGTCATCCACGACTGCGACGGCGCCTGGCTCACGCCCGGCCTGGTCGACTGCCACACCCACGTCGTCCACGCAGGCAACCGCAGCGACGAATGGGAAGCGCGCCTGGAAGGGGCGAGCTACGAAGACATCGCCCGTAACGGCGGCGGCATCATGTCCACCGTGCGCGCCACCCGCGCCGCCAGCGTCGAAGACCTGCTGCGCCAGAGCGCGCCGCGCGTCTCGCAACTGCTGGCCGAAGGCGTGACCACGCTCGAAATCAAGTCCGGCTACGGCCTGAACCTGCAGGGCGAAGCGAACCTGCTGCGCGCCGCGCGCCGCATCGGCGAACTGCTGCCGGTGAAGGTCCGCACGACTTTCCTGGGCGCGCACGCGCTGCCGCCCGAATTCACGGACCGTCCCGACGACTACATCGCCGAAGTGACCGAGCGCATGCTGCCCCTGTTGGTGAAGGAAAAGCTGGTCGACGCGGTCGACGCCTTCTGCGAGCACATTGGTTTTTCCTACGACCAGACCGAGCGCGTCTTCGCCGCCGCCAAGCGGCTCGGGCTGCCGGTCAAACTGCATGCCGAACAACTGTCGGACCAGCGCGGCGCCGAGCTGGTGGCGCGCTACCGCGGCCTGTCGGCCGACCACCTCGAACACGTGACGCCCGCCGGCATCCATGCCATGGCAGGGGCCGGCACGGTGGCTGTGCTGCTGCCCGGCGCCTATTATTTCCTGCGCGAGATGCAGGCGCCGCCAATCGCCGCCCTGCGCGGGGCCGGCGTGCCACTGGCCGTGGCGACCGACTGCAATCCGGGCACTTCGCCAATGAGCTCGATCCTGCTGGCAATGAACATGGCGTGCACGCTGTGGCGCCTGACGCCGCGCGAAGCGCTGCTCGGCACCACCATCAACGCGGCGCGCGCACTTGGCTTGCAGGACCAGATCGGTACGTTACAGGTGGGCAAGCGCGCCGATTTCGCGCTGTGGGACATCACGCGGCCCGCCGAACTGGCGTATGCGATCGGCTTCAATCCTTGCCAGGCCGTGGTGAATGGCGGCGTGATGCGCGCGCGCGATGTGAGCTTGCCTGCGGGCTTGTGAGTCTGATGCAGGGCGGCCGTGCGACTGTCGACATCAGGCCACTCCGTTTGATATTGCAACTGGTTTGACATTCACAGCGACTGCAACTTCGAGCGCGTGGCCGACACCGCCCGGTGCAGCATGCGCTCCGCATGAAAATCGTTCTCGCGCTGGGAGGCGATCGCCTGCAGGTGGCGCATGTAGATGTCGAGGCGGGAACGCAGCCAGGCCTTGTGCAGCCGCGTCGTGATGGGTTTGAGAATCGGTTTCATGGTCTCTCCCTGATGCGAAGAACACATTTTCAGGCAGCGCCATCCCTTGCATTTGTGATCACTCAATCGTGCAACAGCGGTTAATCACCCTTGATCGACGTCAATTCGTCCATCTCCAGCTCGGTAATTATAGGTATCAGAGAATCGGTAAGAGAGGTAAGCAATTGTAAGAACGACAGCTTCCAGCGATTTCAAGCCGCTACAGTGAAATTGTTGATTTCCAGTCTCCCCTCCCCATTAATATTAATGGGTTCGCCCACGGCGCTTCACAGCCCCGTGGGTTTTTTATTCCAGAGCGCGTAACGCTCTGCATGCTTGTCAGTCGGCGCGACGCGCCAGGTGATCCAGCGCTTCGCCGGTGACCCGGCAGATGCGCCATTCCGGCATGATCTCGGCGCCCATGGTCTTATAAAAGCCGATGGCCGGCTCGTTCCAGTCCAGCACCGACCACTCGAAGCGGCCGCAGTTGCGCTCGACAGCGAGTTGCGCGAGCTTTGACAGCAGCTGGGTGCCGTAACCCTTGCCGCGGTGCGATTGGCGCACGTAAAGATCTTCCAGGTACAGACCCTTCCGGGTGAGGAAAGTCGAGAAATTGTGGAAGAACAGGGCAAAGGCGACGACTTCGCCGTTTTCCTCGCCGACGATGGCTTCGCAGGCCGGGCGCACGCCGAACAGGCCGTCGTGCAGCAGCTCTTCGGTGGCGACGACCATGTGCTCGAGTTTTTCGAACACGGCCAGTTCGACGATCATCGAGTGGATGTGGCTGACGTCGGCGGGTTCGGCGGGACGGACGGAGAAATGGGTGACAGCGGTCATGGGGTTTCGGTTATCTGGTTCAAAGTGACGGTTTGTACGGGTTTAACGGCGGGAGCGCGCAGGGCCCAGGCCACGCTGGCCAGGCACAGGAGCATGCCCAGGAACTCGACGGGTCCCGGACGGTAGGCTTCCAGCTGGATCGACAGCAGCACCGACAGCACCGGCGTGATGACGCCGATGTAGACGGCCTTTTGCGGCCCGATGCGGTTGATCAGCGTGAAGTAGGCGAGGAAGGCGATCACCGAGCCGAAGATCGACAGGTACAAGAGGCCCAGCGTGTACGAGAGCGTCGGCGGCAGCATGAAGCGCTGGCCGGCCAGCACGGCGTACACGGCCACGAACAGCGTGCCCCAGAACATCGACCAGGCGGTGGTCAGCATGACGTTGCTCGACTGCTCGCGCACTTTACTCACCACGATGCTGCCGGCCGAGCTGGCAATCGTCGCCACCAGCGCCAGCACCACGCCCAGCAGGAAATGGCCGCTGCCGCCCGCCTGCACGTCGCGCCAGGCGGCGCCGATCGAATGGTAGAAGAGCAGGGCCACGCCGCCGGTGGCAACCGCGCCGGCACCCCAGGTGCGCGGCGCGATCGGCGTGCCGTAGAAGACACGTCCCAGCAACGGCGTCCAGAACACCATCAGCGCGAACATCACGGCCACCAGCCCCGACACCACATATTGCTCGGACTCGTAGGTGCACAGGTAGGAGATGCAGAAGGTGAGTACGCCCTGCAGCGCGATCCAGCCGTGGGTCCGCAACGGCAGCGCCAGGCGGTCGCGCCGCACGATGCAGATGATGAACAGCGTGGCTGCGGCCAGGAAGAAGCGGTAAGCCACCGACACGGCGGGTGGGGCTTCGCCCAGTTGCAGGGTGATGGCAAAGAAGGTCGAGCCCCAGATCAGCGAGGCGACGGTAAAGAGGACGGAAGAGGGCATCGCGGGAGTATACGTGCTTAGCCAGTTTCCCGCACGGCGCGATGCTATGGGGCGCCGCGTTTCTCGTCCGGCCCAAACCGGGATGCGGCCCGCCTTACGTTAATAGGCGAGCTTGAAGCGCCGATACAGGAAGCTCAAAACAAACAGGGGCCCGATCAGCAGGAAGCGCAAATCATCAAAAAACGACGGCTTCTTCCCCTCGATCTTGTGCCCGATGAACTGCCCGATCCACGACACGACGAAGACCGCAATCGACACCGGCAGCACCGTCATCGCCGGCATCAGCGCCAAAATCCCCAACATCACGGCGCTCATCACGCCCATCCCGATCGCAAACCCGCGCGACAGCTTGGTGTAATAATAGAGCGAGCCAAGCGTGACGGCCACCGCCACCACCGGATGAATCGCCCACAGGATCCCCAGCAGGCTGAAGACGATCAGCGGGATGCACACGAAGTGGATGATCTCGTTGGTGTGGTCCTGGTGGCTGTCGCCATAGCGCGCGAGCAAAATGTCGATGTTACGGGGTTGCGAGCTGTGGTCCATGCTTGTCTCCGGCTTTGTTGTGGCCTGCTTTCGAGCAGGCCCTTTTCGCCCGATTCTACACCGTCTCCAGCACGGTGGCACTGCTGGCCACGACCGCTTTCGGCGCCTGCAGCCGCAAGTTCGGATGCCCCGCAAACAGCTCGGACACCCATTCCACGAACACCCGCACCTTGGCCGACAGGTGGCGGCTCGGCCAGTACAGCACCGAGATCGGCATCACCCGCGATTCCCAGTCTTCGAGCAGCGGCACCAGACGCCCCTCGCGGATCGCGCGCAGCACGCCGGTCTCGAGCATGCAGACGACGCCCGCACCGGCAATCGCCAGGTCCACCAGCGCTTCCGGATTGTTGGTATGCAGGGTGCCATCCGGGGCATGCACGGCGTCGCGCCCGCCCTTGCGATAGTTCCAGCGCGCCGAGCGGCCCAGGCTGGC